>CAVCTH010000009.1:2374-28876 GCA_963604695.1 Clostridiales bacterium | reverse complement strand
GGTCATGATATAGCTTCACGCGGGTATTTTCTTTGACAAGCCACAGTTTTACCCGTGGCAAGCTCATCACTCCGCCGCCCCGCGGGTATCAAGCAAATTTACAGTTCAAAATACCCGCGGCAGCGCAACCACCACAGCAATTCCAAAATCCACAGCAGAATAACCACGCCACAGCCAACTCCCACCCCACAGAAAAAGAGGCGCGGCATACCGCAGCCTCTTTTTCCGTTCTTTTACATCTCCAGAAGTTCCAGGATCTCTTCCAGCGGATGAAATCCTGTGATTCTTCGGAATATCTGCTCGCCGTTCATGATCAGCATCGTGGGCACCTGCATGACCTGAAACTGTTCTGCCAGCTGTGGTTCTTCGTCCACATTGACTTTACAGAATTTCACATCGCAGGCTTCCTCCGCTGCCTGTTCCAGAACGGGGAGCTGTGCTTTACAGGGGCCGCACCAGTCTGCGTAGAAGTCCAGCAGTACCGGCACACCCGCCTCTGTCACTTCAGTCTGAAAATTGTCCCCGGCAATCTTTTTGATTTCCAATCGGCACACTCCTTTCTGAACTGCACAGTAGCAGTGTGCCCCAAAATCAGTAAAACTATTTCTGGGTATAAACGCGGATCACGGAAGCAACCTCCCGGATCATGGACATCTCGCCAAAAATCATCAATGCATCGTCGAGATGTCTGGTCTCTACTTTATCGGTAACGACAACCAGCTCTGCCACGCCGTCAACAGCCGGTTTCTGGATGACCTGATTGATGCTGACACCGTTATTGCCGAGAACTCCTGCCACACCTGCAAGAATGCCGGTGCGGTCCTCCACGATAAGACGCAGGAAATATTTATGCTTCGCCTCTCCGGCCGGTTTCATCGGAAGATTCTTGTAGCAGCTGCAGCCAATCCGTCCGCAGCATCCATACTGCATGTTTCTTGCCACGCTGATGAGATCGCCTACCACAGCACTGGCCGTCGGGAACTCGCCTGCTCCTCTTCCCTGGAACATAGCGTCGTCCACCGCATCGCCATGGACAAAGACTGCATTGAAGGAATCGTTGACATTTGCCAGCGGATGGGTGCTCGGAATCATCATAGGAGACACGCCGACTTCCATCTTGCCCTCTTCATTTCTTGCCACACCGAGGAGCTTCAGCGTATAGCCGAACTCTTTCGCATACTGGATATCTTTTGCCGTAATCTTTGTGATACCCTTCACATCCACATCCTCAAAGGTAACTCTGGAATGAAATGCGATAGAAGCAAGAATCGCCATCTTACGGCCTGCATCCAGACCTTCCACGTCAGCAGTCGGATCCGACTCTGCAAAGCCGAGTCTCTGTGCTTCTTTCAGCGCATCATCAAAATCCCAGCCCTCCTGGGTCATTTTGGTCAGAATATAATTGGTGGTGCCATTGACAATTCCCATCACCTCCGTGATTTCATTGCCTGCCAGGCACTCCTTTAACGGACGGATAATCGGAATACCGCCCCCGACTGCCGCCTCAAAACAGATATCGCAGTGACTCCGCTCGGCTGCTTCCATCAGCTCCTGTCCGTGCTCTGCCAGCAGATCCTTGTTGGCAGTCACTACATTTTTGCCGGCTTGCAGTGCCTGCAGAATATAGGTTCTCGCCGGTTCCACGCCGCCCATCAGCTCAATGACGATGCTGATCTCCGGATCGTTAATGATACCTTCCCAGTCATCAGTCAGCACTTCGGACGGAATGCCCTCTCTCTTCTTCTGCAGATTCTTCACCATTACTTTGGTAATCTTCAGATCCGCACCCACTTTGTCCTGCATCTCGGCGGATCTTCTCTCCACCAGCTTGTAGACGCCGCCGCCTACGGTTCCGGCACCCAGAAGTGCCGCCTTGATTTCCTTATATTTGCTCATTCTTCTCCTCCAAACAGTACCTCTTCCACGATGGCAGCCGCATCCATAATGCAGTCTGCACAGGAATGAATCGGTGTTCCGGTTGTGATTCCTTTCAGCTCGCAACAGACGGTGGATCCGCACTTCTCACGGAACTGATTTACCATAGCTTTGGACAGCTGATAAGTTCTTCCCTTCGTCTTCGGCGCATCAATGGCTCCGTCACTGTTCTTCAGTCCTGCCAACAGCACTGCACCGGACAGAGCGCCGCAGGTGGCCTGCATACCTCCCATTCCAGCACCGAATCCTTCCATCATACGGAAAATGTCTTCCTCCTTGTAACCAAGAAGGTCACAATAAGTGCAGGCTACTGCCTGCGCACAGTTAAACCCTTTGTCATGTCTTACGATGGTATCCTTAATTCTGCTGTCCATAGTTTTCTCTCCTGTTCTTTTACGTTCGGATAATGTATGGTTTCTCTTCCTATACATGCTCCGCTCCGTTACATATTTACACTGATATTTTTCGGCGTATATCCGTTGTCCTGCAATGCTTTGATAATCCGCTGTTTATGCTCGGTTCCGAATGCCTCCAGTGTGATCTTCAGCTCTACAGCTGCATTTCTGTTGATACTGATGAACTGGTTGTGATCCAGACGGATGACATTGCCCTGCTCTTTTGCAATGATGGAAGCCACACGGACCAGCTCGCCCGGCTTGTCCGGAAGCAGTACGGAGATAGAGAAGATACGGTCTCTCTGAATCAGCCCGTGCTGTACCACAGAGGACATGGTGATAATATCCATGTTGCCGCCGCTTAAAATGCAGACAATCTTCTTATTCTTGATATTCAGATGCTTCAGGGCTGCCACGCTTAAAAGTCCGGAGCCTTCCACGATCATCTTATGGTTTTCTACCATATCAAGGAATGCAACGATCAACTCATCATCCGGTACAGAGATGATCTGATCGATATTTTTCTGAATGTACGGAAAAATCTTCTCGCCAGGTTTTCTGACTGCGGTACCGTCTGCGATGGTTGCACTATGATCCAGACAGATTACCTCTCCCTTTTTCAGAGACTGCTCCATGCAGTTTGCCCCGGTGGGTTCCACACCGATGACTTTAATCTTCGGATTGAGCATTTTGGCCAGAGTCGCCACGCCGGATGCCAGTCCGCCTCCTCCGATGGGAACCAGAATGTAGTCTACCAGCGGAAGTTCCTTGAAAATCTCCATGGAAATGGTTCCCTGTCCGGTTGCCACATCCAGATCATCGAACGGATGGATAAAGGTATATCCATGCTCTTTGGAAAGCTCCACTGCATGGGCGCATGCCTCATCATAGTCATTTCCGTAGAGAACCACTTCTGCACCATACTCTTTGGTATGATTTACTTTAATCAGCGGAGTGGTGGTCGGCATAACGATCACAGCCTTGCATCCATACTCTCTTGCTGCATAAGCCACACCCTGGGCATGGTTTCCTGCGGATGCGGTAATCAGTCCTTTCTGACGGTCTTCTTCGCTTAAGGTGCTGATCTTGTAGTAAGCGCCACGGATTTTGAAAGCTCCGGTTTTCTGCATATTTTCCGGTTTCAGATATACCTTATTTCCGGTCTGCTCACTGAAGCACTGACTGTACATCAGCCCAGTCTTGTTGGTGACCTTACCTACGATCTCGCAGGCCTCCTCAAATTTTTCCAAAGTCATTTTGTCTGCCATTGGTGTTTCCTCCTGTTGTAGTATGTGTGTTGTGTTTGCGAATTGCGTTCTGAATAGTTACAAAAAATGTATATTAGTCTTCGGTCTCGGTCAGGAACAATGCATTTACAAATTCGTCTGCGTCAAATTTCTGTAAATCGTCAATATGTTCTCCGACACCGATGTACTTCACGGGGATATTCAGCTCTGACTGGATTGCTACGGCGATTCCACCCTTGGCGGTTCCGTCAAGCTTCGTCAGAATAATACCGGTCAGATCTGCCACCTCACCGAACTGTCTTGCCTGCTCCAGCGCATTCTGTCCGGTAGTTCCATCCAGTACGACCAGAGTCTCACGGTAAGCATCCGGGAACTCCCGCTCAATAATGCGGTTGATCTTCTTCAGCTCTTCCATCAGATTCTTCTTATTATGAAGACGGCCTGCCGTATCAATAAGCAGAACGTCTGCTTTTCTTGCCTTTGCTGCACATACGGCGTCATAGACAACGGATGCCGGGTCTGCGCCCTCGCTGCCGCCGATGATCTCCACCCCTGCACGGTTGGCCCACTCGGTCAGCTGCTCGCCTGCTGCCGCACGGAACGTATCTGCTGCCGCCAGGATAACCTTTCTTCCCTGGTCTTTCAGTTTACCGGCCAGTTTTCCAACAGAAGTGGTCTTTCCTACACCGTTGACACCGATGACCAGTACAACAGAAGTCCGATGCTCAAATTCATAGGCCGTCTCGCCTACCTGCATCTGCTCCCTGATACTGTTGATCAGAAGCTCCTTGCACTCCTGCGGATTTTTAATGTGCTGCTCTTTTACTTTCTGTTTCAGATTGGCAATAATGGATGTGGTCGCATTGATTCCGATATCACCCATCACGAGAATTTCCTCGATCTCATCATAGAAATCATCATCAATATCCGAAAATCCGCTGAAAATCGCATCCATACCGGACACGATGTTGTTACGGGTTTTTGTCAGACCCTCTGCCAGACGTCTGAAAAACCCTTTCTTCTCCTCAGCCATAACATTTCCCTCCTATTTGTCCAGATCATTTTCGATCAAATTGACCGATACCAGGGTGGACACACCCTTCTCCTGCATGGTAATACCATACAGACGGTCTGCCGCATTCATCGTACCACGTCGGTGGGTGATCACGATAAACTGCGTATCTTTCGTAAGTTTATGTAAGTATTTGGCGAAACGGTCAACGTTGGAGTCATCCAGTGCCGCCTCAATCTCATCCAGAAGACAGAACGGGGATGGCTTTAAGTTCTGGATTGCGAACAATAACGCAATCGCCGTCAGTGCTTTTTCTCCACCGGAGAGCTGCATCATATTCTGCAATTTCTTTCCTGGCGGCTGGGAGATAATCCGGATACCGGTCTCCAGCACATCATCCTCATCGATCAGTTCCAGCGTACCTTTTCCGCCGCCGAACAATTCCTTGAATGCCTTGTCAAACTCGGTCTGGATCAGCACAAACTGTTCTTTAAACTGCCGCTTCATGCCTTCATCCAGTTCCTGAATCACCTGCTTTAACGCTTCCTCAGCTTCCTGCAGATCGTTCCGCTGGCCATTCATAAAGGTATATCGTTCAGAAATCTCTTTGTAATCGTCAATGGCGTTTACATTGACATTTCCAAGACCTTTGATCTCCTCTTTTACCTGGCTGCAATTCTTCTTCAGGTCCGGGAGGCTGTTGTATTCCTCATTGCGGAATGGAAGCGCCGCATTGTAAGTCAGTTCATATTCTGACCACATGTGGTTCATAAGACTCTCGGAATTTTCATCCAGTTTTTCTTTCTGGCTGTCGATACGGAACAGTTCCTTATCCAGTTCATTCATACGGGAAGACAGTTCTTCTCTCTTTCCAAAGAAGGATTTGTGGGAAGCAGACTGCTCTTCCTTCTGGTGCTGCAGTTCCGCTGTCCTTTCTTCCAGGCCTGCCACCTTCGCCTTCAATGTCTCCATCTCCTGCTTCAGTGCTCCGATGCCTTCTTCCCGGCTTCTGGTATCTGCTTCCGCCTGCTCCCGGCTGTCGGTCAGCTGGCGTTCTTCTTCCTTGAGTCTCCGGATCTCTCCGTCCACACGGTTGAGATTGGAAGCCGCAAACTCTGCTTTCTGCCGGATGGAAGCCGTATCCAGATGAATCTCTTCCAGCTCTCTTGCAGCAACAGTTTCCTGTTCTTTATCTTCATCCAGACGCTTCTGATAAGTCTCCACCGCAAATGTATGAGCCTTTTCCATTGCCTCAGAATCTTTCAGTTCTGTCTGATTCTGTTCTTTTAATTCTGCAATCTCCTTCGTCTGGCGAAGCAGATCTTCTTCTTCCTTCTGTAAAGCAGCCAGGCCGCTTCCTGCCGCTTCTTTCTGTGCCTGCAGCTGTTCTGCATTCAGACGGGCGGTATTCTCCCGCACCTTAATCTCCTGCAGTGCCGCCGCACACTGGTCAAGCTGTGAATAACAGCTGCTTCTCTCATTCTGGAATTCCACCAGTTTTGCTCTGGCTGCTTCCAGTGTCTTCTTCGACTGTTCTACCTTCTCCCGCAGTTCGTCAATCTCGCGGTTTCTGCTCAGAAGGCTGCTGCTGTTGCGGAAAGAACCACCGGTCATGGAACCTCCCGGATTTAAGGACTCTCCCTCCAGCGTCACAATGCGGAGCATATGGTGATATTTTCTCTGAAGCGCAATGGCATGGTCAATCTGATCCACAACCAGCGTTCTTCCGAGAAGCTGTGCCATAATATTCCGGTATCTGGCATCTGTCTGCACCAGCGTATGGGCAAGACCGATAACGCCCGGCTCTCTCAATGCCTGGGGATTTTTAAATTCCTGTACATTCCGGACTGCTGTCAGCGGCAGGAACGTCACTCGTCCAAACCGGTTCTGCTTCAGATACTGGATCAGACGTTTCGCCGTCTCCTCATCTTCCGTGACCACATTCTGGATACTGCCGCCAAGTGCAGTCTCAATGGCAGTCTCATAAGTCTTTTCCGTCTGGATCAGGTCTGCAACCACGCCGCAGATTCCCTGCTCCTGGCTTTTCCGCTCCATGACTTTACGGATGCTTCCACCGTAACCATCATAGCGCTCTGCCAGGTTCTGTAAAGATTCCAGACGGGATGCTTCTCTATGGTAAGCAGTCTGCCCGTCCTCCAGCCGCTTCCGGCTGATGGTAATCTGCTGCTGTAACGCTTCAATACGCTTTTCCAGATTCTGGCGCTCTGTATCTTTTTCTGTTAATTCCTGACGGACTGCTTCCAGTTCCTGCTGCCGTGCCTGCAGCAGTTCATCCTGTCCCATCTCCTCACTCTTCATCTGAATGAGCTTCTGGTTCACCTCCGCCTTACGGATCTGAATCTGCTCCGTCATGGCGTCGTATCTCTGTAATTTTCCCTTAATGGACGCACGGTTATTCAGGAGAGCCATAATCTCGCTCTTACTGTTCTCCATGTTGGTCTGACTGTCCGCAATACGCTGCTGGATTTCTTCCAGACGTTTTTCCGCCTCTTCCTGTACCTTCTGTGCCTGTGCCAGCTGCACATCCAGATCCTGCTTTTCTTCCAGAATTCTGCTGCGCTCCTCCTGGCGGTTCTGCATCTCATTTCCGATGCTCTCCATGCGCTCCTGGTAATGCTTCGTACTCAGGCGGGCAGAACGAACCTGTTCTTCCAGCACGGCGATCTGGCCCTTCATCTGCTGTTTTTCCACACGGGCCTGGGAAGCTTCTTCCTTGGCACTGTCAATCTTACGCTCGACAGCTTCCAGCTCCTGCTCAATGCGCTCGTACTCCAGCTTCGTATTTTCAAATGCAGTACGGGTCTCATCAAGGTCTTCTTGGGTAATCTTTCTGGTATCCTCCAGTTTCTGAAGGCCGGCCCTGGTCTGTTCCATTTCCATCAGGAAAATCTGAATCTCGTATTCTTTCAGAGTCTCCCGTTTTTTCAGATACTCTCTTGCTTTCTCTGACTGCCGTTCCAGAGGGCCTAACTGCTTCTCCAGCTCTGACAAAATGTCATTGACACGCAATAAGTTCTGCTTTTCGTCTTCCAGTTTTTTCTCTGCGGTCTTCTTACGCTTCTTAAACTTTACAATACCGGTCGCCTCATCGAAAAGCTCTCTGGCTTCTTCCGGCTTGGTACTCAAAATACGGTCGATCTGGCCCTGTCCGATAATGGAATATCCCTCTTTACCGATACCGGTATCGTAGAACATTTCCTGAATGTCCTTCAGTCTGCACACCGTTCCATTTAAAAGATATTCACTCTCGCCGGAGCGGTATAACCGTCTGGTGACTGTCACTTCCTCATAAGCAACTGCCAGTTTGTGGTCGGAATTATCCATGGTAATGGCAACCGATGCAAAACTCAAAGGTTTGCGGTTCTCGGTTCCGGAGAAAATAACGTCCTGCATGGTACCGCCACGGAGCTGCTTCACACGCTGCTCACCCAATACCCAGCGGACTGCATCGGCGACATTACTTTTTCCTGAACCATTGGGGCCCACGATTCCGGTAATTCCGTTATGAAATTCAAATACGATCTTGTTCGCGAAGGATTTGAATCCCTGCACCTCTATACTCTTTAAATACATATGTCCTTTCCTGTCAGGGCATGATAAGCAGCTTCCTGTTCCGCCGCTTTTTTCGTGCGTCCGCAGCCGCGTCCAATCACCTTCTCGCCCAGCCTTGCTTCTACGATAAACTCTTTCAGATGATCCGGTCCCTCTTCTCCGACCAGCTCATAATGCAGGGGTTCTCCATGATGCGCCTGCACGCGCTCCTGTAAAATGGTCTTGCTATCAAAAAAGAGCTTCTTATGCTCCAGATCATTCAGCACAAATTTCGTGATAAACTCTTTTGCGCTAGTAAAACCACCATCCAGGTGAATGGCTCCGATCAGTGCCTCAAATGCATCCGAAGTAATGGACGCACGCAGTCTGCCTCCGCTCTGTTCCTCGCCTTTTCCCAGAAGAATATAATCGCCCAACGGGATGCTCTTTGCGCAGAATGCCAGACTCTGCTCGCAGACAATGCTGGCACGGGTCTTGGTTGCATCTCCCTCCGGCATCTCCGGATAATTTTCAAATAAATACTCACTGGTGGTCAGTTCCAGCACTGCGTCTCCCAAAAATTCCAGGCGCTCGTTGCTGTTCAGTCTGCCCATGTGATGTTCATTGGCATAGGAACTGTGTCTCATGGAATGCTCCAGAAGTTCCTTGTCATGGAACGTATATCCGATTTTTTCTTCCAGTTCTTCTAAGTGTTTTCTGATATCCATCTTTTTCCGTCTCCGGTCTTATAAAGTAAAAAAGCCCCTTACTAAAAAGGGGCTTTTCATTTGTCTAGTTTATTGCATTTTTAATCTGCTCAACAGCATCCCCGACTGATACGATCTTCTCAGCGTCCTCGTTTGAAATCTCAATATCAAATTCCTCTTCGATGCCCATAATAATCTGAAATACATCCAGGGAATCTGCCCCAAGATCATCCACAAAAGTGGTCTCCATTGTAATCTCATCCGCATCCACGTTTAATACTTCTGCAATGATTTCCCGTAATTTGTCAAATTCCATGATCTTCATTCCTTCCTAGTTTTCTTCCGCCTGGATTCCGGCCTTAATTTTATCGTTCATCCCCTGCTCCGTAAAGGTTACGCACTGGATGATGGAATTCCGCACTTCCACAGCTTTGGAACTTCCGTGGGTCTTCACAACCAGACCTTTCAGTCCCAGCATGGGTGCGCCTCCGTACTGACTGGTGTCGAAACGCTTTAATGTCTCTTTCAGCGCCGGTTTAACCAGAAGTGCACCGATCTTACTGCGCAGAGTTGACAGCATTCCTTTCTTCACCATGGAAATCAGCGTTGCGCCAACTCCCTCATAGAGTTTCAGGATAATATTTCCGGCAAATGCCTCGCATACAATAACATCCGCATATCCGGATGGAATATCACGGGCTTCAATGCTTCCAATAAAGTTGATATCCTTACACTCTTTCAAAAGTGGGAACGTCTCTTTTACAAGTGCATTGCCTTTTTCTTCCTCGGCACCGATATTCACAATCGCTACTCTCGGATTCTGAATGCCCATTACATTCTCCATATAGATGGATCCCATCTTCGCAAACTGCACCAGATGAGAAGGTCTTGCATCTACATTGGCTCCGCAGTCAATTAACAGGGAAGCTCCCTTCTCGGTAGGCAACAGCGGTGCAAGAGGCGGTCTTTCCACTCCTTTGATTCTTCCTACAATCAGCTGGCCTCCAACCAGAACGGCTCCGGTACTTCCGGCTCCTACAAAAGCATCTGCTTCTCCGTTCTTCACCAGTTTCATGGCAACCACGATGGACGAATCCTTCTTACTGCGGATTGCCTGCACCGGCGGCTCTGCCATCTCGATCACTTCTGAGGCATTCACAACCTCCAGTCTCGACTCATCATAGGAATATTTCTGAAGCTCCGCGCGTACCGTCTGCTCCTGTCCTACCAGAATCACCTTCAGGTCTTTCCGAATCTCCAGCGCTTCCACGGCACCTTTCACGATTTCCAGCGGCGCGTTGTCTCCGCCCATGGCGTCAACTGCCACTCTTACAAGCTCCTGCATGCTCTCTCCTCCTTGTCGTCTATATCATAATACGAAAACCACTTCATGAAGTCAATACTTTCCCGGTAAAAAAAAGGAAAACCCACAGGGCGGTCTCACGCCTTATGGATTCTCCCACAAACGTCTTTATTTGCTCTTTTTACCAGGTAGCAACAACCGTTTCTCCTGCTTTTGCGGAAATTCCGGTCTGATACTGCATTCCTGCTGTCTGCTCTCCGTCCATGACAATCTGCATGACTTCCATACAGTATCCCTTATCCTCCATGGCTTTCCGGTCGAAATGAATCAGCTGATCCCCTTTCTTCACCTTATCGCCATTCTTTACGAAAATCTCAAAGCCTTCGCCGTTGAGCTTCACGGTATCCACACCAATATGAATCAGCACTTCCACGCCGCTTACCAGTGCCAGGCCAATGGCATGATTGCTTCCGTCCATGGTGGCTGTGATGGTTCCATCATCGGGTGCCACAATCATTTCCCCTTCCGGAAGGATCACCACTCCACCGCCAAGGGCACAGGATGAAAATACCGGATCGGTTGCTTTATTCATAGGGATTACCTGTCCATCTGCCACTGCCGCCATCTCACGCTTCGGTGCGCTTTTTTTCTTAAAAAACTGAAACATCTTTCTTCCTCCTGATTCGCTGTCGTCTGATTATTCCCCTTATTTCTTATCTTCCCCAGTATAGCAGAGCCTTACTACTGCGTCTATTCATTATTTCCGGTATTATATGGAAGATTTTGTCTTCTACAGATCTTCCCTGCCCGGTGTATGCAGATTGAATTTCTGAATACAGAACCGGAACAGCACATAATACAGAAAACCGCAGAGCAGACCTACCGGCCATAACAGCCATGGATTTTCCGTCATGGGCGCATTCAGGCACAGTAAATAATCCAGAAGTCCGGCACTAAAGTTAAATCCAATCCGAAGCGGAAGCTCCGCACAGAGAAATCCAATCAGTCCAGTGAGGAATGCATGAATCAGAAACAGTCCCGGTGCCAGAAACATAAACGCAAACTCCAGCGGTTCTGTGACACCTGTCACTACAGAACAGATGGACGCGGTCAGCAGAAGTCCGCCCGCCATCTTCTTCTGTTCCGGCTTCGCCGTGTGATACATAGCCAGCGCCGCACCTGGCAGCCCGAAAATCATAACCGGGAAAAATCCGGTCATATACATTCCCGTCTGGCCATAGATGCCGGTTCCGTTCCAGAACCGTTTCAGATCCGAAATACCCGCCAGATCAAACCAGAACACCGAGTTCAATGCATGATGGAATCCGGTTGGAATCAAAAGCCGGTTTAAAAATGCATAGATTCCAACACCCAAAGGTCCGGTCTCTACCAGAGATTCTCCCAGGTAAACGCAGATTTCATACAGCTGTGGCCAGATAAACAGCAGCAATACCGATGCCACTGCCGCATAGAAGGACGCTGCCAGCACCGCAAACCGTCTTCCCCCGAATGCAGCAAACGGTCCTGGAAACTGGCAAAACCGATATTTATTGATACAGGACGCCCCAATAAGTCCACACAGAATCCCTACCAGCTGGTTATCAATATGTTCAAAGGCTGACAGATCCATCTGACTTCCCGTCAGTACACGGATATTTTCTGCCGTCAGCACCTGCTGAATGACCAGCCAGCTGACCACACCGGCCAGTGCCGCCGTTCCATCCTGTTCATCAGCCATTCCCACTGCCACACCCAGTGTGAACAGAAGACTCATATTGTCAATGAGAATCGAACCTGCCTTTACCAGAAGCTGCGAAATCAGATAGCTGTCCCCGTGTCCGACCGGATCCATCCAGAATCCCAGTCCCATCAAAAGTCCTGCCACAGGAAGGCAGGCTACGGGCAGCATCAGAGACTTTCCCAGACGATATGCGTATTTCATAACCTGCATTCCCCCTGTTTTCTTTGCTGAAAACCTTTATATTTTATCATACCAAATCTGGCAAATGCTGTCAAACAAAGAGAAGGCTCCGGTTTCCCGGAGCCCACCTTTGGATATATGTGTTTAGGATAGTGGATGTAGTTATTACATCAGCTTCTTGAACTCATCAGCTACGAACTGTACTTTCGGTCCAATGATAACCTGAACAGAAGTTTTGCTCGGGCGGATGACTCCGCTGATTCCTGCAGATTTGATCTTCTTCTCATCTACTGCAGTGTAGTCTTTGATCTCCAGACGAAGTCTGGTGATGCAGTTGTCAACGCTTGTTACGTTGTCTTTTCCGCCAAGGCCTTCCAGAATGATGGCTGCCATGCTGGTGAAATCATCATTTGCAAGTTCGATCTTGCTCTCATCCTCTTCGTCATCCTCACGTCCCGGAGTCTTCAGGTTCCAGGTAGTGATTGCGAAACGGAATACGATGTAGAATACGATAGCTGCCACGACACCGATCGGGATGATCATCCAGGTTTTAGCTGCTGCCGGGAGGGAAGCACTGAATACCAGGTCGGTAAGTCCTGCAGAGAAGGAGAAACCTGCTCTGAAGCCAAGAGCTACAGTAACTGCTGCGAATACTCCGTAAAGGATTGCATATACAAGATACAGTGCCGGAGCAAGGAACATGAATGCAAACTCGAACGGCTCAGTAACACCGCAGATGAATGCACAGATCGCTGCTGCGCCCATCAGGGAAGCTGCTGCTTTTCTCTTTTCCGGTTTTGCACAGTGAATAATTGCCATTGCTGCTGCCGGAAGACCGAACATCATGCTCGGGAAGAATCCAGCCATGTACATACCAGCGCTTCCGCCTGCTCCGTTGAGAAGCTCGCCTGCCCAGTAGGAACCAAGGTCATTGATACCTGCTGCGTCAAACCAGAATACGGAGTTCAGTGCGTGATGCAGACCGAACGGAATCAGAAGACGGTTCAGGAATGCATAGATACCTACACCAACTGCTCCAAGACCAACGATGCTCTCACCTACGAATACCAGTGCGGTGTAAACGATCGGCCATACGAAGAACAGGATTGCTGCTACGATAATGGAAACAACTGCCGTTACAATGGCAACACAACGTTTGCCAGAGAAGAAGGACAGTGCATCCGGAAGTTTGGTTCCTTTGAATTTGTTGTAACAGGTAGAACCAATCAGACCTGCAAGGATACCGATGAACTGGTTGCTGATTTTAGCGAATGCCGGATCAGCTTCAGCTCCGGTCAGGGTAGCCACAACGCCGCTGGACAGAAGGTTGGTGATCATCAGCCAGGATACCAGACCTGCCAGACCTGCTGTACCATCATTATCATCTGCCATACCAACTGCTACGCCGATAGCGAACAGCCAGGACATGTTATCAATCAGAGCTCCACCTGCTTTTACCAGGAAGAATCCAATGATCTGTGCTGCACCGGTTACGTCACCGCCCTGCATGGTACTCGGACAGAGTGCATAACCAATTCCCATCAGAATTCCACATACCGGAAGGCATGCAACCGGAAGCATCAGGGACTTTCCAAGTTTCTGTAAATATTTCATCATATCTACATTTCCTCCTTTTCTGAACCCACGTTCTTAAGTTGTTTTTATTATATAAAATCCGATCCCGGGTGTATAGTTACGATCTTCTCCTCCCTATGGACTATTTTCGATTCTTAAATATCTATAAATTTTTAAAAATTTCTATAAAAGCCATCCATATGGATGATTTTATTCTTCCTATGGATTATTTTCCTGTTTTCAGTTAAAATATACAAAACAGATGAAAATAATCTATACTGGACTTATCTATATTGATCGATACGAAAGGATTTCCCATGAACTACGATGAACCTTATGAAGAGGAAGCTTACAAGACGCTTCGGAACTTTGCGCTTGTGGGGCTTAGAAGCCTGAAAATCCGAAACCGGCTGATTATTTCCTATTTTATATCCACCGTTCTTCCTCTGGTATTTGTCTACCTGTATTCTTATTTCTATGGAGATACGGCTCTGACCGGACAGCTTCTGGTTCTTTCTCTTTTAATTGCAGGCGCTGCCCTGACCATGACCACCTATACATATTTGAGTATTGCGAGTCCCATTAACCATATGACCGAGACCTGCCAGCAGATCTCCGACGGTGATCTGGACTCCCGGATTCAGGATCATGGAAATGATGAACTGGCCTTTCTGTCCGACAATATCGACGGAATGGTGACAGAGATCCAGCTTCTGCTGGAGCAGCAGCACGAAAGCGAAGTCCGGAAAAGGGAGCTGGAGCTGAAAATGCTTCAATACCAGATCAATCCCCACTTTCTGTTCAATACCCTGAACACCCTCTGCCTGGTGGCACAGATGAACCAGGACAAAGTCGTTGCAGAAGGCATCCGTTCTCTAAGTGAGCTTTTGAAAAATACACTGATCAACGATCACGAATTCATTACCATCCGGGAAGAAATTGCCAACCTGAAACATTACTTTTCCATTCAGGCCATCCGCTATGCCGGCAGCTTCCATGTAAACTATGAGATTCCGGAAGAATTGGAGCGCTATATGCTGCCGAAACTGATTCTGCAGCCGCTGGCAGAAAATTCTGTCCTGCACGGATCCTACAACGACGGCACCATTATGGAAATCGATATCCGCTGCCTTCAGGACGGAAATGACCTGATTCTGGAAGTACAGGATCACGGCAAAGGATTTGATATGAACGACAAAACTGCGGTGCCAAAAGGACTGGGCGGCATCGGAAGCCGCAACGTCAACGACCGCATTCACTTATACTTTTCAGATCAGTACGGACTTTCCGTCAAAAGCGCCCCCGGTGAAGGCACGCTCTGCCAGATCCGGATTCCGGCCATTGATTCTGAATCAGCCAAACACACGGAGGAAAAAACAAATGTATCAGGTACTGATCGTCGATGACGAACCTATTGTAAAAATTGCCCTGCGCTCCATGATCGACTGGGAGTCGCTGGGATTTCATATCTGCGCCACTGCTTCCAATGGAGAAGAAGCATTGGAAATGGCGGAGCGCTTTCATCCTGATCTGATGATCTGTGACCTGAAAATGCCGGTCATGGATGGCATTGATCTGATTAAGACCGCCAAAGACCGGAAAATGGACTGTGAATTTCTTGTTATCAGCAACTATGAAGACTTTAATTATGTAAGAACAGCTCTGGTGCTGGGTGCTTCCGACTATATGTTAAAGGTCAGTATCAGCCCGGAAGAGCTGACTTCCCAGCTTCAGAAAATCAAAACCAAGCTGGAAGAAAAGCAGGCGCAGGCGCAAAAAGAACCGGAGAACAGTGTGGAAGCTTCCCTTCTCCATCAGGAACGCCACGCGGCCTGGCGGGAATTTTTCACCCACAAGAGCTACCCGCTGGAAAATCTTCTTTCCATTACCGGAATCGATATCTCCGATCTGGGACCGCTGGCTCTGTGTGAAATTTCCTTTGACTGGTATGTGCAGCAGCTGGAAACGCTTCCAGACACAGACCTGATCCGCAACACCCTGAAAAATGCACTGGAGCACTACGACCGGAGACGGATTATTTTCTTCAGCCCCGGCAACACGCTGATCGTCCTTCCCCAGAAGGAACTGGAACGGCATCAAAACACTATCGCCGGACTTTCCGCCCGTATTGAGCAGTTATTCAGGTACTATATGCCCGTTTCTCCTGCCATTATCTGTCAGGACGGACTCGCCGACCTGCTGGAGGCACGGAAAGCCTACCATCATTTTCAGGATCTTCTGGATCTCACCTTCTACGGAGCGCTGGGACAGATTCGTGCAGACGATTATCAGCTTACGACAACAGTGCCGGATGTTTCCTACAAAGACCTGGTTTCCGAGATTCTGGGCCATGCCGATGAGACCTGTCTTGACTATGCCTCAGAGCGAATTCACGGATTGCTGCAGAACTGCTGTGAACAGAATGTCATGCCATCCAAATTAATCCAGTACTTTGTCCGGTTTCTCAGCGAACTGGAATACCGGCTGACGGACGTAAGCGCAGCCTCCCACGATATGATTGCGGAGAGCTATGAACATATCCGAAATGACGTCACCCTGGAAGAACTGGAACGGCACCTGGAAGAAGTGCTGAAAACGGTCTTCACCGCTGCTGACTCCAAGCCAAACGCCGCAGATCAGTACAGCGCCGAGGTATTACAGTCCCTGTCCTACATCCAGGACAACTACAGTAAGAAGATCAGCCTGGCTTCTGTCGCCGACCACGTAGGATTAAGCTCCGGCTATCTGTGCCGGATCTTCAAGGACGAGACCGGCGTCAGCATTAACTCTTACATCAATAACCTTCGTATGACCCGCGCAGGCGAGCTGCTGGCCGATAAGAACAGCTATATCAAAGAGGTGGCTATCTCTGTAGGATTCGAGGATCAGCTGTATTTCAGCCGATTATTCAAACGGTATTATGGGGTAACGCCCTCAGAATATCGAGCAGGGAAAGTTGGAAATTAAATCTTGTAAAACAATGGAGGATGTATCAGACGGTGCATCCTTTTATTGTGCCAGAAAATGGGATAAAATTATAAATAAGAATCTCGCTTGCGAGATTCTCCGCCTGCGGCGGGTTGCTACTGCAACATAATTCAACACCGCCGCAGTGCGATCCTCGCGGAGCGTTTTTGGCGTATGGAAACGGAGTTTCCTATACGACAAAAAACAAGGGTTTCAGAAATGAAACCCTTGCTCTCTCAAGCTTATTTTCAATTAATCAACAGAAACGATCTCTTTCTTGTTGTAAGATCCACAAGCCTTGCATACTCTATGCGGCATCATAAGAGCACCACATTTGCTGCATTTTACCAAGTTCGGAGCGCTCATTTTCCAGTTTGCTCTTCTCTTATCTCTTCTTCCTTTGGAAGATTTATTCTTAGGACAAATAGACACAGGTTACACCTCCTCTATGCTTTCTCGATTCATTTTATCGTTCGTCGAACCTGCACAGGAGGTCCGTCTCACTCACACTTTATCAATTATACATACCTGTATTCAGAATGTCAAGTGCTTTTTTGAAACTTATTTTGTAAGTCTCAGAGTCTCTCTTGCAATTGCCAGCTCCTCGTTGGTCGGGATCAGCATTACTTTGACTTTGGAATCTGCTGCGGAGATGACTCTTCTCTCACCGCGAACATCATTTGCCTCGTCGTCGATCTTAACACCAAGATATCCAAGATAATCGCATACAGCTTTTCTGGTAGCCTTGTCGTTCTCACCAACACCAGCGGTAAATGCGATTGCATCAACGCCGTTCATAGCTGCGGTGTAAGCACCGATGTATTTTGCAACGCGATATACGAATGCCTGCAGAGCAACGTCAGCCAGGTGATTTCCTTCTTCTTTTGCTTTCTCAATATCACGGAAGTCGCTGGATACGCCGCCGCTCATACCAAGTACACCAGATTTCTTATTCAGGATGTTCAGCATCTCGTTGATGTCGATACCCTCTTTGTTGCAGATAAACTGGCAGACAGCCGGATCAATGTCACCACTTCTGGTTCCCATGATCAGACCTTCCAGAGGAGTAAGTCCCATACTGGTATCTACACATTTTCCACCGATGGAAGCAGAAATGCTGGCACCGTTTCCAAGATGGCAAACGATTACTTTTGCATTCTCCGGATCCAGGTTACCGAACTTGATAGCCTCGCCAGATACGAACATATGGCTGGTTCCGTGGAAGCCGTAACGACGGATGCTGTATTTCTCATAATACTCATGCGGAATTGCATAGAGATATGCTTTCTCCGGCATGGACATACCAAATGCGGTATCCCATACAGCTACGTTTGCTTTGCCCGGCATAACTGCCTCGCAAGCTTCGATTCCCATCAGGTTTGCCGGATTGTGCAGCGGTCCAAGATCGAAGCACTCACGGATAACTTTCTTAACGTCCTCATTTACAACGATGGACTCGCAATATTTGGTTCCTGCGTGCAGTACGCGGTGACCAACAGCAGCGATCTCGTCCGTGCTCTTAACAACACCGTGCTCCGGATCCTGCAGTGCATCCAGAACCAGGCCGATAGCAACTTTGTGATCCGGCATAGCCTTCTCTACAATGTATTTGTCTTTTCCCGGTACCTGATGAGTCAGTTTGGAACCTTCGATTCCGATTCTCTCGCAAAGACCTTTTGCGATTACGCTCTCATCGGTCATGTCGATCAGCTGATACTTCAGGGAAGAACTTCCGCAGTTGATAACTAAAATTTTCATGAATATGTTTCTCCTATACTAAATGATATTTCTTGGGGCAATGATTATTTTACGATCTCGCCGTAAACTTCTCTGCCACATCCTGCTGCATTGGACTCATCAGTGTCGATATGCATAGCCAGAGCAAATTTCGGGCTTACACGAACAACTACATCACCGAATACAAGGCTTCTTCCGTCGGTATCGATTTTAACGGATACAACGTCTTTGTCCTGTACACCAAGCTTCTCAGCGTCTTCCGGAGTAGCGTGGATGTGACGTTTTGCAGCGATAACGCCCTCTTTCAGCTCAACCTCTCCAAAAGGTCCAACCAGCTTACAGGCACCACTTCCAGCGATATCACCAGACTCACGAACCGGAGCTGCGATTCCAAGAGAACGGGCGTCGGTCAGGGAGATCTCTACCTGGCTTGCAGAACGAACCGGTCCAAGAATGGAAGCGGTCATCTCTTTCTTCGGTCCAACGATGGTTACTTTCTCATTGGAAGCGAACTGTCCCGGCTGGGAAAGGTCTTTTTTCTTGGTCAGCTCATAGCCTTTTCCGAAAAGAACCTCCAGATCTTCCTGAGTTACATGTACGTGACGTGCGGATGTTTCAACAATAAATTTCATAATTTATTATCCTCCTATAATGTTGTATGAATTTATAATGGTAACGCTGTCTCTGGCAGCTTTACTAACAATGTTATCCCTCGATCTCTGATACGAGGATGCAGTTCGGGGTCTCTACCTTTAATGGTTTTCCCCACAGACTGAAGTATTTCTTTTCATAATTGATCTTGAAGATCGTCATGGTATTGGTCTCATGGTTCAACGACATAATATGACGGTTATCCGGGAAGAAATCTGCCGCTTTCGGATAATCTCCGCTGACAGGCAAAATACAGATCTTCTCCAGCATACCGGTCTCATGATCCACTTTGAAAATACCGATGCTGTTGTCCCCTGCATTGGAGCAGAGTACATAGTTCCAATCTCTGGAAAAACGCAGCACACAGGCCGCACTTCCGCTGGAATGATAGTCATTCAGTGTGGAAATCGTCTGTATCATTTCAAAAACCGGGCCCCTTGGGCCTTCCTGATAAGAATAAACACTGATATAATTCTTCAGCTCACAGATCAGATAGGCAAATCTTCCATCCGGACTGAACTTGATGATTCTCGGTGCACTCTCCTGCTCACACCGGAGCATATCCACCAGTGTAATCTTCCCGGTCTCATAATTGAACTTATAGATCTTCACCTGGTCTACCCCCAGATCCACCGCGCATAAATACTTCTGATCCGGCGTAATATTGACACAGTTCACATGCGGTCGGAAATTCCGTTCTGCCACACTTCCAAGTCCTTTATGGAAAATCTCATCTGTCATTTCACCGATGGTGCCATCCTCATTCAGCCGCATGACAGTAACCTTTCCGTCGTGCCAGCCGCCGACAAACAGATACTTGTCCGCCTTGTCCGTAGAAAGATAGCAGCCGCGCATTCCGAAAATAGAAGCACTGTTCATCGGTTCCAGATCACCATCCGGGAGAATCCGGAAGGATCTGACCCCCTCATCTGAAATCGAATATAAATATTTTCCATTATGTGACTTCTTAATATAAGAAGGATTATTAATCGGAACCACTTTACGCTCTACTGCCCGTCCGTTCTCCACATCCAGATCGTAGATATAGATTCCTTTGCTGTTTCCATGGGTGTAGGTTCCCACATATGCCACATATTTCTTCTCTTTCACGATGGCTTTCCTCCGTTTTGCATTTCCAGCTCAAAATCTCCAAAGGATTTGCTCACATTCTTTAAAAGAATAACATATTTTAAATCTTTTGTTAAGCATTTTTCACAAATTTTTCAAAATATTCTCTCATCACATCCAGTGTATGCTGAATCTCCTCCTCCGTATGTGCATCGGAGATAAACATGGCCTCAAACTGGGAGGATGCAATATAAACCTGACGCTCCAGCATGTGACGGAAATATTCCGCAAATTTCTTCGTATCGGAGGTCTTGGCACTGGTGTAATCCACTACCGGCTGATCTGTGAAGAACAGGCTGCCCAGAGAACCCGCATGGTTCACCTGATACGGAAGGTGCAGCTCCCTGCACATCGTTTCCATACCGCCATAAAGCTTCTCGCCCAGCGCGTTCAGATGGGTATATACTTCCGGATGCTCATTCAGATAATGTAACTGTGCCAGACCTGCTGCCATGGCTACCGGGTTTCCGCTTAAGGTTCCGGCCTGATATACCTGTCCTACCGGGGATACCACTTCCATGATTTCCCGTTTTCCGCCGTAGGCTCCTACCGGCATGCCGCCTCCGATGATCTTACCAAAGGTGGTCAGATCGGACTGGATACCAAAATATTCCTGCGCGCCTGCCTTTGCCAGACGGAATCCGGTAATAACCTCATCAAAGATCAGCACGGAGTCATTCTCTGTACAGAGCTTGCGGAGCCCTTCCAGGAAACCTTTCTTCGGCGGAACCACGCCCATGTTTGCGCCTACCGGCTCCACGATGACGGCTGCAATCTCTTTTCCCCAGGTTTCAAATAATTTTTCCACACCCTCCAGGTCATTGTAAACAGCCAGCAGGGTATCTTCTGTTGCGCCTGCCGGTACACCGGAACTGTCCGGAACGCCTGCAGTCATGACACCGGAGCCTGCCTTTACCAGCATGGCGTCACTGTGTCCATGATAGCATCCTTCAAACTTGATAATCTTGTTTCTTCCGGTATAACCTCTTGCTGCACGGATCGCACTCATAACAGCCTCCGTACCGGAATTTACCATACGCACCATCTCGATAGACGGCACCATCTCACAGATCAGGCGGGCCATATCGACCTCTGCCTCGGTAGCTGCTCCAAAGCTTAAGCCTTTTTTGCATGCCTCTGCTACTTTCTCCAGTACCATCTCATTGCCATGGCCGAGAATCATGGGACCCCAGGAACCCACATAATCAAGATAGCGGTTGCCATCCACATCGGTCATATGGGAACCGTCTGCAGATGCGATAAAACGGGGCGTCATTCCCACGGAACCAAAGGCACGGACCGGGGAGTTGACACCACCCGGCATCAGATTGACTGCTTCCTTAAAAAGTGTTTCTGATCTGGTCATTATCCAATTCTCCCTTCATCCATAAAATGAGCCACTTCTTTTGCATAATAAGTCATATAAATATCCACGCCTGCACGGTATGCGCTGGCTGCCATCTCGCAGAGAATCGCTGCTTCATCCACATAACCAAGTTTTGCAGCTGCCTTTACCATCGCATACTCGCCGCTGACGCTGTAGGCTGCCATAGGTACATCCGTCAGATCTTTGATCTCACGCACCATGTCGAGATAAGACATAGCCGGTTTTACCATGATAATATCAGCGCCTTCATCGATATCCAGCATAGCTTCCTTGATTCCCTCTCTTCTGTTGTGATAGTCCATCTGGTAACTCTTACGGTCACCAAACGCCGGTGCGCTGCCTGCCGCATCACGGAACGGGCCGTAGAATGCAGATGCATATTTCACGGCGTAGGACATAATCGGGGTGGTTACAAATCCATTGTTGTCCAGTCCTTCACGGATGGCACGGATATGTCCGTCCATCATATCGGACGGCGCTATCATATCGGCACCTGCCTGTACCTGGGAGACCGCGATCTGCGCCAGCTTCTCCAGCGTCAGGTCATTGTCCACATAATCTCCTCTTAAAATACCGCAGTGTCCATGACTGGTGTACTCGCACATGCAGACATCCCCGATATAATAGAGATCCGGCACTTCCTTCTTCGCCTTCTCCAATGCTCTCTGGATAATGCCGTCACAGGCATATGCCTGGCTTCCCACTTCATCTTTGTGATCCGGGATTCCGAACAGCATGACACTGCCAACACCTGCGTCTGCCATCTCATTTAAAATCTCCGGCATCCGGTCCAGAGTATAGCGGTACTGACCCGGCATAGTCGGGATTTCCTCTTTTTTATTCTCCCCGTCCATGACGAACATGGGATATACAAGAGAGCTCTTGTCCATTCTGGTCTCTCTTACCATTTTTCTAAGCTTTGCTGACGTCCGAAGTCTTCTCGGTCTCATCGTCAAATCCATCTTTCATAACCTCTTTTCTTATCTTATCTGTCCATGCCTTCGCCAGATGATGGTCACTGCCTCCGGCATTGATTCCGATTACCAGATCCCCCTTTGACGCAATCCCCGGGAACTGAAAATCACAGTGTTCCCGATTACTGCACACATTGACCAGAATCTGTTTCTTCCGACATTCTTCCCAGATTGCCTCGTTGACTGCTTCGTTATCTGTCGCTGCCAGCACAAGAAATGTATCCTCTGGGATCGTTCCCGGTTGATAAGCTTCCGCCCGGTAACATAATCGTCCCTTCTCAGCCGTTGCCCGGATACGATCCGACGCTTCCGGTGCAAAAACAGTTACAGACGGCGCAAAAGCCAGCAACGTCTCCACTCTTCGCGAAGCAATTTTGCCGGCTCCATATACAATCATCTTTTTATCAGAAACATCCACAAACAGTGGA
Organism: Clostridiales bacterium; assembly: GCA_963604695.1. GTDB lineage: Bacteria > Bacillota > Clostridia > Lachnospirales > Lachnospiraceae > Hominiventricola. The sequence goes on along the minus strand of CAVCTH010000009.1, from coordinate 5,957 downwards.
AAATTCTTGGCCATGTCCCTGTCTCCATGAATCTTTGTATTCTATCCTTTATATTTTACAACTGTTGGATTTCCCGTGTCAACTGTTCCTCCATGTATTTTTCTGCCCTCTATCTAGCATACTATCCCTTGAGGTGATCAAATTGAATCCATTATCTTCCCATTATACAGAAAATGTCGCAAAACTCCGCCAAATTCTGAAGACGGATCTTAATTTTGACATACAGGAAAAGAACTTTCTTGTGGGCGGCCGGGCCGCCAGCCTGTTTTTTATTGAAGGCATGGTTAAGGATGAAATTCTGGAAAAACTGCTGGAATTTTTCCACGACCTCAAGCCGGAACAGCTGGGCAATTCCCTGGAAGATTTCCAGATACAGGATTTTCCTTATATTGAGTCGGAAGTACTCACCGATTTTTCCCAGGTACTGAAAAATCTTTTATCCGGTGTTTCCTGTCTGTTCGTCTCCGGACTGCCCGGCTGTCTGGCTGTGGATTGCCGGGCCTATCCTGCCCGCAATGTATCCGAACCCCAGAAAGACCGGACCCTGCGGGGTTCCCGGGACGGCTTTGTGGAAACGCTGGTCTTTAATACGGCCCTGCTCCGGCGAAGAATCCGCTCTCCGGAACTCCGTCTGGAAATGATGGAAGTCGGATCCAGCAGCCGCACGGACATTGCCATCTGTTATATGGCAGACCGGGCAGACAGGGATTGTCTCAGGCAGCTGAAAGAGAGGATCGATGACATCCGCATTGATGCCCTTTCCATGAATCAGGAAAGTCTGGCAGAACTTCTGCTGCCCGGACACTGGTACAATCCCTTTCCCAAATTCCATCTGACAGAACGTCCTGATGCAGCGGCAGCATCCCTTCTGGAAGGAAATATCATTATTCTGGTGGACAATTCGCCCTCCGCCATGATTCTTCCTACCACCCTGATGGCTATCACGGAGGAAGCCAATGATTATTATTTTCCTCCGGTCACCGGAACCTATCTCCGGCTGTCCCGGATGCTCATTACACTTATGTCCCTGCTGGTGACGCCCTTGTTCCTGCTCTTTATGGAACATCCCCAGTGGATTCCGGGAACTTTTTCCTTTATCACCATCGAGGACCCCATCCACATTCCGCTGATCTGGCAGTTTCTCATGCTGGAACTGTCCATTGACGGGCTCCGGCTTGCCGCTATCCACACACCGGACGTATTAAGCACCCCGCTGTCCGTCATTGCCGGTCTTGCCATCGGTGAATTTTCCGTGGAATCCGGCTGGTTTAACAGCGAGGTGCTCCTCTACATGGCCTTTGTGACCATTGCCAACTATTCGCAGATCAATATGGAACTGAACTATGCCTTAAAATTCATGCGTATCATTCTTCTGCTGCTCACAGACTGGTTCGGCCTGATCGGATTTCTGCTCGGTCTTCTGGGCATCTTTTTCTCTATGCTCACCTGCCGCACCTTCGCCGGAAAAGGATATCTCTATCCACTGATTCCTTTTAACTGGAAACTTCTGAAACGGCATCTGTTCCGCATGAAGCTCAAAGAGCCCGGCAATTAAAGCATGAATTTTTCAATAATCTCGCGGATAGCTCCGTGATTGTTATCATTTTCTGTGACGTAATCCGCAATCGCTTTCACGTCAGGTCTGGCATTGGCAACCGCACAGCCAATGCCTGCCGCCTGAATCATGGAAATATCATTGTACTCATCCCCGGCTGCCAGCGCATTGGCAAGGGGAATTCCCTGCCGCTCACAGAATGCCTTTACGGCATTTCCTTTGGAAACGCCTTTCGGCATGATTTCCATATACTCCTTGCAGCTTAAATAGAGATCCATAGGCTCTTCCTGCCAGGATTCCAGTTCCGCTTTCAGCGGCTCCAGCCGTTCCGGGTTCTGAATGTCAATGGCCAGCATTTTGCAGGCCTCCTCATGCATATCTGTGAGAAGATCACTTACTACTTTGTGCTGCATGCCGTTTTTGTGGGTGTAATGGGCCAGTCCTTCCGCTTTTTCATCATCGGTCAGCACCTTGTCCCCTTCATAAGTCTGAATATAGATGCCGCGGTCATGGGCTGCCTGTACCGCCTTTCGCATCTGCGGCAGAGTCAGGGTCTTCTGATAAAGAATCTCCCCTGACCGGGTATCCAGCACCATGCCTCCGTTAAATGCAATGACATAGCGCAGGCCGATACGTTCCAGATCCCACTTTTTCAGAAGGATTCTGGCACTGGCCAGCGGTCTTCCCGTGGTAATGACAATCTCGTGGCCTGCTTTTACCGCCGCCTCCATGGCTTCGTAATTTTCCTTCGGAATCTGCACCTCGTCATTCAGCGTGGTGCCATCCATATCCAGAAATAATGCTTTTCTCTCCATTTTCATAAACTCCTCTACATGGGCTCTGCCGGTGTAAACGTCCGGTCATGCACATGCTCTTCCTGCTGTCCTTTTGCCAGTTCTCTGGCGTACTCCATAAAATACTGCTGGGCGCACAGCGGCTGCTTGCCCCGGCGGTCTACTTTCTCATAGGTGCCGTCCGGCTTCTTCACCTGGGCTTTCAGTGTATCCTTCAGCTGAATATCCAGAATGTGCATCACTTCTTTTTTCAGACGCTCATTTTCAATGGGGAATAAAATCTCCACCCGGCGGTCCAGATTTCGCGGCATCCAGTCTGCACTGGACAGATACACTTCTTCCTCCCCGCCGTTCCGGAAATAATAAATCCGGCTGTGTTCCAGGAATGTTCCCACAATGGAGCGGACGCTGATATGCTCGCTGATACCAGGAATTCCTACTTTCAGGCAGCAGATGCCGCGCACAATCAGCTCAATCTCCACACCCGCCGCACTGGCTTCATAGAGTGCTGCAATAATGCCCTGGTCACAGAGAGAATTCATTTTCGCAATGATATGGGCCGGTTCGCCTTTTCTGGCGTGTTCTGCCTCCCGGCGAATCATCATAAGGAATTTATCCCGCAGCCAGAGCGGTGCCAGAGATAATTTGTTCCAGCTGGCCGGTTCCGAATAACCGGACAGCATGTTAAATACCGCCGTTGCATCCTCCCCAATGAGCTCCGAACAGGTCAGAAGTCCCATATCCGTATACAGCTTCGCCGTGGAATCGTTATAATTTCCAGTTCCCAGATGCACATATCTGCGGATACCATCCTCTTCCCTTCGTACCACCAGCGTAATTTTACTGTGGGTCTTCAGTCCCACCAGTCCATAAATGACATGGCAGCCTGCCCGCTCCAGCATCTTCGCCCAGGCAATGTTATTTTCCTCATCAAACCGGGCTTTCAGCTCTACCAGAACCGATACCTGTTTACCATTCTCCGCCGCCTGCGCCAGCGCTGCAATAATCGGTGAATTGCCGCTCACCCGGTACAGGGTCTGCTTAATGGCAAGTACATCTTTGTCTCTGGCCGCCTGCCGGATAAAATCCACCACCGGATCAAAGGTCTGATAAGGATGATGCATGAGAATATCCCCTTTCCGGATCTCCTCAAAAATATCATTTTTCCCGGTCAGTTCCGGCACCGGCTGGGGCGTATATTTCGGTTCCTTCTGGTCCTCAAATCCATCCAGAC
>CAVCTH010000009.1:0-2364 GCA_963604695.1 Clostridiales bacterium | reverse complement strand
CATTTTCATTAAAAAGGTCAGATCCAGCGGACCTCCGATCCTGTAAATGCCGTCCTCCTTGATGGCAAATTCCTTCTTCAGAATTTTTAACAGCCGTTTATCTACTTTCTCGTCGATTTCCAGCCGGATCACTTCACCCCACTGCCGTTTTTTCAGCTGTTTTTCAATCTCTTTTAACAGATCCGATGCTTCGTCCTCGTCAATGGTGAGATCTGCATTTCTCATAATCCGGTAAGCATGGACGCAGAGAATGTCGTAACTTAAGAATAATTTCTGCATGTTCCGGGAAATAATTTCCTCCAGCAGAATCACAGAGCGGACACCTTTCTCCACATCCGGAATGGGCACGATTCTCGGAAGTACCGCCGGTACCTGTACCGTGGCAAATTCCAGTTCCGCATCCTCCTCATTCTTTTTCTTCAGAAGGGCGCAGAGGTTCAGCGTCTTATTGACAATCAGAGGAAACGGTCTGGAGGAATCCACCGCCATGGGGGTCAGCACCGGATATACATTGGACATAAAATAATCGTCCACATACCGCGCCTGCTCCGGTGTCAGACTCCGGTAATCCTGTACCACCTGCAGCCCGCACTGCCGGAGTCCCGGAAGTAAAGAACGCTGCCAGGTGGAATACTGGGTATTCACAAATCCATGCACCCGGTCATGAATGGCGTCCAGCTGCTGCTTTGCCGTCATGCCTGCAATGTCTTTTCCCTTGTATTCCGCATTGACCATATCCACCAGGGACGCTACCCGGACCATAAAAAACTCATCCAGATTGGAAGCGGTAATGCTCAAAAATTTCAGCCGTTCAAAGAGCGGAATGGTCTTATCCCGCGCCTCTCCCAGAATCCGCTCGTCAAATCCAAGCCAGCTTAATTCCCGGTTTTCATAGTATTCCTGTCTGGTAAATTCATTTTTCATACTCCGTTCCTCCTACACCAGCCGTTTTGCTTTCAGTTCCGGACGAATGCTGTATACTTCCTCAAAAAACTCCGCTTTTTCCTTAAATAATGCCTGCTCCAGCGTCAGATCTTCGGATGTATCCACCACAATCTGCATGGTATGGTCACCTTTCATAGTAACCCGGATGTCCTTGATCTTCTGCTTATGGCTGCGGTCCAGCGCATTGGCCACCCGCAGAATGGCTGTCAGTTTGGCAATGGTCAGATACTCCTCCCGTCCCAGAAGGGAACCTGCCGCCAGCTCCTCATAAGACCAGATGGGACTGCTGTTGAACCGGACAATGTTAGCCACCATCTCCCGCTCCGCATGGGACAGCCCGATGATCTCCGTGGCCATAATAATATTGTAGGAACACTCCGAGGACTGGGCCATATTAATATATTTTCCACAGTCATGGAGCAGCACGGATATCTGCAGCAGCAGGCGCTCCCTCTTATCCAGTCCGTGAATAGATTTCATCTTATCAAAAATAGTCAGCGCCAGGCGTTCCATCACCTGGGCATGATTGCGGTTGGTATGATAGCGCTTTGCAATGTTCCGCGCCGATTCGATAATATCATTTTCAAAATTATGCCGCGGCTTTACGATTTTATGCTTCTCAGCGTAATCATAGGCAAGTCCGTCTCCCAGATCCGTTCCCACAATGACAACATTTTCCGCTCCGGTCTCCTCCAGAAGCCGTTTATACATAACAAGGGTTGGCAGAAGCAGAGAAATATTTTCCTGGGAAATTCCCAGCTGTTCCGACATGACCTGAGGCCCTTTTCTGGAAAAATCATCGTAAAATTTCAGGAATTCGTCCCTGGAAATCTGATTGTTTCCCTCTCCGCCATGAATGTACCGGTTCACATACTGGATATAGCTGCCCACCAGCAAAATGTACTGGATATTCCGGTCCTTCAGAAACAGTTTCCGATAAGTCCGCAGTTCATTGTTCAACAATTCTTCCATGACGGACGTGTAATGAGCAGTCCGCTCCGCCACATCAGCCAGACGCTCCCGGAGTCTTAACGTACCCAGCCGGATATTCTGGGTGGTCACCAGATTATCCTTGTCAAACAGGGAAATCTGGATACTTCCGCCGCCCACATCCACAATGGCAGTTCCCTGCTCAATGATTTTCTGGAAGGTCTGCTCATTGGATGCAATGGATTTATAACCCAGGAACCGCTGCTCGGAGTTGCTTAAGATTTCCAGATGCACACCGGTTCGTAAATAAATCCGATCCAGCAGTACCAGTGTATTCCGCGTCTCACGGATGGCGCTGGTGGCACAGGCCCGGTATTCCTCCACACCGAATTCTTTCATGATTCTCTGAAAATCATTCAGAACACCACAGAGTTCATCCACCAGCTCCGTGCTGATCCTGCCGGTTGCATAGGCATCTTTACCCAGTTC
>CAVCTH010000008.1:0-31101 GCA_963604695.1 Clostridiales bacterium | reverse complement strand
GGTTCTCAATTTCCAGAAATCCGTCATCTCCATGTTCCGTAATCAGTTCATGCAGCAGTTTTCCCGTCTGCTCCTGAATCTCCAGATCCGAGTCCAGAAAACGGTATCCCAGAATCTTTGCAAGTACTACGCCGACTGTGCTCTTTCCAACTCCCGGCATACCAATGAGTGTCACATTCTGTTTCTTTTCCATGTATCCGCTCCTTCTTCTTTCTATCTTGCCATCGAGTGTACCATATTTTGCGCTTTCCTCCAATACGTTAATGTAAGAAAGTGAAATTTTATTGCCTTTCTTATTTGTCAGATTTTATTATTTTATTTCAAAAATATATTGACAAATATAATTATCATGTTATAATAAACTCATAAAAACGAAGGAGAACGAAAAGTTACAAAACAAAAATCCCAGATGGCAGGGAGCATGTAAAGGAGGAGAGTCCAACCAAAACTTAACGTTACACCCCATAATATGAAGAATTGGAGGTACGGACCACCGGCAACGATAGTTTCTTTTAAAACCTAGAAAACTGAATAACCAATATTTAAAAAAAATGAGATTACCAATAAGGTAAGAAAAAAGCAAAAGCTTTTCATAAAGGTAAAGGACAGATACCTTGTAAAATAAAAAACCAGAAATGAGAAAGCCGTAAAGATTAAAAGGATAATTGCATACGGCAAAAGAAAAAGTCATAAAAGACGATAAAATAGATAAATCAAAGAAACCGAGGTTTAGTCCATTGGAAATTACAGTTATATAGGCGGTATGAGAATTTTCAGAACAGATTCTTGTACCGCCTTTTTCATGCACTTTTTTCCGTTTCGTGCTATACTTGGAGGCAGAAAAACCATTGATTGAGGGAGGGAACTACCATGTTGGATTTTCTCAGAAAAGAAGGGGTGAATCCCCGGCTGCTTCAGGAACTGGAAGCATTTCGAGCTCAATATCCAGCTGACGAGAAGCTTGCCAGCCGTATTCGAACGCCCCGTTATCTCTATTATGGAACTGCCATCTGGGAAGAGGCGCTTGCCGCCCTTCTAAGCGGAGAACATCTGCTTTTAACAGGCCCGAAAGCCACCGGAAAAAATGTATTTGCTGAAAATCTGGCGGCTGCCTTCGGACGTCCTCTTTTCAATATTTCCCTCAGCATCAATACCGACGCCGCTTCCCTCATTGGATCGGATACGTTCAAAAATGGAGAAGTCATTTTCCGGGAAGGCCCCGTCAGCCAGAGCGCAAGGCTAGGTGGTTTTGGCGTGCTGGACGAAATCAATATGGCAAAAAATGAGGCGCTTGCCATCCTTCATGAAGCCCTGGATTTCCGCGGAAGCATTGACATTCCGGGATACGGCCGCACGGAACTGCATCCTGCCTCCCGCTTTATCGCCACCATGAACTATGGATATGCCGGAACCAGAGAGTTGAACGAAGCTCTGGCTTCCCGTTTTGTAGTCATCGATATGCCTGCCATCTCCGAGGATTCTCTGACACGGCTCTTTGAACGGGAATTTCCAACGCTTTCCCCGGAATGGAATCGCCAGTTCTGCAAACTTTTCCAGGAACTGCAGGCAAAATGCGCGAGTGCCCAGATTTCTCCCAAGGCACTGGATCTGCGTGGACTTCTTGCCGCTATCCGGCTTATGGACAAAGAACTTTCCCCGCTGGAAGCTCTGCACCTTGGAATCGGCAACAAAATCTTTGATCCCTATGAACGGAAACTGGTGGATGATCTCTTTACCGCGCGGATTCCATCCAAAGCAGATCATGACACTGTTTTTTCAGGAAGATAAGGAGCTGATGGAATGAACCTGTCGGGATTTCAGGAGCAAAGAGCAAAAAATATCATCTGGAATGCGGCTTGTGACTATCACTTCCTGCCGGACTATGCAGCCTACGACCGAAATGGCGAGCCAAGCCTTTATTTTAACTCTATCATCGGCTATGTACACCGTTACTATGATTATGCACTTCTTCAGGATCTTTTTCTGCGTCTTGGACGGCTGCGGGAAGCCAATCTCTACCGGAATCTCATCTGGCTGGGACTGGAATCCTGTACTTATCAACAGGCCGTCGCCGACCGGCCATTGTTGTCCACGCTGCGCCATGATTATGCCGTGGATATCTGGGAACACCGTACCTCCTACTGGGATCAGGAACTGTTCGAGCGGCTGAACACGGCTCACTTTGGCGCACTTCTGGGAGAACATGCACGACTCAGCAAAAAGGAAACTGCGCTTCTCCATGACCTGGAATTCGACATCTCCATGGATACCCCGCAGATTGCCGCCCAGATTCACAAAATCATGAATTCCTATTTTCACTGCCCGGTTCCTTCCCTTCACGAAAAACGAATCTTTCCAAAGATTCCTCTGCGGATTCGGAAAGCCGCCTTTCACGGTGGTGCTTTTGCCACGCCTGTAGAAACGGATTCTTCCAAAAATGCAAACCAGCATCATGCACTGACTCTTTATTTTCCGATCCTCTATGCTTCTGTCCGGAATCAACAGCTTCGAAAATTCCTGGAACTGAATTTTGGCACTTCCATTTACACGCCTCAGGAACTTTCCGATCTGGAGCACCGGATCTGTGTGGACGGACACCGGAACTGCCACCTTCATATTACCAGGGGACAGTTTCGCGAGGAAGCTTCCCTCCACGAACCGCCCGGATCTTTCCACGCTGCACTTGTACGTCAGCAGGAGAAAAATCTTTATTTCCACCGGGAACATTTTGACCAGCAGATGCTCAGTATTTCCAGATTGACCGACCGGATCCGTAACGTGCTGCAATGTAACACCGACGGAAATCCGGAAGAAAGCAGAAGCGGTCTTCTCCGGCCGGAACGGATCTGGCGCGGAACGCTTCTTCACGAAGAAAAACTCTTTTTCCGGAACATTCCTTCTGCCAGGGGAGATCTCTCCATCGATATTCTGCTGGATGCCTCCGCCTCCCAGCAAAACCGGCAGGAAGAAATTGCTTCCCAGGGTTATATGATTGCCGAAAGTCTGACCAGGTGCGGTCTTCCCGTGCGGATTTCTTCCTACTGCTCCATCGAAGGATGTACGGTTCTCCATATTTTCCGGGACTACCAGGAGACTGATAAAAATGAACAGATTTTCCAGTACCTGGCTGCCGGATGGAACCGGGACAGTCTTGCGATCCGACTGGCCGGAGAAGAAATTCTGGCATCCCCCTGCGAACACCGGCTCTTTATCATCCTGTCCGACTGCCACCCTAATGATGACCACCGGCTCTTTGTAAAAGAAGGCCCCATTCCTTTCTTTTATGATTACGGCGGGGCCCGCGGCATTACGGATACTGCCAGGGAAGTCAGTCGCCTCCGCAGACAGGGCATCAGCATTCTGGCTGTATGTACCGGACACGAAAAAGATCTTCCTGCGGCCCGGCAGATCTATGGAAATGATGTGGTCTGGGCACCTTCCGCAGAGCGCTTTGCCGATGCAGTTGGCTATCTGATCCAGCAGAAAATACGGTATCTGTAAGTGATGTTCCTGCTTATGGGTACCGGGAAAAATCCAGGGTCCGCTCATAGGCTTCCGCCGCCGGATCTTTCATCTCATCTGTCCGTCTCCATTCCTTTGTCTCCGCATTTCGTTCCACTTCCGACTGCTGCCGGTACAGAAACCGGACAATCTGATAGCAGTCAATCCAGATTTCATTATTTCCGTCCTTCTGGGATTCATCAAAGATCAGCTGCATACCAAAATGAAGATGGGTCTGGTCAATATTGTTCACATCTTCTTTCGCACTGTACCCGGTATGTCCCATGTAGCCAATGACGTCCCCGGCCAGCACCACCGAACCTTCCTTCAAATCTTTCTGATAGGGAAATCCTTGCCGCAGATGCGCGTAATAATAATACCGCTTCTTATCAAAGCTCCGGATTCCGATCCGCCATCCTCCATACTGATTCCAGCCCAGTGCCTCCACATAACCGGATTCCACTGCAATGATGGGCGTTCCCACCTGTCCCAGCATATCATGGCCCAAATGGTTTCTCCGGTATCCATAGGTTCGGGAAGCACCAAAATCATCATAATCCGTGTAAGGAAATCCTTTCGCAATGGGATGAAAGGCTTTCAGGCCATACCGCGGCTTTCCCTCCAGCTCAAATTCTCCCACCATGCCGCCAAGCACCGCGCCGTATGCTTCCTGATAGTAGGAGAAATATTTTAAATCTTTGGTCAGCTTCTCCAGTTCGGTTCCTTTCTCCCTCTCTTCCTCCAGCTGCGTCATCCACTGGTATACTTCCCGGTCCTGATCAAAGGCTCCGCCTGTATGGGCGGCCGTCCAGGCCAGAAGGTCAATCCAGCTGATGTGGGCATCGGTTCCATAGGTATCCACATCATATTCGTAAGCTTCCTCTAATGCCAGCTTTGACACCTGAAAATCCACCCATTTAATGTAAGAAGTTTCCTGCTGTCCTGCCGGAACTTCTGCAAAAGCAAGCAAAAATGCCATCTGTACCGCCAGAATTTTTCTCAAACTGCTCTGCTCCATCTGCCTTTTATTCCCCATTTTATGTCCATGCTGTACGTTTCATGACGTCGATTTTTACCCCTCCGTGTCAGGCGGTTTTATTTGACACTCCTAGTAAACTGTGGTAATCTTAGACTGTGCTTTGCACATGTATTATTTTAAGGAGGTACCACAATGAACAAAGGTACAGTAAAGTGGTTTAACAACCAGAAGGGATATGGATTTATCTCTGACGAGCAGGGAAATGATGTATTCGTTCATTACTCAGGTCTTAACATGGAAGGCTTCAAATCTCTTGAAGAGGGCCAGGCTGTTGAGTTCGAAGTAGTTAACGGTGCAAAGGGACCGCAGGCTACTAACGTAACCAAGCTCTAATCCGAACATTTCAACAGATTCTTATGTTAAAATAAATATAAGTACAACGATTCTTATATGTTGTTTGAATTGAGAATTATGCAGAATGCTTTGACTGGAAAATAAAAAAGAGACGCGTTTGCGTCTCTTTTTTATTGCTCTTTTTTATTGCTCTTTTATCTGCGATGCATGGCCGCGTGTTCTTTGGCAAGTTCGGAAGACAGTTCATACACCGTCCACCCAATATTATGCGGCGTCACAATGGCTTTCAGCGCCACCGGCTCGATTCCTTCTTTTCTATATTCTGCCAGAATCAAATCCAGCATCCCCTCCGGTATCCCGGAGAAAATGAGAAGTTCCGGTGCCTGATAGAGAAGCGGAACCGGTGTATGCGTTCCTTTCGTCCCTTTATAAATCCCGCACAGTTCTCCTAATTCTTTTCCCATATCCTGCTGCCCGATCCGGACATATTGGATCTGCAGACGTTTACAGAGTCTCTGAATCTGCGCTTCTTTCTCCTGGCTTTTTACATAAGATAATATGGTGGCTCCCGGCATTTTGTACCCCTTTCGCAATTTCCTAATAATTTGTTTCCTGTTTCTTTGGAAACTTTAGGATTCTTTTATACTTCCGCTACAATTTGCTCACAATTTCCTGCTATGATAATACTCGTAACAGGAACACATCCGTATTTCATTCATAACATTTTGAAAAGGGGATCCGAAAAGATCCCCACTCCCTCGATACTTACAGAGACCAGCTTCATGGTCTCTTTTTTATTGTTTCCGGCTGTCCTCATATTCTTTCAGGCTGTCCGCCGCTTTTCCGGATAACATCAGGATCGCCATCGCATTGAAGACGGTCATCAGGCCAATTCCCACATCTCCTAAATCCCACACAAAAGTATAAGCTGCCAGTCCGCCAATAAACAGCATGATCAGCGCCAGAATTTTGTACAGCGTCTGTGCCGTCCAGTTATCTCCAAAGAGAAATGCCACATTGGATCTTGCATAGAACAGGATTCCCAGGAACGTGGAAAAGCTGAAGAGCCACAGCGTCACGGCAATAAAAATCACACCGAACTGTCCCAGATGCCAGGACATGGCACTCTGGAGAAGTTCCATTCCTTCCAGACCGTTCATCATTTCCTGTGGCGCCAGCAGCATAATCATGGCCGTGCAGCTGCAGATCACAATGGTATCAATGAACACACCAAATGCCTGCAGAAGACCTGCTTTTGCCGGATGATCCACATCCGCTGCCGCTGCTGCACAGGGCGCGGAACCGGAACCAGCCTCATTGGAAAATAATCCTCTCTTCACGCCGTTCATGAGAACCGCGCCAAATCCACCTGCCACTGCCTGACGGACGCCAAAGGCTTCCTCGAAGATACGGCTGAATACACCGGGAAGCTGTCCGATATTTTTCCCGATAATAAACAATGTAATGACAAAATAGCATGCCGCCATAATGGGCACAATCACATCCAGCACTTTCACAGTGGCATTTTTCCGCAGAACAATGACCGCTGCAATGGCCACCAGAATCACGGTTGTATAGATCGGTGGAACCCCAAAGGCATTTTTAAATGCAGAAGTAACGGAATTGCTGATGACCTGGCTGATACCGCACCAACAGATCAGTCCCGACAAGGCAAACAAAATGGCAATCAGAGATTTTCTTCCCTTTCGTCCACCCTTTCCAAAGCAGTCCTGAATATAGTAAGTCGGAGTTCCCCGGTAACCGCCGTACAGCGGATCCTTTTCTTTATAAATCTGTGCCAGCGCCGCTTCCGCGAATGCCGTACTGGAACCCAGAAGTGCTGTCACCCACATCCAGAATACCGCACCTGCGCCGCCTGCGGAAATTGCTGCCACAACACCCACCAGATTACCCATGCCCACGCGGGTAGCCGTTGCAATGATCAGCGTCTGTAGTCCGGAAATGGATCCTTTCTCCCCGTTTCCTTTCTTCTCCAGTGTAATCCGGATCATGTCCGGAAACAGCCGGATCGGAAGGAACCGAAGCCGTAATGTGAAAAAGATTCCGAGAGGAATCAGAATCAGGATCAGAAGAGAAACTCCCACCGTTCCCCCGGACGGCAGTGGAATATGAACCAGATCTCCCCACAGAAAATTGTAAGTCAGTGAAATTAATGTTTTCAATCGTTTGTCCCCTTTTATTTCATTTTTTCATTATAACATGGCCGCAAACATGCCGCAATGAAATATGGAAGCGCATAAAAAAAGCGTTCCGAAAATTCGAAACGCTGTTGTTGTTAGTCGAGAGCGGCATTTCACTTGCGCGCATGTAAAATTGCCGCCCTCATTTTAGAAAGTTCCCAAGGCCTTCCGCCTGTATGTTTTTCTGTAAGAGAAAAGCTCCGGTAGAACTTTTATGCTTATACTTTACCAGAGAGTTATGTCCAAATTATGGGGAAACCGTTAAAAAATTATAAAATTATTGTCTACAATTTCACAATCTCTTCATAAATTCCGGAAAAGTATTTATTTTGCTGCTTCACGCAGATCCTGTAAAAGTTCCAGATCGGACTGTTTTACTTTCAGGTTGGTTGTCATCTCCGTGCCGTCCGGTTTTGTCACCTTCATTTCGATGATGGTTCCCTCCTGAATTCCTCCTGCAAATGCAGCATTCAGAAACGCACCAAATTTCGGATGATTGGCGTTAAATTTATTTTTTGCATTCATAATCTTCATGAGTGCCATTGGGTTCATATGCATTGCTCCTTATCTTTCGTACTATGAGCATTAGTATACCCTAACGGCAGGCAAATGACAACTTTATTTCCATTTACAATTACAGTAACTCCTTCAGGATCTGGTTTACCATGCCCGGATTTGCCTTTCCCTTCATGGCTTTCATGGTCTGTCCCACCAGGAAGCCGATGGCTTTCTCCTTGCCGTTGTGGTAATCTTCCACAGACTGCGGGTTGTCGGCAATGACCTTCTCGATGGTGCTTCTCAGTGCGCCCTCGTCGTTGACCGTCTTCAGGCCGTGCTCTTCCACGTATTTCTCCGGATCGATATCCTCCAGGAAAATCTTCTCAAATACTTCTTTTGCCACGGAGCTGTTGATGGTTCCTGCATCGGCAAGATCGATAAGTTTTGCCAGGTTCTCCGGTGAGAATTTCAGATCTTCCGCTTCCATCTCGTGTTCTTTCATGAGACGCATGGTCTCCACCATCAGCCAGTTGGATACCTTTTTCGGCTTCTTGCAGATGGCTGTGGTTGCCTCGAAAATGTCTGCCATTTTCTTGGCGGAGGTGATGATCTGTGCATCATAATCCGGAATATCAAAATCTTTCTTATAACGGATCAGCTTGGCCGTCCGAAGCTCCGGCTGACGGGCTTTAATGGCAGCCAGCCACTCGTCGCTGATAATGATCGGCACCAGGTCCGGTTCCGGGAAATAACGATAATCCTGTGCATCCTCTTTGGAACGCATGGCATGGGAAGACTCTTTGTTGTCGTCCCATCTTCTGGTCTCCTGAATGACCTGACGGCCCATTTCCAGAAGTTCAATCTGACGCTCCCGCTCTCCCTCGATGGCATGGGCAATGGCCTTAAAGGAGTTCAGGTTCTTCATCTCGGTACGGGTACCCAGCTTCTCGGAACCCACCTCGCGGACAGACAGGTTCACGTCTGCACGCATGGAACCTTCCTGCAGCTTACAGTCAGAAGCTCCCAGATACTGAATGATCATACGAAGCTTTTCCAGATAGGAAATCACTTCGTCTGCATTTCTCATATCCGGCTCGGACACGATCTCGATCAGCGGCACGCCGGAACGGTTGTAATCTACCAAAGAGCAGTCTTCCCACTCATCATGGATCAGCTTTCCTGCATCCTCCTCCATATGGATCTCATGGATGCCGATTTTCTTCGGACCTGCCGGAGTGTCAATCTCCACATAGCCATTACGGCAGATAGGATAATACAGCTGGGAAATCTGATAGTTCTGCGGGTTATCCGGATAGAAATAGTTCTTCCGGTCAAACTTGCAGTTCTGGGTAATGGTACAGTTGGTTGCCAGTCCTACGGCTGCGGCATATTCCACTACCTGTTTGTTCAGTACCGGAAGGGAACCCGGCATACCGGTGCAGACCGGGCAGGTGTGGGTGTTGGGTGCTCCTCCAAATGCAGTACTGCAGGAGCAGAAGATTTTGGTCTTGGTGGCCAGCTCTACATGAACCTCCAGACCGATGACGGTTTCATACTGTTTGCTCATCTTCGTTCTCCTCCTTAGTCCTGCGCTTTGGCTGCTGCACAGCGTTCGTAGGTTCTCGTCTGTTCAAATGCGTAAGCCGCACGGATAATGTTGTCTTCTTTGAAGCAGTCACCGATCAGCTGCATGCCGATGGGAAGTCCTTTGCTGTCCACACCGCAGGGAACGCTGATACCGGGAAGTCCTGCCAGGTTGACAGAAATGGTGTAAATATCGCCCAGGTACATTTTGATCGGATCACTTAAGGACTCGCCAAGCTTCGGTGCTGTGGTCGGAGCTGCCGGTCCGAGAATCACATCATATTTTTCAAAAGCACGGTCAAATGCCTGCTTGATCAGCGCTTTGGTCTTCAGTGCTTTGATATAGTAAGCATCGTAGTAACCGGAACTTAATACGAAGGAGCCAAGCATAATACGGCGTTTTACTTCCGGTCCGAAGCCTTCGCTTCTGGATTTCTTATACATGTTGTGGAGACCGTTGTACTCTTTGGTACGGTATCCGTATTTGACTCCGTCAAAACGTGCCAGGTTGGAGCTTGCCTCTGCGGAAGCGATGACATAGTAAGCTGGAATCGCATATTCTACCAGGCTTAAATCAAACTCCTCCAGAATGGCTCCTTTTTCCTCCAGCACTTTTGCTGCTTTCAGAATGCTTTCCTTTACTTCCGGATCCAGACCTTCTCCGAAATAATCTCTCGGAATACCGATCTTTAACCCTTTTACATCATCCTTTAATGCGGAAGTAAAATCATAGGACTCTCTTTTCACAGAGGTGCTGTCCTTCGGATCATAGGAAGCGATGGCTTCCAGTACGGTTGCACAGTCGGTCACATCCTTGCAGACCGGTCCGATCTGGTCAAGGGAAGAACCATAGGCAATCAGTCCGTAACGGGATACGGTTCCGTAGGTCGGTTTGATACCGGTGACGCCGCAGAAGGAACTGGGCTGACGGATGGAACCGCCGGTATCAGAACCTAATGCATAAGAGCACTCCTCTGCTGCCACTGCTGCACAGCTTCCGCCGGAAGATCCTCCCGGTACATGTTCCGGATTCCACGGGTTTTTCGTCGGTCCGAAATGAGAAGTTTCAGTGGTACTTCCCATGGCGAACTCGTCCATGTTGGTCTTGCCGATCACAACAGCGCCTGCTTTTTTCAGGTTCAGAACGGCTTCTGCCGTATAGGTCGGTTTAAAGTTATAAAGGATTTTGGAACTGCAGGTGGTGAGCATTCCTTCGGTACACATATTGTCCTTAATGGCTACCGGAACGCCTGCCAGCGGGCCTGTCAGTTCTCCTGCCTCGATTTTCTTCTGTACTTCCTCTGCCTCTTTCAGAGCAGCTTCTTCATCCACGGTCACGTAACAGTTGTAGGTTCCGTCCAGCTTCTTAATCTGTTCCAGTGCTGCCTTTGTGGCCTCCACTGCGGTTACTTCACCGGATTTTATTTTCTTGCCGAGTTCTACGGCAGTCAGACTCATGAGATTCATCGTCATGCCCTCCTATTCTACCGTCTTCGGTACTTTGAATGCATCGTCTTTCTGTGCCGGTGCATTGGCCAGTGTTGCATCGTGTCCGTCTCCGTTGGTGACCACATCCTCACGGAATACGTTGTGTACCGGAAATACGTGGGACATGGGCTCTACGCCTTCTGTATCAAGACCGTTTAACATATCAATGTAGTCCAGCATATTTCCCATATCTTTCTTTGCCTGCTCTTTCTCTTCCGGAGACAGCTCCAGCTTTGCGAGAATGCCGACATATTCAATGGTTTCATCAGAAATAATATTTGCCATGATAAATTCTCCTTCTCTTCCCTACGGTTCCAGTCTTGATAAATCTCTCGGATACAGGGTGGTCTCACGGACGTTGTCCTCGCCCACCAGCTTCATGGTCAGACGCTCCATACCGATACCCAGTCCACCATGAGGCGGCATGCCGTAACGGAAGGTGTCCAGATACTGCTCCAGTCCTTCCTGCTCCATGCCCTTGGCTGCGATCTTCTCCACCAGCATGTTGTAGTCGTGGATACGCTGTCCACCGGTGGTGATCTCAAGGCCGTGATACAGAAGGTCGAAGCTTAAGGTAAAGCGGGAATCTTCCGGATCATCCATGGCGTAGAACGGACGTTTCTTGGAAGGATAATGGGTAACAAATACGAAATCTGCATCGTACTCTTCCTTGAAATACTGGCCGATCAGCGTCTCTTCCTCCGGCTCCAGGTCGAAGGGGTTGCGGATCTTTCTGTTGTATTTTTCAGCGACCAGCTCTTTGGCTTTGTCAAAACGGACAGCCGGAATCTTGTCGGTCTTCGGAAGGGTGATGTTCAGGATCTTCAGTTCCTTTGCATATTCTCTTTCCAGAAGCTTCATGGTGTACTGAAGGAACCCGGTCTCCATGGCCATGATGTCTTCAAATCCATCAATGTAACCCATCTCAAAATCAAGGGAGGTATATTCGTTCAGGTGACGCTTGGTGTTGTGTTTCTCTGCACGGAATACCGGAGCGGTCTCAAATACCCGGTCAAACACACCGACCATCATCTGTTTATAGAGCTGCGGAGACTGCTGCAGCACAGCCGGACGATGGAAATAATCCAGTTTGAAAAGGTTTGCGCCGCCCTCTGCACTCTTGGCACCGATCTTCGGCGTGTGGATCTCGGTAAATCCCTGCTGATACAGGAAATCACGGAAGCCTTTTACGATACCTTCCTGGATTTTAAATTTAGCGCGCTCTCTGATATTTCTCAGAGATACGGAACGCATGTTGAGCTTGGCATCCAGAGAAGTGTTCAGTTTCCATTTTGCAATGGGAAGCGGCATGGGTGCGCACGGAGTGGAGAGGATTTTGATGCCTCTGATCCGAAGCTCGATTCCGCCCGGTGCACGTTCTTCCTCGTTCAGAACACCTTCAATCTCTACGGTGGCTGCTTCTTTTAAGTCTTTCAGGTCAAATCCGGCTTTTCCTTCTTCGTAAACGCACTGGAGAAGTCCGTCTCTTTTCCGAAGTACCACGAATGCCACATCACCCATGTCGCGGATGGTATGCACGGCACCGTTGACTTTTACGGTCTGACCCACTAATGATTTGTCCTGAAGCTCCGGGAGTTCCAGTAAGTCGGTTTTCTTTACGCCTGTCATAAATTCCATATTCTCATTCCTCCTGAATCTGACTTCCGGAGGGGGAATAAAACGAAAATCGCCCCGCCCCGGAATATTGTGAATATTCCGGGACGGGACGAATCAATTCTTTCTCCCGCGGTACCACCCGCATTGAGTGCATGGCTTTTTGAAAACCTGCTCTCCTCTCTTTGGCATGTAACGTATGCTCACGGAACCGGCCTACTCTTCTTTCGACCGGACAGCTCCCAGGTGTTCCCTTTGTCTGCTCCTCCAAACGGCGCTCTCAGTCGGTGACGCCATATTCCTGTCGGTCTCTGCAAGGCAAGAGTCCTGTTCTTCGCCTTTTTTTATTTGTGTTCAATCCTAGCACAAGTATTTTTTTATTGCAAGGAAAAATTTATAGTTTTTTAGTCTCTGACAGAAAAATTTTCAGAATATACTGCGAAGGCCAGATCTACATTCTGTTCTTCCTGTGAAGTATAGAGTGCACCGTCCGCGTACATATCCCAGGAACTCTGGTAGTAGAGGAAGTCTGTCTTGATGGCGCAGTCCGGATTCCGGATTGCCACCTGAATGGTATAGGTCTGCACATGATCCGGCTGTACCCGTTCAAAAGCGATGGTATAGGCGGACATACAGGGGGCTTCCGCGCCGATCACCTGGCCTTCCGCCACGGCTGTGCCGGATTCATCGAGAATTGTTACGTCATAGACGGAATCATTGGCTGTGCCATCCCAGTTGGCTACCCAGAGATCCAGATGATCAAAGGCTTTTCCGATCCGGAAGGTCTGGGAAAAATCCGTCTGCAACGTCAGCTGGTCACTGGTCTCCTGATCCTGCAGTACCGCATAATCACGCACGGGCAGTCCCACGATCTTCATGACCAGGACAACTGCCAGCAGTTCCGCCAGAAAAATGCCGCCGGACACTGCAGGAACCCATTTGAAAAATTCCGGCAGTTCCCGTTCGGGGCGGCTGGCGTCCTCCACGCTCAGGGAAATACCTTCCGCTCCCAGAGCCGTCAAAATAAGCAGGAACGGAATGCTGTAGGCCTGATCCACCTCCCAGATCAGATAGAAAAAGTAAGCCCCGCACAGGTTGATGATCAGTACATCCCAGAATTCCGGCTTTCCTTTCCATGCCCGGTAAATGAGCGCCAGCAGTACCATTCCCATGAGAAGTCCATGATAGCTGTGGAGATAAAATGCCAGCAGATCCGATCTGCCGCCGTTGATATATTTCTGGAGGCGGGACGGGGACTGCATGGTACGGAACAGGGCATAGTAATCATCCGTTCCGTCCGCAAATGCCACCCGCAGTTTATTCCGAAACAAGGTCAACAAGCCGCCCGGTCCCATCTCTCCTACCCGGTGCCGAAGTTCTGCAAGGTCTGCTGCCGTCCGCTCCGCTTTCGTATCGAAAGAGCCGGTGAAGGCGTCATCCGCGCTGTTATACTGACCTTCTCCCTGGGCGCTCATCATAATCCAGTGTACCGTGGGATAACCGGTTTCCGCCGGATCAAATCCTGCATAATGCCGTTCTGCCTTTCCATAAACGGCAAACACCAGCAGAAGTCCTATCAGAACCGCTGCCAGAGAAAGTCCCCAGCCCATCAGGCGGGTCTTCCATTCTCTTAATTCCTGTTCTCCCAATGTTAATACCGCATAGACAAGCAGCGATAATATGGTGAGAATCACTGTTGCCCGGATCTTATAACCCGCTGCCAGAAGCACACCCATACCAGCATACTGAAGCAGCTTTCTCGCAAGCTGGGATTCCTCGCGTGCCCGGTCAAAAAGCCAGATGCCTCCCATGGAAAATGCCAGGGAAATGGTCGAAGTGTAATACATTTCTCCCAGCAGATACCACAGGGGATTTACCAGCAGAAACAGCAGAAAGCAAAGAGCCGTCTTCCGGGAGCGGTGTCTTCTGATCAGATCAAACACCGCCCACATGCCAAGGTTCATGAATACTACATTGACAATCTTCACCAGATCCATCCAGCTGCCGCGGGGCAGACCCAGAAGAAAAAATATTTTCAGCCAGCCATAAGTGAAAAGGCACATGGGAATATTATTGGGGTATTTCATGAAATACTCCTTAAAATGGGTATCCGCAATGACCGGATGATCCAATAACGCCACCGCCGTATCAAAAATTTTCAGATGGTCCTGTCGGAGCGATGTACGCAGCACCAGCACTGTCAGAATCTGTGCCAGAAACATGAGACTTCCCAGCACCACCGTCGTCTTTACAAATCTCTTCTCCAGTGCCGGAAGCGCCCTCGTCAGCGCCGCAATGGCGAATATAGCCAGCAAAAGGACGGTTCCTGCCATAATCACGGGAACCGTCCTTCCATTTATCACATTTTCAAGTGCATCCGCATATTTCAGTGTGTCCAAAGCACCGTAGAAAATATAGGCGCTCATGGAAATCACCGCAGCAAACAGAATCAGATATCCTGCTTTCCTGCAATTGTTCCAGATCTTCACTCTGCCATTTCCTCCGGAAGTGTAATCTCACCCTCAAATACTTCGGTTGCAGAACCAGTCATGTAGACACAGTTATCTGCCTCGCTCCACTCGATCTCCAGGTCTCCTCCCAGCAGATGAACCAGCGCTTTCCGGTCGCACAGGCCGTTCAATACACCTGCCACAACCGTCGCACAGGTACCGGTTCCACATGCCAGGGTCTCACCGGAACCGCGCTCCCATACGCGCATCTCCAGTGTCTGACGGTCCAGGACTCTTACAAACTCCGTATTGGTTCTCTTGGGGAACCGCTCATGATTTTCAAAATGAGGTCCCACTTCCTCCAGCGGAAATCCCTTTACCGGCGTATCAATAAAGATCACTGCATGGGGATTTCCCATGGAAACGCAGGTCATGTTCCATTCTTTTCCGCAGGCTTCGATAGGCTCTGCCACTACCGGCTCCTTATCTGCCACCACCGGAATGTCCGCCGGCGCCAGAATCGGCTGTCCCATATTGACCCGGACTTTCACTACTTTTCCGTTCTCGACAGTCAGCTGCAGATATTTGATGCCTGCCAGCGTATCGATGGAGATCTCCGTCTTATCCGTCAGATGGTGGTCGTAAACATATTTTGCCACGCAGCGGATACCGTTTCCGCACATCTCTCCGCGGGAGCCGTCCGCATTGTACATATCCATCTGGAAATCTGCTTTTTCCGATGATTTAATCAAAATCATGCCGTCTGATCCAATTCCGAAATGACGGTCACTGACATATTTTGCGATCTCGGATGTATGGGCAAGATCCTTCTTTGTACAGTCCACGTACACATAATCATTGCCAATTCCGTGCATCTTTGTAAATTTCATAGAAATCCCCTTCCTGTCAACGCATATCTGGTTTAACTATAGCAAAAATACCGATCTGGTACAAGGCTATATTTTGATCATACTTAAGACCATCTGTGCTGTCTCTGTCATGGATGTACCGCTGTCCATACTGCATTTTTGGATATAACGGTGCGCTTCTTCCTCGGTCATGTGGTTCCGGTCCATGAGCACGGATTTTGCTTCCCATAACACTTTCTTTTCTTCATCCGTCCGCTGTCTGGGTCTGGAACGGAGTTTTTTCCGTCTGCGTGCCTGATTCATGCACATCATTTCCACTGTGCTGATCAGATCCTGAACCTTCAGGGGCATGCTGACACAGACGATCTCATGATCCATGCATTCCCCACACACTCTCTGAGAAGCCATCAGAAGCATATCAAATCCTGTCGGCAGAGAATGTTTCAGGTCAAAATAGTACATATCCGAAAATTTGTATCCGCTGATGATGATCCCGTCATTCATGGTATCTATGTAGTTCAGCGCCTGTGCCCCCTGGGTACAGACTGCCGTCACTTCATATCCATGCCTGACCAGCAGATTACGAACACTTTTTCCATCCTCCATCTTGGGGAATACAATAATAATGCCGTTCATTCTACCACTTCCCTTCTGTTATCATACGGAATAACAAAAGGGCTAAATTCTCAGAAGATAGCTGTCAAGTTCCCACTGGGACACCGTTGCATTATAATCTTCCCACTCTTTTCTCTTGGCCATACTATACTTACTGCAGACTTCTTCTCCCAGTACCTCTTTCATCAACGGATCTTTTTCAAATTCGTCTACTGCTTCCTGCAGGTTCTTCGGCAGATTCTCAATTCCCCGTTTTTCCAGTTCTTCCGGTGTCAGCAGGTGCATATTACCCTCCATTGCCTCCGGTGGAACAATCTTGTTCTTGATACCGTCAAGCCCTGCTGCAAGACATACCGCAAGCGCCAGATACGGATTACAGGATGGATCCGGGGAACGGAGTTCGATTCTGGTCTCCTCCCCACGGGTTGCCGGAATACGGATCAGAGGCGTCCGGTTCTTGCCGGACCATGCAATGTGGGTCGGCGCTTCATAGCCCGGCATCAGCCTCTTATAGGAATTGACCATCGGATTTAAGATCAGAGTCATTCCTTTGATATGTTTTAAAATACCTCCCAGGAAATAATATGCCTCCTGACTCAGTCCATACGGATCATGGCTGTCCTGGAAAATATTTTTACCGTCACGGGACAAAGACATATTAATATGCATGCCGGAACCATCCACGCCGTTTTTCGGTTTTGGCATGAAAGTGGCATGAAGACCATGGCGCTTTGCAATGGTCTTGACCACCAGCTTAAATGTGATAATATTATCCGCTGTCTGCAGTGCCTCGTCATATTTAAAATCAATCTCATGCTGTGCCGGCGCATTTTCGTGATGGGAGGACTCTACCTCAAATCCCATATCTTCCAGCGTCAGTACCATATCTCTTCTGGCATTCTCGCCGAAATCCAGCGGTCCCATATCAAAATATCCCGCCTGCTCATGGGTAATGGTGGTAGGCATGCCGTTATCATCCACATGATACAGGAAAAACTCGCACTCCGGTCCTACATTGAATGTGTAGCCCATTGCCGAAGCTTCACTGACTACTTTTTTCAGAAGGTATCGGGGATCTCCCTCATAGCAGGTTCCGTCCGGACGGTAAACGTCGCAAATCAGGCGGGCTA
This sequence comes from Clostridiales bacterium, assembly GCA_963604695.1. Taxonomy (GTDB): domain Bacteria; phylum Bacillota; class Clostridia; order Lachnospirales; family Lachnospiraceae; genus Hominiventricola. Next base: position 13,818 of record CAVCTH010000008.1, on the reverse strand, counting down.
CTTTTCCCTGCTGCGGTCTCCATGGAAATGTCGCAAATGTACTGTAATCCGGATACAGATACATATCACTTTCTTCCACACGGACAAATCCCTCTGCGGAAGAACCGTCGAACATGACTTTGTTGTCCAGTGCTTTCTTCAAATGACTGGCAGTGATTGCCAAATTTTTCATATTTCCGAACAGATCCGTGAACTGCAGACGGACAAATTCCACATCCTCTTCTTCCACCATCTCCAGAATATCTTTCTTCGTGTATCTCATCTCCATACTCCTTTTCCGGTCATTTCTTTTATTTTCATATGACAAAAGGGCGTGCTTCACCCGATGAAAACGCCCTTGTTTCTTATCTGCAATATAACAGTTATGCATCTATTTGTCAATAAATGGCTTTCTGCATAGTCTATAGCAGAAAGGAGTTGAAACTATGAACAGTTGGATCTGGATTTTACTGCTTCTGTGCTGGTGCGGCGGCGGAAATTCCTGCGGATGTAATTCCTGTGGAAATCAATCCTGTGGATGCAGACCTTCCTGCGGACAGAATCGTGACCGGGACCGTGGACCGGGCTGTGGATGCGACCGTGGAAGAGACCGCGACCGTGGCCCTGGCTGCGGATGTGACAAACCGAAACCGCCCTGCGGCGGCAGACCGGAAAGTGGATGCGGATGTACTTCCGCAGAACCGCCCTGTGCGCCCCCGCCTCCGCCAAGACCTCCGAGACCGCCTTATGAAGACTGCGGACGATAACGTTTTATCAGATAAAAAGGACCAGAGCGCTATGCCCTGGTCTTCTTTTTCTTCAACATCATATAAATAATTACCGGCGCTCCCAGCATCAGCGGATAACTGTACCGAATCAGTGCCGCCGGTCCCAGAAAACTGGTTCCCATATACGTCCAGAATGGCAGCATCCATAAAAGCCGCACATACTCTTTTCGGTAAATCACATAGAGGGATGCAAATACCAGCAGCCAGAAATAAAATCCCATGGAGAGAAGCTCCCGAATGATGGGAATATTCCGGAATGCCGTATCACTGCCGATGGCTTTGTAATACCGGTAGAAGAAGGAACTTACCGGCTGCATCTCCACATGGGGATAGTTCGGATCCTCCTTCTGAATATTAAAGCAGACAAAATCCAGATATTCTTCCTCCGTATCCGGATACCAGAATGCCGCCGTGGTATTTAAAAATGCATCAATATAGGTCTTCTTATTTCTCCAGCCAATCTGCAGCCATGTCTTTAAAAAGGTTCCTTTTTCTTCGTTAAAAGCATCCGTATGGAACTGGTTTTTAATGGGATCAGACAGGTTCGGCGTATACTGGGCCAGCGTCTCCTCATCCATGACCGGACGGATCACCTGCCACTCTTCTTCCGTAATCTCCCCGCCGCTTACATAGGTGCGTCCCAGCGTCTGCATAACAATGCTGTAGGCTTCCCGGCTGTTGCCCGGTTCCGCATGAAGCATGTTCAGCAGAGGGCCATTGTAAAAACTGTATACAGCAAACACGCAGACAAAGATCACTGCCACCTGCTTCCGGCATCCCTTCAGGAAAAACAGCAGAAACGGCGCGCACAGCAATAAGGTATGCATTCCATTATTTCGGAACAGGAAGCAGAGCACAAACCAGAACACGGCCTCCGCAATTTTTGCTGCTCCATCCAGCCAGATTTCCGGCCGGGTACACATACGGTAAATGCGAATGACACACAGCACAAAAATTCCGGCAAAAATTGTATCCTTCGTGGTATAAACCGCCATCATCCCATGGAATGGGAACAGACAGAGATAAAGAATCGTGCCGACCTGCAGCCAGGCTGGCGCATGTTCCTTTTTCAGGAAACCGGAGATTCCGGTAAAAATCCCGGCAAGCGCCGCCATCTGAAGCAGGGAATACACCGCTGCTGCCAGATTGTCACTGCCGCCCAGATTCCTCACCACGGAAAAAATCGCACAGAGAATGCCCGTATGCACCAGCGGATGATGGGCCGTCAGCCAGCCGGAAAAGGTCCATCCCACCTGATTGGGTGCATCCGCCGCAAAGATGCCTGGAAATCCACCTAAAAATGCAGGAAGGAAACTTGCGAAATACAGGCACCACAACAGTACGGCCCAGTATTTCCAGCGGCTGAAAATTTCCCAGCGGATACTTCGAACCCCTTTTTTCCATTTCTGCCGGTCCCGGATTGCATCCAGCAGCAGTAACAGAATCAGAACCACCAGAATATTGACCGGAAGTCTTAAGAGGATCCGATGGAAAATGGTCCGGTGCAGCGGATTTTCCGACACGGCCCAGATGGATCCGTACCGCTTCAGCATATAGCCGCAACGATCAAAGGCGGCAAATAATATGCCGCCTGTCAATGCAAATATCCAGATACGAAGATTTCCCAGTGTATTCCGGAATCTATCTTTCATCTTTCATAAGCTCCTTATAACGCATGTCTACCTGTATCAGATGCATCTCAAATTCCTGTCTGCTTCTCTGGGCGCCTGCTGCCAGAATCAGTCCCGCAAATACAGACTGAAGGGCTGCCATCAGCGTAAATCCACATACAATCAGAGTCGGGAACTTGGGCACCAGTCCGGTGGCCACATACTCTGCCAGTACCGGCACGAAAAATCCGGCGCTGATCAGCGTCAGAACCAATGCCAGAATGCCAAAGAAATGCATGGGTTTATAGTTCCGGTAAAGCTTTGCAATGCTCATCAGCACCTTAGCTCCGTCGGAGTAGGTGTTCAGCTTTGACTCGCTGCCTTCCGGACGGTCACGGTATTCGATGACCACATTGTCCACCTGCATATTTTTATCTGCGGCATGGATGGTCATCTCTGTCTCAATCTCAAATCCCTTGGACAGTACCGGGAAGGTCTTTACAAACTGATAGCTGAACGCACGGTATCCGGTCATAATGTCCTTGATCTCCGTGTGGAACAGCTTGTTAATGGTGCCGCGCACCAGTGAATTGCCAAAATTGTGGAACGGACGCTTATTTTCCGTAAAATAGGTAGAGGAAAGGCGGTCGCCTACCACCATATCAGACTGGTGATGCAGCACCTTGTCCACCATTTCTCTGGCAAACTCTGCCGGATAGGTATCGTCTCCATCCGTCATAATATACACTTCCGCATCAATCTCGCGGAACATTCTACGGATAACATTTCCCTTTCCCTGCAGATACTCATGACGGACTACCGCACCTGCCTTTTCAGCCAGCTCCACAGTCCGGTCAGAGGAATTATTATCATATACATAGATCACCGCTTCCGGAAGTACCTTACGGAAGTCTCTTACTACTTTTTCTACCGTCTTTTCTTCGTTATAACACGGAATTAAAACTGCTATTTTATCCAAGCTCTCTGTCTCCCTGGAAACCACCATAAGACCGGGTTTGTCCCTTGCAGGTGCAAATCCGGTCCTGACGATGTCTCTTTTTGAATATTATTTTCTTCGATTGTAGCACATCCGCGTTATGAACGCAATATTCTTACGGTTCTTTACGATCATCCAGTTCAATGTAACCGCGGTGATGTCCTACATATTTGTATGCCGGACGGATAATCTTACCATTATTGACAACCTCTTCCAGCCGGTGTGCGCTCCATCCGGAAATACGGGAAATTGCGAAAATCGGAGTGTACAGTTCCTCCGGGATTCCCAGCATGGAATATACAAATCCACTGTAGAAATCCACGTTGGCACAGATGGGTTTGAACAGGTGGCGTTTTCTGGCAATGACCTCGCCTGCCAGACGCTCTACTCTCTCATAGAGTTCATACTCCCGCTGCATGCCTTTCTCTTCGGAAAGACGTTTCGCATATTCTTTCAGAATCACCTCACGGGGGTCGGACAGGGTATAGACCGCATGTCCCATACCATAGATGAGGCCCGATTTATCAAATACTTTTTTATCCAGCATGGCTTCCAGATAGTTGATCAGCTTTTTCTCATCCTCATAATCCGGACAGTGCTGCTTGATATCGGCAAACATCTGCTGTACCTTCAGGTTCGCGCCACCATGACGGGGACCTTTCAGGGATGCGATGGACGCGGCCGTCGCAGAATAGGTATCCGTTCCGGAGGAAGTAACGACATGGTTGGTGAAGGTGGAGTTGTTACCACCGCCGTGCTCTGCATGCAGCACCAGCGCCACATCCAGTACCTTTGCTTCCAGTTCCGTAAACACTCCATCCGGACGAAGCATCTGAAGAATATTTTCTGCAATGGACATTTCTTTATTCGGAAGGCGGATAACTAAAGTGTCGTCCGCATGAAAATGCCGGTATGCACAGTAGGAATGAACGGCAATCTGCGGCATCTTCGCGATGAGCTGCAGGGACTGGCGCAGTACATTGGGCACCGTCACCTCATCCGGGTTTGCGTCATAGCAGTACAGGGTCAGAATACATCTCTGCAGTGCATTCATCTGGTTCTTATTGGTGGCCTTCATAACTACGTCGCGAAGGAACTGTCCGGACAGTTCCTGAAGACTCTTGATAATACGGACAAAGCTTCTCAGCTGCTTCGGCGTTGGCAGGCTTCCGAACAGCAGAAGATATGTAGTTTCCTCGAATCCGTATCTCCGATCTTCAAATCCCGCAATCAGATCTTTGACATTATAACCCTGGAAGTAAAGTTCACCATCCGCCGGCATTTTCTTACCGTCCACACTATTATAAGAAAGGACGTCGGAAATCTCCGTCAGACCTGTGAGGACGCCTTTACCATTAGCATCACGGAGACCTCTTTTTACATCATATTCCGTGTACAGCTCCTGATCAATGGCTCCGGATACCATACATTCATTTAACAGACGGTCAAACTGCTCATCCAGCTCTTTCGATAATTCCATCATGGTAACATTGCTCATCTTTGTCACATCCTATCCTGCATAAGGCAATATTTTGTATACATGTATTCATACATTCATATTGGGTTCTATTATAGCGAATAGGCGTTATAAATTCAAGCGTTTTCTGTAGAAAAAGGCCGGGTGCCCGGCGGCCGTCATATTCTTCTGCTTCACAGCATACACTCATTATCAAGAGCCTCTCTCTGGAGTAAGTATATGAAATTGTTTCACAGGAAGAACCTGCTTCCTCTGTCATTATGCCTTATCATTGCCCTTGCAGGCAGCTTTTTCCTATCCCGCTCCCCGGCCGTTCCTGCCTCTGCATCCGTTGAAAATAAGAAACTTCCCATCTATTGCGTCAGCACGGAAAAGCCAAAAGTAGCCTTAAGCTTCGACGCGGCCTGGGGCAACGATGACACCGGGACGCTTTTATCTATTTTAAAAGAACATCAGGTACATGCCACCTTCTTCATGACCGGCGGATGGGTTTCTTCCTATCCGGACGATGTGAAGGCCATCGCTGCGGACGGACATGATCTGGGAAATCACAGTGAAAATCACAAGCAGATGTCCCAGCTCAGTGCATCGGAATGCCGGTTGGAACTGCAGCTGGTTCATGACAAGGTAAAGGATCTGACCGGGCAGGATATGACGCTTTTCCGCCCGCCCTATGGTGACTATAATGATACCCTTATCGAAGCTGCCAATGACATGGGGTATCACGTGATCCAGTGGGATGTGGATTCTCTCGATTGGAAAGACTACGGTGCGGACGCTATCGTCTCACGGGTACTGGATCACAAGCATCTTGGGAACGGCTCCATCGTCCTCATGCACAACGGTGCCAAATATACAAAGGATGCCCTTCCCCGCGTCATCGAAGGACTGCAGGAGAAAGGTTATGAACTGGTTCCCATTTCTGAACTGATTTATACGGACAATTATGAGATGGATCATGAGGGACGGCAATTTCCGAAAGATTCCCCCACAACGTAAAGAAACACCGGCTGCCCCTCCAGGAACAGCCGGTGTGTTTACGTTTCTTCTTCTATTTTCTTCATGGCCTTCATCAGTGACAGTACCATCTTTTTATTTTCTGCATTCAGGCTTTCGTACAGATGGATCAGTTTCTGGTAACTGTCCATTTTCTTCTGCAGATGTCTCTCCTGTGCAGATCCTCTCTTTTCATCGGACAGGCAGAGAAGGTAATCTGTCGTCACTTCAAAATAATCCGAAATCTCAATGAGCAGATCAATGCCCAGTGATTCTGTATTTCGTTCTACCTTACTGATTTTCTGTTGTGATACTCCTACGAGTCCAGCCAGGGCCTCCTGATTCATGCCGCGCTCTTCCCGCAATTCCCTGATTCTGTTCTGCATCCCATACCCTCCAATACAGATATGGTACTATTATTTGGAGTTCACTCTATTTCGATACCGCGTATCATGCTACTTTATTTTCATGTAATCGTGTATTATCAGACCGAAATCAGTTTACCCAGGGCAAAGGAGTAAATGAGCCGTTCTTTTACCGTTTTTCCGGTGACCATGGCAAGAGCATGCTCATAGTACTGGAGCTGCTGCCGGTACCGTTCCACCAGTTCTTCCGGATGCCGGACATGGTCTGTCTTATAATCCACTACCACAATCTCATCCCCTTCATAGAAGAAAGCATCGATAATTCCCTGGATAAGCACCGTTTCCTCCGGATCCGAACCGTCCACCTGGTCGCCGGGAAGTCCGATAACGAAGGGCTGCTCCCGATAAAGCTCTTTCCGCTCTTCTGCTTCTGCCAGGCGTTTGATCAGACCACTCTTCACCAGCCGGACAAAATCTGCAGGCCAGATACAGCTTCTGTCTTCCTCCGCCAGTTTTCCTGCCGCCGTCAGCCGGTCCAGTTCCTGCCGGACTGCTTCCGCCGGATCCTCTGACTTCCGGATTTTTGCAAAATCCATCCACTGCATGACCGTATGATAGACGGTACCTCTGGCCGCTCCGGTCTTCTCTTCTGTCTGCTCTATAAAATGGGGCAGAATCGGAACCACCTCAGTCTCCGGGTAAAGCTCCTCCGCCGGATCATCCTCCGAGGAAAGCCGCAGCTTTTTAAGTTCAGTGACACTGTATTTCTGTTTGGCCGCCGTCCGGTCTTTCCACGCATAATCCCAGGAAAGCCGCTTCTCCACTTCCCCGGAAAGTTCCGGATCCGCAGCCCCATAGACCAGCATCCGCTCCAGATCATCCCTGGAAACAGATTCCGCCATCTGCTGCGCTACCGATTCTTTGAGCAGTTCTTCCATGGAAACAGGTTCCACCGTAAATCCACTCTGCTCCGGTTCCGGATTCCGTGCCGGAAGAATCCACTCCATACTGCATTTGGCTCCCAGTAACTGGGAAAAGAGCAGCGGTTCTCCCGTCCGCGCTTCCGCATCCATCTTTTCATCAATCATACCGGTGAGGATCAGTTTCTCCCTGGCACGGGTCATGGCAACATAGAGGACACGCAGTTCCTCCCCCAGTCCACTTAACAGATTCTGTCTGCGAATCAGCTGCTTAATGAGCGCCGGGCGTTTCATCCGGTGCTCCAGATCCACGTAGTCAATTCCCACGCCCCAGCGGTTGTGAAAGACCATTTTGTCCCGGCTCTCCTGCCGGTTAAAGCTTTTTCCCATACCGGCCACAAACACGATGGGAAACTCCAGACCTTTACTGTGGTGGATACTCATGATCTGCACCGCCGCTTTTCCGCTGCCGGAAATATCCGCCTCGCCGAAATCCATCTGGTATTTCTGCATCCGCTCAATATACCGGACAAAATGAAACAGCCCATGATAACTGATCTTCTCATAATCCTGGGCTTTTGCCAGCAGCATTTCCACATTGGCAAGCCGCTGCACGCCACCGGGCAGCGCCCGGATCTGGTCCAGATACCCGGTCTCCGTCAGAATCATCCACAACAGTTCATGCACCGACGTGTAGGATGCCAGCTCCCGGTAATGCTCCACCTGCCGGAAAAATCCGTCCAGGGCAGCTCTTCTTTTTTCATCCACGCCTTCTGTCCGATACTGCTGGCATGCTTTTAAAAAGCTTTTCTCCGGGCTTGCCGCTTTGATCTCCGCCAGATCTGCCGAAGAAAATCCCCCCAGCAGGCCGTGAAGGGCCGCCGCCAGCGGAATTTCCTGGGTCGGATTATCCAGCACCTGCAGATAGGCAAGCAGCGTCTCCACCTCCATGGTCTGAAAATACCCTTCTCTCGACTGGGCGCTGGCCGGAATGCCTTCCTCCTGCAGTACCCGCACAAATGTCTCACTCCATCCGGACATGGTACGGAGCAGAATGACCATATCCCCCAGTTCCGCCGGACGCAAGGTTCCGTGATCCGTCACGGTTCCATTTTGCAGAAGTTTCCGGATCCGGGACGCAATGAGATGGGCTTCCGCTTCTGTCCTGCTCCATCTGCACTCCTTCCGGAAACTTTCCCAGTCCTCTTTCTGAAGGAGCAGAATCTCCGCTCCGTTTCCATCCGTCTCCGGATAGACCGCACCCTCTTTCAGTGCCGCGTCCTCATCATAGAGAATGCCGCCCAGTTCCGGACGCATGATCCGTTCAAAAATTTCATTAACCGGGGACAGCACTTCCCCACGGCTTCGGAAATTCCGGTGGAGATCAATGCGGACGCCGCCGTTTTCCTCCCCGTAGGCCGCATATTTTCCAAGAAATAATCCCGGCTCTGCCTGCCGGAAACGGTAAATGCTCTGCTTCACATCACCTACCATAAAACGGTTATCCCGTCCCTTCCGGCTTTTGGAAATGCTGTCTAAAATGGCTTCCTGCACCAGGTTGGAATCCTGATACTCATCCACCATAATTTCTTCAAAATAATCGGCAAAAATATCCGCGGTCTCCGAAGGCACCAGCTCCCCATCCTCTTCCCTTGTGAGAATCTGCAAGGCCAGATGCTCCTGATCCGCAAAGTCCAGAATATTTTTCTTCCGCTTCTTTTCATTCAGGCGGTTCAGAAATGCAAGGGTCAGTTCCGCATAGGCCGCCACATTTTCTTTGGTCTCCCGCAGCTGCCGGAACTGTTCTTCATCAGAAATCTGAAAATACTGTTTTCCCAGTCCTTTCAGAAGATCTTTCATTTCATTCCGCATGGCCATAATCCGGTCGCAGAGTTCCTCGTCCGCATCTGCCATGACTTTGGCCCGGCGGCTGGGCAGTCGTCCGTAAGATAACTGCTCCCATTTTTCCCGGAACAGCCCCACATTCTGGCAGTCTGTCAGTTCCTGAATCATGGCCTCATCCGCCAGCAATACCGGCTCATACGGTTCCGGTCCCCCCGGCACCCTGCACATGGCCCGTGCTTTCCGGATCTCTGCCAGCGCATCACTGGCCGTCAGCTTCAGTTCCTTTAAAATCTCTTTCTGTCCTGCAAAATCCTGCCAGCTTCCCTCCTCCGGCACGTCATAGACGTCCGCGCAGTGGGTAAGCCAGCGCACCGGCTGGGGACTGGCCACCGCATATTCGTAGAGCCCCAGAATCATATCTTCCAGACCGCTTCCCCGGTTGCCGCTTCCGTAGCTGTCCGCAAATTTTAAAAATGCAGGGTCCTTCTTCTCATAGGCTTCTTCCAGAATTTCCTTTGCCGTATCCTGCTTTAAGAGCTTCATTTCCCCCTCATCCGCAATCCGGAAATTGGGATTCAGGTCGATGGTATGAAAATAATTCCGGATCACATACAGGCAGAATCCATGAATGGTGGTGATCTGTGCCCGGTGCACCAAAGACTCCTGGCGCTGGAGCCACTCATTTCCCGGATCTTCCTTCAGCCGGTCGTTGAGGGCCTTTCCGATTCGCTCTTTCATCTCGCCCGCTGCCGCCTTGGTGAACGTCGTGATGAGCAGCCGGTCCACATCTACCGGATGCTCCGGATCCGTAATCAGAGAAAGAATCCGCTCGACCAGCACGGCTGTCTTACCGGAGCCTGCTGCCGCCGACACAAGCAGATTGGTATTTCTGGTCTCTATGACCTGCTTCTGCTCTTCTGTCCAGGTAACACTCATGACTCTTCCTCCTCCAGTTTCTTCCAGATTTCTTCTTTTTCCAGCGGTTCCAGCTGCCGCTTTTCACAGCCCACCAGCCTGCTGTCAAACCCGCAGACACTGTGGTAACTGCAGAATCTACAGGCGTCTTCCTCCCGCAGTTCATAGGGAGACAGGCTGATAGTTCCATTCAGAATTTCTTCCCCGTACTCCGATAATTTTCGCTTTACATGGCGGGACAGCCGGAAAAGCTGGTCTTCCTCCGCCACGGAAGACGAGGCGCTGTAACCGCCGCCTTTTTTGAACCGCACCGGAAGCAGGGTAGAACCACTCTCCGCCTCCCGGTCCATCCGTTTTACAATCTCCGGATCCGCATTGACAATGCCATTGAACGCCAGTTCCTTCAAAAGCCGCAGCGCCGGATTCTCCTCTTCCTCATAATCCAGCATGGGATCCTGAATATGATAGTAGAACATACCCGCCGGGTGCACCTTCTCCACTCCATTCCTCTGCTCCATCTCCATGGCCGCATTCAGGTAGACTGCCAGCTGTAACTGCAGTCCATAGTAAATGCTGGTCAGGTCAAATCGCTGGGCGCCGCTCTTGTAATCAATGACCCGGACATAGAGGTTTCCCTCCTCCCGGCACACATCGATCCGGTCAATCCGTCCCTGCAGGCGCATGCGCTCTTCCTCCGACAGAAGCAGGGACACGCTGGACAGCTGCTCCAGATTCCGGAAGGAAACCTCTGTCTGCTCCGGCAGGAAGGTGCCTTTTTTCAGCTGTTCCAGAAGAGCCCAGGCGGTCCGCTGCCCGATCCGCTTCATGCGCTCCACCACATAGGCGTCGGAGGCCTGCTCCGTCAGCCCTTTTTCCGCGCAGTCTTCCAGCGCCCGCTCCAGAGCCTGTTCCATCCACTCCGTCCGCTTTTCTTCCGGCACATGGAACCAGCCGTATTCACTTTTTTCCACCGTATCAGAGAAATATTTCAGCGCATCATGAAAGACATTTCCCATATCAATGGCCTGCAGTCCATAGGTCTCCCGCTCCTGAAGCCGCAATCCATACTGCAGAAAATGTGCATACGCACAGGCTGCAAAACGCTCCAAACGGGTCACGCTTCCTTCCAGAAGCGTTCCGTAAAGTGCCCGCGCCGCCGCCTTTCCGATAGGATCTTCCTCTTTCCGGTAAAAGACCGCGTCCATGAGACGCTCCAGCTTCTCCTGCCAGACGGACTGCCCCGCATACCAGTGAAGCAGTGCCTTCTGCTCCGGAGACGGTTCCCCTTCCCGGGCTGCCTGCAGTGCTTCCGTCAATTCCGGAAGACTTCCCTCCGGTACCGCCAGCCGGTCCAGAAGGTTCCGGTCCCCGTCGGTGTGGATCTCCACTTCAGTAAACAATTCCTGCACGGACGCAATGAGATAAGAAGGACGCAGTGCATTTCCATCCGCATCCGCCAGACTCCAGGAAAGATGCAGTTCCTCCGACGGGATCGTCAGGCTCACATACATATAAAATTTCTGAATGCAGGTCTCCTGTCTGGCCGTCGGCGCCAGTTCCACTTCCTGGGATGCCAGAATTTCACGGTCCATCTCCGAGAGCAGGCCGCCGCGGCTCTTTTCCTTTGGCACATTTCCTTCATTGACTCCCGCAAAGAACAGCACCCGGATATCCTTCAGACGGCTTCGCTCCATATCGCCGACCACCACCTGGTCGGTACCCGCCGGAATGAGTCCTACTTTCAGCTCGGAGAGTCCTGCATCCAGAAGCTCCGCATATTCTTCCAGCGTCATGACACAGCTTCCCAGCAGCATGACCAGCTTGTCCAGAAGTTCCATGATCATACCGTAAATCTGATCGTATTCTTTGGCCAGGCTTAGATTTCCTTCTGCTTCAAATACCTCTTCTCTTGCTTTTAACTGTTCCTGAATCCCCTGTTCTGCAATATATCCGTAAATAGCCCGGGTCATGGTCTCCGCATCGGTGCCCTTCTTTGTGAGCATACTCTTTAAATCCTGCAGTCCGCCAAGCGCCCGCTGCCGCAGTTCATTCAGCTCTGCGAGTTCTTCCTCCTCCATTCCTTTGAGTGGATACTTCCACTCCTTCTTCCAGCCGGAAATTCCACGGATGCCTCTGGCCAGCACATAATTTTCCAGCCGGTCCGTCTCCTCCATGGTGACCCCCGTCATTCCGCTTCGCAGCAGCCGGAACATGGACTCATAGGAAAAATCTTCCTGCACGGCCGCCAGAAGTGCACGCACAAATTCCACAAACGGATTTTTCAGCACATCCCGTTTCCGGTCAATGAAAGCCGGAATGCCAAGTCTGGCAAAGGTCTGCTCCATGAGCGGGCCATAGACTTCCAGATTGCCGGTAACCACCGCCAGATCCCGGTAGCGGAATCCCTGATCTCTTATTTTTTTCAGAATCTCACAGCCGATCTCCTCCGCCTCTGCCCTGGGTGAGCGGGCCGCATAGAGGGTCAGCTGATCCGTCGGTTCACCCCAGAATTCCCTGCTGTGTCGGAAAATCCGATGCTCCAGAAATCCAAGGGCCGGGGCATGGTCATAGCGCCATACATGGTCTGCGCCCAGTATTACCGGTTTTCTCACCGGCACCTGTGCCTCCTCCGCTGTCCGGCACAGATCCCGGATGGTCTTCTTCGTCAGATAAAAAAGCTGATGTTCCCCGCTGGAGACAAAGGGATTTTCCTCACTGTCCAGAGTCAGCGCAACGTACACTTCGGATGAAAGACGCAGCAATTTTCCCAGAAGCTTTAACTGCACCGGGGTAAACCCAGTATAACCATCCAGCACAATGACGCTGTCCTTTATGGACGCGGAGCGCTCCACCGTCTCTTCCAGCGCTTCCAGCAGCTGTTCCGCCGTTAAATACGTATGGGATAAATATTCCTCAAAGCTTTCATAGATCAGCTTCATATCCTGCAGTTTATAGTATAACTGCGGGTTGTCCTGATTCTGCGCCATGATCTGCTCCAGATCCTGCGCGCCGATCCGGTACTGCACCAGCTCGGACAGGAGAGATTTCACCTCGGTAATATAGCCCAGCTTTTTCAAATTGCCGCCCAGAAGGGTTAAGCGGTCCTTATTCTCCTCTGCCAGCCTGCGGAGTACCATATTTTTACCGGTGTCTTCCAGAATCTTCCGGTGTTCCCCGCCCACTTCCTCAAAGACCCGGTGGGCCAGACGTTCAAAACTTAAGACGTCAATATTCATAATGCCGTGCCGCGGATGCATCCGCACCAGATCCTTCTGGGTCTGCATGGTGAACTGCTCCGGCACGATCACAAAAAACTGCCGCTTGGACTCCTCCATGGACTGGGTAATGATTTTTTCAAACATGTAATGGGATTTTCCTGCGCCGGAATTTCCCAGAATCAACTGTAACGCCATATGTACCTCCGGATCTTTCTTTTCATATGGGATAAAAAATGCCGGAACCGCCCGAAATATCTGCCTCCTGCGGCATCTTCCGTACGTCCCGGCTTTTTCTTGTTCTGTTTGATCGATTAACCTGCGTAAGCCATTACCGGAACCGCAGCAAACTGCGGCAGTGCAGCCAGCACCTGGGAGCTGACTCTGGTAATGTATTCGCAATCATCCTCCACGCAGCGCGGCGCGGACATATATGCTTCATGTTCCTCCCGGATGTAATCAAGGATCTCATCCACGGAACGCATCATTCTCGTATTGCCTGTGTAAAATACTGCTTTTCCTTCCCGGATATAAGCGCGGAGGCCATGTTTTAAATGCTCCTCATAGACACAGTGGTCTTTGATATTTCCCGGAAAATGGGTATTGTGCGGATAGGTAAAGTAATCCGCAATATAGTGAAATACCTGTCCCAGATCCCTCATATAATGAGCAGTATCCATGGACCAGTATCCTTCTTCCTCTGCCAGAGCC
>CAVCTH010000007.1:0-31672 GCA_963604695.1 Clostridiales bacterium | reverse complement strand
GTGGTCTTTGATATTGCCCGGAAAATGGGTATTGTGCGGATAGGTAAAATAATCCGCAATATAATGAAATACCTGTCCCAGATCTCTCATATAATGAGCAGTATCCATGGACCAGTATCCTTCTTCCTCTGCCAGAGCCCTTAACATCTCTGCCATCAGGTCAAATGTTTTGTCATATTCATGACGCACCGTCACGAAAGAAGGCTTACAATCCGGAAGAATATTTCCCAGATAAAAGGATCTCCATCTGCGGCTCAGCACTTCGTTATCCATTCCCTGTACCAGAAAACCTGCCAGACTAAGATGTGATTTTTTTCTCATGAACACTCCTCCATTGTGAATCTTCCCGCTAACTCAAAACCTTTGACAGTATAGCATACTTTTCTGTACTTTGCACGAATTTTTTTGAAATTGACAGAAAGTGGAACCATTCAGAGCAAAAATGAATAGTTTCATTTCCATGCATATTTTCCCCTGATACAGAAGACACTGTTTTTAAATGAATCCACACAGAACACGGATGGGAAAGGAGCGCAAAAAATGACACCGATGGCAGGCAGATCCACTCTTTTATTTGACAGACCGCCATGCATCATGGAAGCGGCTTCCATTGTTGGAAAAAAAGAGGGGGATGGTCCCCTTGGACATCTTTTTGACTATATCGAGGAAGATCCGAAATTCGGAAAAAATACCTGGGAAGAAGCAGAGAGCGAGCTTCAGCTTCGCACCGCCCGGAAAGTCATGGAGAAATCCGGCATCAGTGAGGAACAGATCCGTTATCTCTTTGCCGGAGATCTGCTGGCCCAGGGCATTGCCACTTCCTATGGCATTATGGAACTACAGATCCCGCTGTTCGGGCTCTACGGCGCCTGTTCCACCTGCGGCGAAAGCCTGGGACTTGCTTCCATGGCGGTCAGCGCCGGATATGCGGATTATGCCCTGGCTCTGACATCCAGCCATTTCGCCAGCGCGGAAAAGGAATTCCGCTTTCCCTTAGACTATGCAGGACAGCGTCCCCTGTCCACCACCTGGACCGTTACCGGTTCCGGAGCTTTCCTTCTGGCCTCTGATTTTACCGGGAATCCCGGTAAAACTTATGTGCAGATTTCGGGCATTACTACGGGCAGAATCGTTGATTACGGCGTGAAAGACTCCATGCACATGGGCGCGGCCATGGCTCCTGCTGCAGCGGATACCATTTACCAGCACCTGATGGATACGGGCCGTACCCCGAAAGATTATGATCAGATTATCACCGGAGATCTGGGAAGCGTGGGGCAGACCATTTTAAAAGATCTTCTCATGGACCGGGGCGTGGACCTTCAGGACCGCCATGATGACTGCGGCATCCTGATCTATGACAGTGAAACCCAGGACACTCACGCAGGCGGTTCCGGCTGTGGCTGTGCAGCAGCCACATTAGCTGCCTATATTCTGCCACAGATGCTCCGGGGCGTCTGGAAACGGGTTCTTCTGGTTCCCACCGGCGCCCTCATGTCCAAAGTCAGCTTCAATGAAGGGCAGACGATCCCCGGCATTGCCCATGCGGTGATTCTGGAAAGGAGGGAACTTCCATGAGCATCAGCGGAGAGCAGAAAAAAGAATATCAGAAATATGTAAAAGAAGTAACTCCCACCCATTCCCTTCCTATGGAAATGGGAAAAGCTTTTGTTACCGGCGGAATCATCTGTGTTCTTGGACAATTTCTTCAGAATGCAGGTATGGCACTGGGCCTTGAGCAGGAAGCGGCCGGAACCTGGTGCTCCATTCTGCTGGTACTCTTAAGTGTCCTGCTCACAGGTTTTGGCATCTATCCGCTCATCGCCAAATGGGGCGGCGCCGGGGCACTGGTTCCCATCACCGGTTTTGCCAATGGCGTTGCATCCTCTGCCATTGAGTATAAAAAAGAAGGACAGGTCTTCGGTATCGGCGCCAAAATCTTCACCATTGCCGGATCTGTCATCCTGTACGGTGTGCTCACTTCCTGGATTCTGGGCCTTCTCTACTGGTTCTTCCGCTTCTTGCAATCCTGACGGGGTTCTGCTATAGTGGTGGCAGAAATACAGGAGATACGCAGATGCTGTTACAGATTCAGGATGGAACTTTAAGTGCCGGAACCCAGGTGGTTCTGTCGCATTTTGATTTTGAAATACGTGGAAATGAAAAGATTGCCGTGGTTGGAAAAAACGGCTGTGGAAAGACGACGCTGCTCCGGCTGCTGGCCGGGGAGCTCTCCCTTGACCGGGATGATAAAAGCCAGTCTGCCGGAATCATGACCACCCGCAAGCTGACCATTGGCCTGCTCAGCCAGCAGGCTTTTTATGATGCCTCCGCGACAGTGGACGAAGAGCTCCTGAAGGCCTGTCCCTGCCCGGATAAATGGGATCGGGAACGCTTTACCTGGGAGCAGGAATATGACCGAATATTTACGGGATTCGGATTTCAGAAAGAAGATAAGAAAAAGAAGCTGTCCCAGTTCTCCGGCGGTGAGCAGACCAAGATTGCCATGATCCGGCTCCTGCTCACGCAGCCGGATCTTCTCCTGCTGGATGAGCCCACCAACCATCTGGATGTGGAGACCGTGGAATGGCTGGAAACTTATTTAAGACAGTATCCACATGCGGCCGTCATCGTCTCCCACGACCGGTTCTTCCTGGACCGGACTGCCGACACCATCTATGAATTTGACCATCTGAAGCTGATCCGATATGCAGGCAACTATACCGCTTATAAAGAACAGCGTGCCAAAAATCTGGCCTTGCAGGAAAAAGCTTACCGCCAGCAGCAGGAGGAAATACAGCGGCTGGAAGAATTGATTGAGCGGTTTAAACACAAACCGAAAAAGGCCGCCTTTGCCAGATCCCGGAAGAAGATTCTGGAGCGGATGCCCAGGATTGAAAAACCCTCTGCCGGGGAAGCCCATCTCTTCACGGGCACGCTGGATCCGGATGTCCGCAGTGCCAAATGGGTGCTGGAAGCAGAGCATCTGAAAATCGGTTATGAAAACAAAGCGCTGCTGGAACTTTCTCTCCGTATCCGCCGTGGACAGAAGATCGGTATCATCGGTCCCAACGGAGCCGGGAAATCCACTTTCTTAAAGACAGCTGCCGGAATGCTGCCGCCTGTTGACGGCACCTGCAGTCTGGGACTTAACGTATTGCTGGGATACTTTGACCAGCAGACTGCCTCCCTCACTTCCGACCTGTCTGTAGCCGATCATTTTCACCAGCTCTTTCCGGCCCTCACGGAAAAAGAAGTCCGCCAGACGCTGGGCGCTTTTCTCTTCTCCGGTAAAAATGCATCCAAAAAAGTGAGCATGCTCTCCGGCGGTGAGAAATCCCGTCTGGTTCTGGCAGAACTGTTACAGAGCCGCCCGAATTTTCTTATTCTGGACGAGCCTACCAACCATATGGACATTCCCGCCAAAGAGACGCTGGAATCTGCCTTCCGCGCCTATACGGGAACCCTTCTGTTCGTCTCCCACGACCGGTATTTTATCCGTCAGGTAGCTGAATCCCTGCTCATTTTCGATGAGCAGTCCGTGTTCTATTATCCATTTGGCTATGAGCATTATCTGGAACGGAAACAAAAAGAGGCCGGACAGGACATGAGCGCCTGCATCCGTGCGGAAGAACAGGCGCTTATCAGCGGGCTTCAGAGTGTCCCTATGCCGGAACGGCACCGTCTCCGGGAAATCGATACAGAACGCGCCTATGAAGACTGGCAGCTGCGCCTTGCCTTTGAACCTGTGGAACAGGTACAGGAAGCACTGGAACAGCACTGGAATACATATGACGAGTACTTAAGCTGGACCGACCCGGACGCAGCCCTCGCCTGGGCCCAGCGGGAAGAGGAACTCCGTCTTCAGTACACAGAAGGCTGCCTTGCCTGGTATGACAAATGGGAGGAATTTCATCCCCAGCCGTCCTAATATCCATAATATGCATGCACCCAGGCGCCAAAGGAGCGTCCCAGCGCCATGGCAAGGATGATCCACGGCATTCCTGTTTTCAAGCGGATTCTGCGGCTGAAAATAGGAACCGCATCCACAATCTCCGTAAGCGCCATGGCCCACGTGCCGGTAAAGACGCCGGACAGAAAGCCAAAAAGTGCTGCCCCAGACACCCCTGCCGGAATGGAAAACTGATAAATACTGAACAGATTTCCGAAGATGCCGCCCAGAGCGGCTGCATCTTCATACCGCATGACATAGGCAGCTGTATGGGTTTTCCCTGCAAAGCGGGACACCACTCCCAGGGCCATCAATAAGGCAAACATGCCGCCCGCCACGGCCATCCCGCTGGCCAGTCCCAGAAATCCAAGAAGCAGTTCAGTCCACATCAATGCTTGTCTCCTCCCGGTTGCATCCTTCCACCAGCGTGGTATTCACATCATCCTCATACTGCCGCATCTGCACTTCGATGGGCGTCGGATCCTTTGTAATCCGCTTTCCTCCAAAATGATTGTAAAACACAAGAATGCCTACCGCAATCCCGATGGAATAACCAAGCTCCATGACTGTATAGCCGCTGGATTCTGTTCCCGTAAACAGCTGATAGGTCTGTGCAAACACATCATCCACCCCTACGTCATTGTTAAACACCATAATGGAAAAGGCGGATCCGAAGAAAATGAGAATGCATAAGACAATCACCTTCAGCGTGTTAAATCTGCCTTTTGCGTATTCCGGAGACTCATATTCGATAATAAAATCCGATTCCCCCAGATTCTGAATTTCCAGTTCCGGATAGATTTCATGAATCATTTCAATGACCTTCATAACGGAAAACACATAGCGGTCACTTTTCTGCGCCTGGATTTTCAGAAGCTTCATGGTCTTCAGTCTGTTTTTTATGGAACTGTTCACGCACTCCAGCTTTGCCACATCTCCCAACCGCACGTCAATATGATCCACCTGGCTGTTCCGCTCAATTTTCAGGTAGAGCATTTCACTCATGGTTCACACGCCTCCCTTTCCCTGCATTTATCCACCAGTATGTGCAAATTTAAGGGCTTTTATGCACCGTGATCCCCGATTTCTCCCCCTGGAACTGTTCCCGCATCTGACGCAGGATTTTCTTTTCCAGACGGCTTACCTGTACCTGGGAAACACCTAAAGTACGCGCCACCTCCGCCTGGGTCTTGTCCTGCAGATACCGCATCATAATGAGTTTCCGCTCCATCTCCGGCAGTTCTTCCAGAAGCTGCAGCAGCACCACCCGGTCCAGCACATGCTCTGTTTCCTGCCGCCCGCTTCCCAGCCGGTCCAGAAGGCAGACCTCGCTTCCGTCACTCTGGGGAATGGTCTTGTAAATGGATTCCACCTCCACCCCAAAATCCGCAGCCTGGACAATCTCCTCCGGCGTCAGCCCGGTCAGTTCTGCCAGTTCCCCCACCGTAGGTTCCCGTCCGGTCTTCTGCCGGTACTGGTCTTCCACTTTCTTTACTTTCCAGCTGTTCTCCTTCAATGTCCTGCTCACCTTTACCATGCCATCATCCCGGAGAAACCTTTTAATCTCCCCGGCAATCATTGGCACCGCATAGGTGGAAAATTTCACCTGAAACGAAGGATCAAATTTATCAATCGCCTTGATTAACCCCATTGCTCCGATCTGAAATAAATCTTCCGTATCCGTTCCCCTGCCGGTGAAACGGCGGACAATACTCCAGACCAGTCCCATGTTCTCCTGCACCAGAAGATCCCTGGCGCTCTTATCCCCATGGTGTGACCGTTCAATCAGAGCCATCGTTTCTTCCATCGCAACTACCTGCTCATGATCTTTTTCTTCATATAGACCGTGGTTCCCATGCCCGGCGACGACTCCACCTTCACCTCATCCATAAAAGCTTCCATAAACATAAAGCCCATGCCGGAGCGCTCCAGATCCGGGCGGCTGGTGTAGAGTGGTTCCATGGCTTTGGAAATATCGGCGATCCCCACGCCCTCATCCATGACCCACACCTCCAGCTGCCGATCCTCCATACGGACCCGCAGCACCACCGTATGTACTCCTTCCGGATAGCCGTGAATAATGGCGTTGGTCACCGCCTCCGACACGGCAGTACGGATATCCGCCACTTCTTCCAGAGTCGGATTCAGCTGGGCTGCAAAAGCTGCCACCGTCACCCGCGCAAATTCTTCATTCTCCGAGATGCTGTCAAACGCCAGCGTCATTTCATTTTTCATACTCGCTCCTCCTTCTCCAGCGGAATGTAATTCCGGATGCAGGACAATTCCAGCACTCGGTCAATCCTGCTGTTCATATGACTTAACACAATCCGCCCGTTCAGCGCCTTCAGCATCTGATAGCGGCCGAGAATCATGCCGATTCCCGCACTGTCCATAAATTCTGTTCCTGAAAAATCAAATTCCACTTCGCTCACCGGTTCCTTCCGGATGACCTTGTCCACCTGTCGGCGGATCTCTTCTGTATGATGGTGATCAACTTCCTCCGGCAAATGTACTACCAGCCGGATTCCTTTTCGTTCCAGCAGTTCCATAAAGCAGTCTGCTCCTTTCTTTTTTGTCTTGTCCCTGATTTTTGGGTAAAGTAAAAGGACGCTATAATGCTTCGCATTATAACGTCCCTCTCTTCAGGGTATTTATCTTCTACAGTCCGGTCATCAGACCTGCTGCATCGGTTGCTTTTCTCGTATTGGGGAACTCATCAATGACCTTCTGATAATAGGTCTTCGCATTCTCCGTATCCCCGGATTTATGATAGGATCTTGCCAGGAAATACAGGGCGTCTCCCTGGGTATTGTCCAGTTCATAGCATTTTCCAAGATCTTCAATGGCGGTTGCATAATCGCCCTTCTGATAAGCGTCATATCCTGTCCGGTAAAGATCCTGAACAGCGGTTGCACCTACCTCGCTGAATACAGAACTGTACAGCGTCTTCGCATCATCAGAAAGGGTATCCTGATTGATGGCTTCCAGCTGCTCCAGCGCTGCTGCGGAATCACCGGAAGAATAAGATGCATAGGCTTTCAGCAGTTCTTCATAGCTGCTCACCTTGTCGGCTGCCTCGCTGGCTGCCTTTGTCGCTTCCTCATTCTGCTGTTTCAGGGAATCATTCTCTGCCTGCAGGCTGTCCAGCGTTGCGGATTTGGCATCCACCTGGTCACTGTACTCAGCCACGGCTTTGTTCAGCTCCCCGCTCTTCTTGCTCTGAAGGGCCGGCATAATGAGAAGTCCCATAACGGCCACACCGATGACCACACCGATGACTACATTGAGCACCGCATGGAATCCGGAATTATCTTTCACGCCTACCGGCTGGATAATGGTCTCATTTCCTCTGGTATAGGCGATGGCATCTTTATTGGAATCTTCTTTCTGGGGCTTTTCTTCCGCCGTCTGCTGCTCCAGCGCCTGCATGTAACGAAGAGCCTTCGTATTGGTGCAGTCCACGGCCAGTACCTTTTTCAGCTCTGCTCTCGCACGGCTTAAATTCTCGGTCTTCATATAGAGAAGCGCCAGCAAGAGATGTCCGTCCAGCAGTTTGCCGTTGACAGACAGTACTTTCTTCAGCTGGATAATCGCCAGATCATAGCTTTCCTGCTGGCAGTATACCAGCGCCTGATTGTATTTACGCAGACTGGTATTGATACTGTCCAGACGGGCCGGATTGTTCTGAACGGCTTCGATATATTTGTCCGCCGTGTTCTTTGTGCTCTGGAAACTGCGGCTGATAATCCACTGAGTCAGGGCATCCACCACCATACCCATCTCAAAATAAACAAGTCCCAGAAGGTTTCTTGCATTGGTATTTTTCTTATTGATCTTCAGACTTTCCCGTAAGGCCGGAATTGCCCCTGACAGGTCGCGCACCTTCGCCTTCTCCAGTCCTTCGTTATAGTAGGCGTTGGAAAGCTTCAGCATTCTGCTGTACAGCTTCACATCTGCGCCGCACTGGCTGCAGTACTCGGAATCCTTAAGGTCCGCTCCACAGTTAAAACATTTCATATATTCACCTTTTCTATCGACGATCCTTAATTTCCTTCAGCATCTCATCTATCAGATCTGTGACATCTGCCAGATTATTACTATACACGTTATCCTCTACCTGATCAATCTCCAGGCTCGGATGAAATTTCTTTAATTCTTCTTCAAAGTCAAGCATTCTTTCGACTCCTTAATATCTCTTTCAGACTTCCCACCAGATACAGGGAACCTACACAGAACAGGATTCCGTCTCCTTTGCGGGCATACGCCGTGTCAAAAGCTTCCTCCACAGAAGGAATCTCCGTCACCGGCTGCTTCGTATATTTCCGGAAAATACCGCCAAGCTTCTCTGCCGGAACCATACGGTAAGCGCCTACCTCTGTGACGATCACCTCCGTAAACGGAATGGCCTCACAGATGGTCTTAATCATGCCGTCATAATCCTTGTCGCTGACACAGGAAAATAACAGCGTCACTTTCGTATCCTTTCCCAGCCGTCTGGCGGTCTTTACAAATTCCTCAATACCGGAATCATTGTGTGCACCGTCCAGAATGACGCCCGGAAGTACCGGCTCCATACGTCCTTCCCAGCGCATATTTTTCATGCCGCTGTGAATGTCCGCTTCTGTCAGTCCCACATCCATCACCAGTGCCGCTGTCACAGCTTCCATAGCGTTCATCACCTGGTACTCTGCAACGGTGTCGATGGACACGTTCATAGGTTCATAATACCCAGTATCCATTGAAAAATCAATCGTTTTCTGGGTGTTCATCAAAATTTTATACATGTCCGGACGGATGGCATAAGCCTTCGCATGCATCTCGGAAGCCTTCTTAAGAATGGCCTCTTCCACATCCTTCCTGGTTCCGTCATAGACGACCGGGCATCCTTCTTTGATAATGCCTGCCTTTTCTCCTGCAATCTTCGCATGGGTATCGCCCAGATACTCCGTATGCTCCAGACTGATGGAGGTAATCACGCTGACCAGCGGCTTTTCAATGACATTGGTGGCGTCAAACCGTCCGCCAAGTCCTGTCTCCAGTACGACATATTCCATATGGGCTTTGTCGAAAATGTAGATGCCCATGAGGAACAGTAATTCAAAAAAGGTGGGATGGGCAAACTCCTCCGGCTTTTCCTCAAGAAGCTGATGAACCAGATCCATCACCCCTTCAAAGGCTTCCAGAAACAGTTCGTCGGAGACGTCCTCCTCATTGATCTTGAACCGCTCGTTGATCTTTACCAGATGCGGGGAGGTGAACAGTCCCACCTCTTTTCCCGCAGCTTTTAAGATAGAAGACAGATATGCACATACGGACCCTTTTCCATTGGAACCGGCCACATGAATGAGCTTCATCTTACGTTCCGGATGTCCCATGGCGTCCAGCACCATACGGGTATTTTCCAATGTATTTTTCTTTGTAAATTTAGGTGTATCGTTAATATAGCTCTCTGCTTCTCCGTATGTCATTTTATTCTCCCAGCTGAGCCAGACGCTCTTTGACCTGACTCATCATCTGTGTGTATTTCTCCAGTTTTGCGCGCTCTTCCTGAATCTTTGCTTCCGGTGCGCGGCTGACGAATTTCTCATTGCTTAACATACCGTTGACACGGGCAAGCTCGCCTTCCAGACGTTTTTCCTCTTTGTGGAGACGCTCTTTCTCTTTTGCAATATCTACCAGCTCCTGCAGCGGCATGTAGATAGCTGCCTCCGGAAGCAGTGCAGATACGGCGTCGTCTGCGATACCGGTCTTGTCTGCCTGTACAATCACTTCGCTTGCAAATCCCAGTGCTGCAAAGAAGACTTTACCATTTTCAAAGATGTCACGGATCTCTGCATTCTCAGATACAACGTATACGGTTGCTTTCTTGCTGTTCGGTACGTTCATGCTGGTACGAACGGTACGGATACCGCGGACAGCTTCCTTAATGGTCTCAATGGCTTTCTCGTCTGCTGCGAAGTTCCACTCTTCTTTGTACTCCGGCCAGGAAGAAATCATGATGGATTCCTCATCGGACAGGTTGCAGAAGATCTCCTCGGTGATGAACGGCATGTATGGATGCAGCATCTTCAGAGCATTGATCAGTACATTTTTCAGAGTCCACAGAGCAGCGCCCTTGGTCTCGTCCTCGTCATTCCACAGACGCGGTTTTACCATCTCGATGTACCAGTCGCAGAACTCCTCCCAGATAAAATCGTAAATCTTCTGTACGGCAATACCCAGATCGAAGTTATCCATGTTGGCAGTAATCTCTTTTGCCAGGCTGTTGACCTTGGACAGGATCCATTTGTCAGCTGCGGTGAGCGTGCTCAGATCGATCTCATCCGGAATCTCTGCTTTCTCCATGTTCATCATGATGAAACGGGAAGCATTCCATACTTTGTTTGCAAAGTTTCTGCTGGCCTCTACACGCTCCATGTAGAAACGCATATCGTTACCCGGTGCATTACCGGTTACCAGGGTCAGACGCAGTGCGTCAGCGCCGTATTTATCAATGATCTCCAGCGGATCAATACCATTTCCAAGAGATTTACTCATCTTACGTCCCAGAGAATCTCTTACCAGGCCGTGGATCAGTACATGATGGAACGGGCATTTTCCAGTCTGCTCATAACCGGAGAATACCATACGGATTACCCAGAAGAAAATGATGTCGTATCCGGTTACCAGTACGTCTGTCGGATAGAAATAATCCAGCTCCTCGGTGTGCTTCGGCCAGCCTAAGGTTGAGAACGGCCACAGTGCAGAGGAGAACCAGGTATCCAGTGTATCCGGATCCTGAGTCAGATGGGTGCATCCGCATTTCGGGCATACGGTCGGAGCGGTCTTGGAAACAACAGTCTCACCGCACTCATCACAGTAATAAGCCGGGATTCTGTGTCCCCACCAGAGCTGACGGGAAATACACCAGTCACGGATATTCTCCAGCCAGTGCAGATAGGTCTTGTCAAAACGCTCCGGAACGAAGGTCAGATCGCCGTTTTTGATAGCCTCGATAGCCGGTTTTGCCATCTCTTCCATTTTTACAAACCACTGCTGTTTGATCATGGGCTCTACAGTAGTGCCGCAGCGGTCATGGGTACCTACATTATGAACATGCTCCTCCACTTTTACGAGCAGTCCCTGTGCATCCAGATCTGCTACCATGGCTTTTCTTGCCTCGTAACGATCCATGCCGTCGTATTTGCTGCCCGGGCAGTTGATGGTGGCATCATCATTCATGATGTTGATCTCTGCCAGGTTGTGGCGTCTTCCTACCTCGAAGTCGTTCGGGTCATGTGCCGGGGTAATCTTTACACAGCCGGTTCCGAACTCTTTGTCTACATACGGGTCTGCGATGACTGGAATCTCACGGTCGGTCAGCGGCAGCTTCAGCATCTTGCCAACCAGGTTGGTATATCTCTCATCATCCGGGTTAACTGCCACTGCGGTATCACCAAGCAGGGTCTCCGGACGGGTGGTTGCGATCTCTACATAACCGCTTCCGTCTGCAATAGGATAATTGATGTGCCAGAAATGCCCAGCCTGCTCCTCATGCTCTACCTCAGCGTCAGAGATGGAAGTCTGGCATACCGGACACCAGTTGATGATTCTGGAACCTTTGTAAATATATCCTTTTTCATAGAGACGGGTAAATACCTCGAGAACGGCCTCGGAGCATCCCTCGTCCATGGTGAAACGCTCTCTGTCCCAGTCACAGGAAGAACCGATCTTCTTTAACTGATCTACGATGGTGCGGCCATACTCTTCACGCCACTCCCAGGTTCTCTTTAAGAAACCTTCTCTTCCAAGATCGTTCTTATCGATTCCTTCCTCTTTCAGTTTGTTGATGACCTTTACTTCTGTGGAAATACTTGCATGGTCCGTTCCCGGAATCCAAAGTGCGTTGTATCCCTGCATTCTCTTGTAACGGATCAGGATGTCCTGAAGGGTATTGTCAAGCGCATGTCCCATATGCAGCTTACCGGTAATGTTTGGCGGCGGCATTACGATGGTAAACGGTTTTTTGCTTCTGTCTACATCCGGATGGAAATATTTTCTTCCCATCCATTTGGCATAGGTACGATCCTCAATTTCAGACGGATCATAAGTCTTTGCTAATTCTTTCATCTCAGTATCTCCTTAAAAATAAAACAATATTTTACTTATCTATCACAAGCTGGATATCCAGCTCATTGTCTGTATAGCTGCTGTCCAGCAGCAGTTCAGAACCATCCACCTGCATGCCGTTGACCATCCAGTGATATGCATGGCCTCCGTCATCATTTACCACAAGAGTAAGCGGATAGTTATGGTAATAAATGCCTTCATATTCCGTCTCCCCGGAGAGTCGGATCTGGCTGAATGCCACCGACAGTCCTTCGGGAACCTGAAGCTTCAATGTATAGGGATCTGTGGCTCCCAGATTGCTCTGCAGTCCTGCATGGGCCACCACGCAGCTCTCCGCCGCAGATTCCTTCATATCATCCACAGCTGCCTGCTGCCGTGCCCGCTCGGCGTCTGTATAGTAGAGCGCCATAGAATGGGCAATCTTCTGATCTTCCTCATCAATGATCTGCAGTACGTGATCCGCTGCAAAGGTGGTACTAGTCAGATCACAGACCATATTTACAAACTGGGTTCGGTATTTATCGGACTTCATCAGAAGGGACAGGGTGTCTGTCATATCCTCCACCGGCTCCTGCATGAGATAGTCAAAGACATTGGCAATCTCACTGTTACTGGTATCTCCATAGACCCCGTCCAGGTCATAGAGGAAAAACCGGACTTTGCCGTCCGCATAAGCACTGTTGGTTCCTGTATCACATTTCCAGGAAAGGAAATTGTGAAATGGCCAGTCAATATTATTCATAATGCAGTTCACGGCATAATGCCTCAGCATGTCGGTCATATCCACCGACTCTTCCAGACTTGCCTGCCGCTCCGGATCATTGAGATCTGTGTGAAGCTTTCCATAATACTCGCCAAACCGGGAACTGTTCACCTCATTAGGCTCGTATTTGGTAATGTCTTTCTTCTGGGAACCAATAGCTGCAGACACATTATACCGGGTGTATTTTTCCTGCAGCTGGATAATGCCATAGTATTCGCCATTGACGAACAGTACACCGGGTCTTGCTCCCGCACAGACAATTCCAGCTTCCTTTCCCAATCGGCTGACCACATTCCATTTGATCATGGTTCCTTCATGATCAGAGCCGCCATTTCGCAGCACCAGACGGTTATAGGACTGTCCCGTCGTATTTCCCGCCATATCGGTCTCGAAGAAATCATAATTGAATTTTGGATGATCCATGTCGTATTTTTTCGATGCAATCAGCTTAATACTTTTCTGATCATATCCTCTGGAACCATGGCCCGACACGGCAATGCCGGTTCCCTGGGCAATCATAGGCGTTCCATCCTGCTCATAGAACTCAATGTACGCCGGACGCTCCCAGGTTCCATTCTCATCATTAACCTGATCCCAGTTGGTGAAAATACCCGTCTGCTCATCGTATAGATTCGCCTGATCCGTGGTCAGGGACACCACCATGGTGTCAAACAGTTCCGATACGCCCTGTCCCACAAAATAGGTCTGGGTATAAACAGAACTTTCCACGCCTCCGCGCACCACCATGGCCTTCACCACCGTTGTCTCCATAGGCAGTCCGGCCTCCACCCGGATGGGCGCTGTATAGATATCCGACTCGGTCGTCGGCGTATCTCCGTTCAGTGTATAATAAATGGTTCCTCCCCGGATGCCCGCGCTCAAAGTCAGGTCAAAGGCTTCTTCCTGAAAGGCATCTTTTTTTGAAAAATGCACTTCCGGATTCCGCACATCCAGCAGAATCACGCCTCCGGTCAGAACGGCCAGCAGTAAGATTATGACTACTGCCGACACATATTTTTTTATCAAATACTCATTCCTCCATAAATAAGAATCTCGCTTGCGAGACTTTACTTACAACAAAAAACCCTCTGCACAGTCTGTCCGTGCAAAGGGCGAATCATCGCGGTACCACCTTTGTTCATATGTGCTTCCTGCACATACCTCGTTCCTCCTTAACGCGGAGAATGCGGGAACGCCTATCTCTTCCTTTCAGCGCTCCGGCTCCAAAGCTACCTTCCACATGTCCGTTCCGAAATCACCTCTCAGCCTGTGAGTGATTCTCTCTGACGGCGGTCCATCTGTACTCCTCTTCTTCACTGCCATTTGCAATTCCTATTTAGTTTAGATGCAAAGAAAAACTTTGTCAAGGGGAGGTGGCTTTAATTAAGGAAAATTAAAGAAAATCTCCGATTGCTGCCCGGATCTCAGCCTCTGCTCCGGTCAAAGATCCCTGCACCATCTCCGGCTTGCCGCCGCCTTTTCCTGCAAATCTGCTATTCAGTTCTTTTGCCAGTTCACGCACATCTTTGGTTTTGCTTCCAAGAATATAGCGATAGCCTTTCTCATCCGTTCCCACAAAAGCTGCACAGATGCCGTCGAACCTTTCCACTGCACTGTTGACGAAATTACGGACTGCCACATTGTCGAGATCTTCCTCAAAAAGAAGCGCTGTTTTATCTTCCGGTGAAATGCTGGCAAGCTTCTGCTCCAGATAGATGGCCTGCATCCGGTTCAGCTGGAAGCGGGTTGCCTCCTGCTGCTCTTTCAGGCGGAGCACTGCCTCGCCGATCTTATCCGGCTTTGCGGAAAGTGCCACGGAAACCGCTGTCACCTGGGCCTGCTTTTCCTGATAGTCTTTCAATGCCCGGACTCCCGCCAGCATGGTTACCCGGCAGCCTCCACGGTGGCGGTCACAGGAAATGAGTTTGATCATACCGATCTCACCGGTATGATTGACATGGGGTGCACAGCAGGCGCATAAGTCCACGCCCGGAATCTCCACCAGGCGCACCTGTCCCTCGATCTCAATTTTGCTGCGGTAATCAATGGTCTTTAATTCTTCTTTGGAAGGATAGGAAATCTGTACCGGCAGATCGGCAAATACCGCCTCATTGGCCAGCCGCTCCACTTCCAGAAGCTGCTCTTCACTGAGCTCTCCGTTAAAATCCAGCGTGGTATTTTCGCTGCCCAGATGAAATCCTACATTATCATAACCGTGCAGCCGATGGACGATACCGGATACCATATGCTCTCCGGAATGCTCCTGCATGCGGGAAAAACGCTCTGCAAAGTCCAGCTTGCCGGTAACGGTCTTACCTGCTTCCACAGGTGTTTTTGTATAATGAAGGATGACACCGCCTTTTTCATGGGTGTCGTACACTTCCACATCATCAATCCAGCCGCGGTCGCCGAACTGTCCGCCGCCCTCCGGGAAGAAGGCCGTCTGATCCAGCACGACTGCATAACCATCTTTCTTTCCTTTGGCCGTCAACCGCTCCTCACAGGACAGAACGGTCGCCGTGAATTCCTTCATATGGCTGTCCTCATAATATAATTTCTTTGTCTCCTCCCCACCGGAGGTCATCTGTTTTTCTACCATACTGCTTCAGGCTTCCTTTCCATGTAAAAGTGTATCCAGCGTGGGCTGTAATCCGAACTCTTTCTCAATGGCATCCACTTCCGCCCGCGCCTGCTTCTTCGCAGAGGCTGGAATCATGGAGCGCACCGCACGGATTAAGAGATTTTTCGGCGTATGGGACAGATCCACGAATTCCAGCAGCTGGGTCCGGTAGCCGCTCTCCGTCAGGAGATTGCCGCGGATGGCGTCGGTCATAAGCGCAGCCGTCCGTTCTTTTACGATTCCGTACCGTGTCAGGATGGAGAGATTCTCACTCTTCATCTGTTTATTTAACTCGTGCTGACAGCATGGTACGGAGAAAATAAGCTTGGCTTTCCAGCGGATGGCATGATACAGGGCATAGTCTGTCGCCGTATCGCAGGCATGCAGGGAAATGACCATATCAATCTGCTCCTCTGTCTCATAGCCGCCAATGTCTCCTACCTGAAAATGAAGTTTGTCGTAACCGTATTTCTTCGCTGCCTGGTTACAGTGGGCGATCACATCCGCTTTCAGATCCAGTCCGGTGATCTCCACATCCCGCTTCTTTAACTCCACCAGATAATAGTAAAGAATAAAGGTCAGATAGGATTTTCCGCATCCAAAATCAATAATGCGGATGGTCTGGTCCTTAGGAAGTGCGTCGATCTCGTCGTCAATCAGCTCCACAAACCGGTTGATCTGACGGTATTTGTCGTACATGGAACGGACCACTTTTCCTTCTGCGGTGAAAATACCCATATCCACCAGCGGCGGGATCACCGTTCCCTCTTCCAGAAGATAATTTTTCTTCCGGTTATTTTCCGTCTTTGCCTTCGGCGCCTCTGCCTGTGCCGTCCGCTTCTTCATACCGGTCACCTTTCCCTTTTTGGAAATCCGCACCGTATGCTCAAACGTTCCATCCCAGGCCCCGCACTGCCGGAATGCACTGCTCAAATTTTCAAGCAGATAATTCTGTACCTTCTCTTCTGAAAGATTCTCATGAAATACCTGCTTCTCCGTATACTGCTCCGCCTGCCAGCCCTTTTTCTGCCGGTTCAGGACGATTTTCCGATAAGCTCCTTCCCCTGTGGGATTACTTAGTATGATTTTATATAACTCGCCGCTCCAGAGTGCCTGAAGGGCATTCTGAAGTTCTGTTTTCTCTGCCTGCATGATATGGGCTCCTTCTTTTTTATCCAAGTACTACATCCAACGCCATCATCAGCGTAAATCCCAGTGCGAACAACACGGTTCCGATATTGGAATGGGGTTCTTCTGACATTTCCGGGATCAGTTCCTCCACTACCACATACATCATGGCGCCTGCCGCGAAGCTTAAGAGATAAGGCAGCGCCGGGACGATGAGTCCTGCTGCCAGAATGGTAAATACAGCGCCGATGGGTTCCACAATACCAGACAGGACGCCGTAGACAAATGCTTTCACCTTTCCGGTACCTTCCGCTTTTAATGGAAGGGAAATGATCGCGCCCTCCGGGAAGTTCTGGATGGCAATTCCCACGGACAATGCCAGCGCGCCCAGAGACGTAATGGTGGTCTGCCCGGACAATACACCGGCATACACCACGCCCACGGCCATACCTTCGGGAATGTTATGAAGGGTCACTGCCAGCACCAGCATGGTGGTTTTCTTTAATTTTCCTTTTGCGCTCTGGGGTCCTTCGATCTCATCGCTGTTCATATGGAGATGGGGAATGATGTGATCCAGCAGCAGCAAAAATAAAATACCTGCCCAGAATCCGACTACCGCCGGAATGACGGACATCAGTCCTTCTCCCCCTGCATCCTCAATGGCCGGGATCAGAAGGCTCCATACGGAAGCCGCCACCATGACACCGGATGCAAATCCGATGAGTGCTCTCTGTACCTGCTGATGGATGGCACCCCGCATGAAAAATACACATGCCGCTCCCAGGGAAGTCCCCAGAAACGGAATTAAAATTCCTC
Source organism: Clostridiales bacterium (assembly GCA_963604695.1). Taxonomy (GTDB): domain Bacteria; phylum Bacillota; class Clostridia; order Lachnospirales; family Lachnospiraceae; genus Hominiventricola. Next base: position 14,284 of record CAVCTH010000007.1, on the reverse strand, counting down.
TTATCACTTCTGTCATCATATGCAATAATCCTGCCCCTGGATGCGGCTCCAGTCTACCAGATCCTGTAATGTCACTTTATCTACCACTCCACGGATGGCTTCATCCAGCTGCTTCCACAGAATAAATGTCACACAGCCTTCCTGACGCGGGCAGCTTTCCGTTCCCTCATCCAGGCAGTCCACCGGGCTTAAACTTCCTTCTGTTAATCTGAGAATCATGCCTACCGTATACTCTTCCGGCTTCCTGGTGAGGAAATAACCTCCCTGCGGGCCGCGGATGCTCCGCACAAAACCTGCTTTATTCAGAATGGACATAATCTGTTCCATATATTTCTCCGAAATCTCCTGTCGCTCGGCAATCTCTTTCACACGCACCGGTTTTCCGGAATCGGCAAGCGCCATATCCAGCATCATCCGAAGCGCGTATCTTCCTCTTGTCGATACTTTCACGTCTTATAACTCCTTATTTTGTTCTAATACCTTGATACTTCTTTTTAAAATCCCCTGCATTTCTGCAATGGCAATTCCATAATTGGTAAAGGGCACGCCCTGATCCTGGGCACATTTCATGCGGTAACGAACCTCCCGCTCATTGAGCATGCATCCGCCACAGTGAATGACCAGTGCATAGGGAGACAGATCCTCCGGAAATTCCGTTCCGGAACAGGTCGCAATCTGTAACTCCTTACCCGTATAGTTTTTCAGCCACCGTGGAATCTTCACGCTGCCAATATCATCGCACTGCCGATGATGGGTGCAGCCTTCCGCGATGAGAATCTTATCTCCATCCTGCAGTTTTGCCACAGCCTCCACACCATGCACGGCTTCCTCCAGAAATCCCTTATAGCGGGCCATCAGAATGGAAAAGGAGGTGAGCAGAATATCATCCGGTACCTTTGCGTCCACTTCCTTAAATACCTGGCTGTCGGTGATGACCAGCGCAGGCGGCTCTTTCAGTGACTGCAGTGTTTCCGTAAGCTCTGTGTTGCGAACGCAGAGGGCGGAAGCTCCTGCCTCCAGCACATCCCGGATTACCTGCTGCTGGGGTAAGATAAGGCGGCCTTTCGGCGCTGCCGTATCAATAGGAATGACCAGCACCACCACATCCCCTGGATGCAGAAGATCCCGCACCAGTTTCTTCTGTTCCGCAGAGGTCTGCCCCAGATGGGCAATCTTTTCTTTCAGCTCCCAGATCTGAAAATGTTCCTGGGCGCTCACATAAATCTCCTGTTCGCCTGCCTCCGGAATTTCTTTTAATAAATCACTCTTATTCCAGGCAATGACATACGGAATCTCTTTCGCCCGGAACAGCTCTAAAAGTTCCTGATCGCAGGTTTTCAATCCTTCCTGCACATCTGCCACCAGAACAGCCACATCGGTCTTATTCAGAATCTGCCGGGTCTTCCGGACCCTTAATTCCCCGAGCGATCCCTCATCGTCAAATCCCGGTGTATCAATAATAAGAACCGGCCCCATGGGAAGGAGTTCCATTGCCTTCCGGACCGGATCCGTAGTCGTTCCTTTGGTATCTGATACCACAGCAAGTTCCTGCCCGGTCACCGCATTGACCAGACTGGATTTACCCGCATTTCTTCTTCCGAAAAATCCAATATGCACCCGTTCGCCTGACGGCGTATCATTCATTCCCATAAGCCAGCCTCCCTCGCATCGTACCAATTAGAAATCCTACTTCTATTATAGGATTTTTCCCATTATAATACAATCTCAACTTTTTTCAGTTTTCTTTTGCAATTTTTTTAAATTCTATTGTGATTTTTTTTCAGATATTGTATCTTTAAAAAGAATGAGTCCTAATACTCTTAAGAGAAAGGAATTACTATGGAAAATACGAATTCAATCATGGATATCTTCGGAACAAATGTATTCAATGACAAGGCCATGAGACAGTACCTTCCCAAAAGCATCTATCACGAGCTTAGAAAAACCATCGAGGGAAGAAAAGAACTGGATCCGGCCATTGCCGACGTCGTGGCAGCTGCCATCAAGAAATGGGCCATTGAAAAAGGTGCAACTCATTACACCCACTGGTTTCAGCCTCTGACCGGTTTTACGGCTGAGAAGCATGATTCCTTCATTACCCCGCCCAATGAGGAAGGTTCTGTCCTCATGGAGTTCTCCGGTAAAGACCTGATCAAAGGCGAACCGGATGCATCTTCTTTCCCGTCCGGCGGACTGCGCGCCACCTTCGAAGCAAGAGGATATACCACCTGGGACTGCACTTCCCCGGCATTTATCCGCGAGGACGCTGCAGGTGCCATTCTCTGTATCCCTACCGCATTCTGTTCCTTCACCGGAGAAGCTCTGGATCAGAAGACTCCGCTTCTGCGTTCCATGGAAGCTGTTCAGGAGCAGTCTTTACGTCTCCTTCGGCTTTTTGGAAACACCACTTCCCGCAAAGTTGTACCGTCCATCGGTGCCGAGCAGGAATATTTCCTGATTGACCGTGAAAAATATCTTCAGAGAAAAGACCTGATCTATACCGGCCGTACCCTGTTCGGTGCTATGCCGCCAAAAGGCCAGGAACTTGACGATCATTACTTCGGAACTCTGCGTCAGAGAGTCGGCGGTTACATGAGACAGGTCAACGAAGAACTCTGGAAAATGGGTGTTCCGGCAAAAACCCAACATAATGAAGTAGCTCCTGCCCAGCATGAGCTTGCTCCTATCTATGCAGAAGCCAATGTAGCGGCTGACCACAACCAGATTATGATGCAGACCTTAAAAAGAGTTGCTGCTCAGCAGGGTCTGGTGTGCCTGCTTCATGAGAAACCTTTCGCTGGAGTCAACGGTTCCGGTAAACATAACAACTGGTCTCTGACCACGGACGACGGTATCAACCTTCTGGATCCGGGCAAACGTCCCCATGAGAACCGTCAGTTCCTGCTGATTCTGGCCTGCATTCTGAAGGCCGTTGACGTCCATGCAGATCTGCTGCGTGAATCCGCTGCTAACGTAGGAAATGACCATCGTCTGGGTGCACATGAGGCTCCGCCAGCCATCATTTCTGTATTCCTTGGTGAGCAGCTGGATGACGTGCTCGATCAGCTTCTGAGCACCGGAAATGCCACCCACAGCCTGAAAGGCCACAAACTGCATACCGGTGTAAAGACCCTTCCGGATTTCACAAAGGATGCTACCGATAGAAACCGTACTTCACCGTTCGCATTTACCAACAATAAATTCGAATTCCGTATGGTTGGTTCCAGAGATTCCGTGGCGCACTCCACCGTTGTCATCAACACCATCGTGGCAGAAGCATTTGCAGACGCCTGCGATATTCTGGAGAAAGCAGATAACTTTGATGTTGCCCTCCACGACCTGACCATTCAGTATATTTCCGAGCACCGGAAAATTATCTTCGGCGGAAACGGTTATGCAGAAGAATGGGTAGAGGAAGCAAAACGCCGTGGCCTGCCGAACCTGAAATCCATGGTAGACGCTATCCCGGCTCTGGTTACCGACAAATCTGTCCAGATGTTCGAGCGGTTCCATGTATTTAATGAAGCAGAGCTTCATTCCCGTGCTGAGATCAAATATGAAGCTTACAGCAAAGCAGTCAACATCGAAGCACTGACCATGATTGATATGGCTGTAAAACAGATCCTTCCGGCTGTTATCGAGTACACCGGTACGCTGTCCGGCATCATCCAGTCCTTAAAGGCTGTGGATGTTACCCCGACCGTACAGGCAGAGCTGCTCAGAGATATTATGTCCCTGCTCAACGAAGCAAATGCTGCAGTCCGCGTACTTCGCAAAGTGACCGCAGAAGCTTCTAATATTCAGGATAATGAAGAGCGTGCTCACTACTATCATGACCATGTCATGACCGCCATGAACGATCTCCGCCAGCCTATCGATAAACTGGAAATGCTGGTTGATAAGGAAGTATGGCCGATGCCTTCTTACGGCGACCTGATGTTTGAAGTTTAATCAGAATGTAAGAACCCGTGCGCAGATCCTGTGCACGGGTGTAAAAAAGTCCGCAGACTGGAATTTTTATTTCCAGCCTGCGGATTTTTATTGTCTTTCTTTTTATCGAAATCTTTAGAATACACCCTGTGCAAGCATCGCATTTGCAACTTTCTCAAAACCTGCAATGTTAGCGCCTGCTACGTAGTTGCCTTCCATACCATAACGTTTTGCTGCGTCGTCAATGTTGTGATAGATGTTGATCATGATCTTCTCAAGTTTTGCATCTACCTCTTCGAAGGTCCAGCTCATACGCTCGCTGTTCTGGGACATCTCCAGTGCGGAAGTAGCAACACCACCTGCATTGGAAGCTTTACCGCAGATAAACAGTACACCGTTGTCCTGCAGATATTTGGTTGCTTCCAGAGTAGTCGGCATGTTAGCGCCCTCGCATACAGCGGTGCAGCCGTTTGCTACTAACTGTTTTGCATCTTCCAGATGAAGCTCGTTCTGGGTTGCACACGGAAGAGCGATATCGCATTTGATCTGCCATACGCCGCGGCCCTCATGATACTGAGCGCTCGGTCTTGCAGCTGCATACTCGGTCAGACGGGCACGTCTTACTTCTTTGACCTCTTTCAGAAGTGCTACATCAATGCCTTCCGGATCATAAACCCATCCGGTAGAATCAGATGCGGTAACAACCTTTGCACCCATCTGCTGTGCTTTCTCGATGGCATAAATTGCTACGTTTCCGGAACCGGATACACAGCAGATCTTATCCTTCATGTCCATGCCATGGCATTTCATCAGCTCACGGGTGATGTACAGAAGTCCGTAACCGGTTGCCTCGGTACGTGCCAGGGATCCGCCAAAGGTCAGTCCTTTACCGGTCAGAACGCCCTCATAGCGTCCGGTCAGTCTCTTGTACTGTCCATACATATAGCCGATCTCTCTTCCGCCGGTTCCGATATCACCAGCCGGTACATCCACATCTGCGCCAATATATTTGTAGAGCTCCGTGATGAAACTCTGGCAGAACGCCATAATCTCTCTGTCGGATTTACCCTTCGGATCAAAATCAGATCCGCCCTTGCCGCCGCCGATCGGCAGTCCGGTCAGAGAGTTCTTGAAAATCTGCTCAAATCCCAGGAATTTGATGATACCGATATTTACGGAAGGATGAAGACGGATACCTCCCTTGTACGGTCCAATGGCATTATTGAACTGTACACGATAACCGGTGTTGACCTGAACCTGTCCCTTGTCGTCTACCCACGGTACACGGAACTTGATCTGACGATCCGGCTCAGTCAGTCTCTCCAGCAGGGCTTCTTTTCTGTACTTTTCCTCATGGGTCTCAATGACCGGTCTTAAGGTCTCCAGTACTTCTTCCACTGCCTGAAGAAATTCGGGTTCTGATGCGTTTTTCTCTTTGACTCTTGCGAGCACTTCATCAACGTAACTCATGTTTAATCACCTCAGTTTAATATTATATAATCCCAACGGTTTGATTTTATTACGAATTGCGTCTAATTGCAATATTTTTCATGTATAAAATTAATTTTATTCATTTCCAGTACCAGCATGGCTTGGAAATCCGGTCGATTTCTGCCAGCTCTTCCTCAGAAAACTGTCCTCCCTCCAGGATTTTCAGGTTATCGAGGATCTGTTCCGGTCGTGAGGCGCCGATCAGAACACTGGTAACTGCCCCGTCTTTCATGATCCATTTCAATGCCATCTGTGCCAGCGTCTCCCCACGCTGCTCTGCAATGGCGTTGAGGGCACGGATGCAGGAGATCTTCGCATCGTCCAGCTGCTCTTTATGAAGGAACCGACCGTCGGTGGCCACACGGCTGTCTGCCGGGATTCCGTTCAGGTACCGGTTGGTCAGCTGGCCCTGTGCCAGAGGGCTGAAGCAGATAATTCCCTTCTTCAGTTCCACTGCCTTCGCTTTCAGGCCATTCCGCTCCATATTCCGGTTCAGGATATTATATGAATTCTGGTTAATAATAAACGGACAATGCAGTTCTTCCAGAATCCTGCAGGCTTTCTCCATAGTCTCGCCGTTATAATTGGAAAGTCCCACATACAACGCTTTTCCGCTGCGGACAATCTGCGCCAGCGCTTCCATGGTCTCTTCCAGCGGCGTCTCCGGGTCCATTCGGTGATGATAAAAGATGTCCACATACTCCAGACCCAGACGCTTCAGGCTCTGATCCAGGCTGGCAATTAAATATTTTTTGCTGCCCCAGTTGCCGTAAGGGCCCTCCCACATGTCATAACCGGCCTTGGTGCTGATGAGCAGCTCATCCCGGTGAGACATCAGGTCACTTTTCAGAATCCGTCCGAAATTGGTCTCTGCACTTCCAGGCGCCGGGCCATAGTTATTTGCCAGATCAAAATGGGTAATGCCATGGTCAAATGCGGTAAAGCACAGTTCCTTCATGCGCTCCATGCAGGCCGTATCTCCAAAATTGTGCCACAGCCCCAGTGAGACCGCTGGCAGTTTCAGGCCGCTGTTTCCGCAGCGATTGTAAACCATGGTTTCATAGCGTTCCTTTGCCGGTGTGTACATCTTATTGTCCCCCTTTTTCTGCGTTTTACACGCGTCCTGTAAATACCACCACAGATCTTGGTTTCATGACAAAATCATGCTGGATAAACGGTGCTTCCTCGTCGGTCCAGGTATATTTTCCTTCTCCGTTCCCCCAGGTATTTACGTTCATATACCAGGCCACTCTTCCATATACCTTCGGCAGCGTGATCCGCACATCCTCCCAGTAGGTATTCACTGCAATGTAGACCAGATCGTCTTTTCCTTTATCCAGATCATAGCCTGCAAAGCTGACACAGAAGGTCATGGCGTCTCTTGCGATATCCGTCCGCTCCGCATCCGTATCATGGGTATGGATCGGATCCATGCCGCAGACTGCATCCGGTAATTTTTCCCGGATAACCCGGTGCTCCTGCCGGAATGCAATCATGTATTTGAAAAATTCAAACAGCCCCTGATTTTTCTCCAGATCGTTCCAGTTCAGCCAGGAAATCTCGCTGTCCTGACAGTAGCCGTTATTATTTCCATACTGGGTATTTCCAAACTCATCACCTGCCAGGAACATGGGCGTTCCACGGCTGCACATAAGCACGGCACAGGCATTCCGGATCATACGGAACCGGAGTTTCAGTACTTCCGGATCGTTGGTCTCTCCTTCTGCTCCGCAGTTCCAGCTGCGGTTATCGCTGTGTCCGTCCATATTGTTCCAGCCATTGGCTTCGTTGTGCTTCTGGTTGTAGGAATACAGGTCATACAGGGTAAATCCGTCATGGCAGGTGAAGAAGTTGACGCAGGAATTATAGCCTGCATAATTTCCCGTATAATCATCCCCGTATCCGCCATACATATCACCGGAGCCGCTGATACTCCAGGCTGCCTGCCACGCTTCCCATCGCTCACCCTTCAGATAGGCGCGCAGCACATCCCGGTAACGACCATTCCATTCCGCCCAGCGGCGGCTGGCCGGGAAACTTCCTACCTGATACATGCCGCCTGCATCCCATGCCTCTGCAATCAATTTTACCCGGCTTAAGATGGGGTCAGACGCCAGATTCCGTAATAAAGGCGGATTATCAAGTGGCGAACCATCTTCATTTCTTCCCAGAATACTTGCCAGATCGAACCGGAACCCATCCACACGGTAGGTAATGGTCCAGTAACGGAGACATTCCAGAATCATCTGCTGGACAATGGGGTGATTGCAGTTCAATGTATTGCCGCAGCCGCTGAAATTATAATAATTTCCATCGGGCGTCAGCATATAGTAAATATTGTTGTCAAATCCTTTGAAACAGAAATTCGGGCCGTGCTCATTTCCCTCTGCCGTATGGTTGAACACCACGTCCAGAATGACTTCAATACCGTTGTCATGAAGGGCACGGATGAGCTTTTTCAGCTCCAGTCCTTCTTTGCTGAACTCCTCGGAAGACGCATAGGCCGCATTGGGTGCAAAGAATCCAACAGTATTGTAGCCCCAGTACTCCAAAAGCTTCTTACCGTTTACCTCTCTGGCATTGATGGCCTCATCAAAGGCAAAGATCGGCATCAGTTCCACTGCATTGATGCCCAGCTCCTTCAGGTACGGAATCTTTTCCTGGAGTCCGGAGAACGTTCCCCGATGCTTCACACCGGAAGACGGGTCTTCTGTAAATCCGCGGACATGAAGTTCATAGATCACCAGGTCGCTCATATTTCGGGTAGACTGCTGCATCTCGCCCCAGTCAAAGGTATCCCTTACGACTCTGGCCCGGTAATTGCCTTCCAGTTTCTCGCCCCAGGCGCGCTTTCCGGTAACGGCACGGGCATACGGATCCAGTAAAATCTGCTTGCGGTTAAATAACAGACCTTCCCGCGGATTGTAAGGGCCATCCACCCGGTAAGCATATTCAAATTCTTCAATATCCAGACCGAAGACGATCATGGAATAGACATCGCCGATTTTATAAGATTCCGGGAACGGAAGCACTGCATAGGGTTCTTCCTCTCCCTTATGGAACAGCAGCAGCTCACATGAAGTTCCATTATGGGTATGCACGGTAAAGTTTACGCCCACCGGAAGAAGGGTTGCTCCAAAATCCTCAAAATAACCGGGTCTTACCGGATATCCTGCAATCTCCCCCATGGGGCGCGCGGATATGGGAAAACTCGGTGTATAAGTTCCAGTAAAATTTTTCAAATCAATGGTTTCCTTTCTCTCTATTCTGCCTTTTCGGTCCGGAAGAAGACGCCTTCCTCATAAATCCATAACTCTCCGGTATCCGTCACAAAAAAGGTATCTCCGAAGAATTCCTGATCTTCATTGGTAATCACTTCTCCAAAGGAAATGGTCTCTACTCCCTCTTCCCAGTTTGAGAGATCTGCTTTGTAATCTTCTTTTAATGAATCCGGTGTATAGACATCCTGCATGGTCTCATAGCCTTCAATGGCCAGCTGATCTTCATTGATCTGTACCGTATCTGCTTCATAGGTCACGGTATTTCCCACCATGCCGGTGAATTCTTCCTCTGACAGCGCACTTACGTCCGCTGCTTTGGCTTCCGTTACCACCCAGGTTCCATACCATGACGGGGTTTCCGTATCTTCTTCATCCTCTTCTTCTGTACTCTCTGAAGCACTGTCCTGTACTTCTTCTGCTGTATCGGATGCCGTACTGCCGCATCCGCTCAGTCCTAATACTACACATCCAGCCAGTGCCATCCATACTTTTCTTCTCATCTTGCTGTCCTCCCTGCACTCGTAACGCTATTATACTACATTTGCAGAAAGAACGTCAAAAAACTTAAGAAGTTTCCCCGTTTTCCATGAGAATTCCATCGGCCAGCCGGTCGATCAGTTCCTGCTGATAATCCGCCTGTCCCAGATTCTGGCGTTCACTGGAATTGGACAGATATCCGATTTCCACCAGCACTGCTGTCATGGAAGTATTTCGAAGGACGCTGAAATCTGCCATTCTGGTTCCCCGGCATGGAATCAGCGAAGATTCCTCCACCGCCGTCTCAACATTTTCCGCCAGCTGTCTGGCGCTGTCGCTTCCTTCCCGGTAATAACATTCCAGTCCCTGTACACTGCTGTCATCCTCGCAGTAATTACAGTGAATGCTCACAAAAAGATCCGCCTCTTTTTCATTTGCCATGGCGGCCCGCTCCTCCAGCGGAATCTTCGTATCATCCGTTCTTGTGAGCAGAACTGCTGCTCCGCGCTTCTTTAGTTCTTCTGCCAGCTTCTCCGCCACCTGCAGGTTCAGATCTTTCTCCAGTACCTTTCCGGAACTGGTTCCCTGATCTTTTCCCCCGTGCCCGGCGTCAATCATAATCCGCGGCTGTCCTTCCGGAAAGCTTTCCGGCTGTTCGATAATGCTGGCTCCAGCAAAGGTCTGCTCCTCCCCGTCTGTCGTCAATCGGTTCCACAGATGAATACCGCCCCAGATCATTCCAAATAAAAAGAGAAGAACTGCTGTGAGCATCCCACATCGAATCATCAGTCTCCTGATCATTTTCTTACACCGTCTCCGGCTCATTCGTCGCTTGCTCACAGCAGTTCTCCTCCGTTCGTCACATCTTATGGGTTTTATTTTACCGCAAAAATGTATCGGAAGTGTATGAAGTTTTCTAAAGATTTGCTTAATGAACTCCCAGGAACAGTCCCGGCAGAATCACCAGCGCCATGCAGACACCTGCTGCCATGGTGGTACAGATAAAGGTCCGCAATTTATCAAAGGGAATGCAGCTCTTCACCACCGCGCTCATGGAAATGACAATGAGCAGCAGATACATAAGGATTCGTGTCTGAGCCGCGCCAAAAGGCTGCGTCAGGCTTAAGACCACAATCTCTGCCGTTACCAGCAGGGCGAAAGGCAATGCTCTCTTAAATACGGTCGGCAGGAATTTTCCTTTGATCTGTCTCGTATCGGATTCAAAAATGGTCAGAAAGGATGGATAGGCCTCCACAAATGCATCCACCAATGTAATCTGAATCGGAATAAACGGGAACGGTACATTGGCAATGAGGCAGAAAATGGATACCAGTACCGAGTAAATGGTCTTGATAAAGAAGACGCCCGCCGTTCTGGTCACGTTATTGACCACCTTTCTGCCCTCTAATACAACCTGTGGCAGATAAGAAAAATCCGAATCCAGCAGTACGATCTGGGCGATCTGACGGCTGGCGTCACTTCCCTCTGATACGGCGATGGAGCAGTCTGCCTCTTTTAATGCTAACAGGTCGTTGACACCGTCTCCGGTCATGGCCACTTTGTGTCCCTGCCGCTTCATGGCTCTCACCAGTTCCCGCTTCTGTTCCGGCGTGGTTCTGGCAAATACCGTGTACTGGCTGCAAAGCTGTTCAAAATCCATATGTTCCGGAAGCTTCGACATGTCTACGGTATTGTTCCATTTTTCCAGTCCTGCCCGTTTGGCAACGGCTGCAACGGTCTTCTCATGGTCTCCGGAAATGACCTTGACTTCCACGCCTTCCCGTTTGAAATAAGCAAGGGTCTGGCTGGCATTTTTCCGGATCTGATCCAGAAGCGATACCAGATAAATGGGCGTCAGATCTTCCGGCAGGTGATCTTCTTCTGTCCACTGCTCTTTCGAGTATCCCAGAGCAATTACCCGGCATCCATTTTCCATCTGTGTTTCTGCCTCCGTCGGCAGCCCGTGGAAAATCCGCTCCGGTGCTCCCAGGAAAATGGTTCCTTTTCCTTCGAAACTTACCGCACCCCATTTTCGTACAGAGGAAAAAGGAATCTGATGAACCGGTTTCCAGGCGGTCACTGCAGGCTGAAATCCTTCCCGCAGCGCACGGATAGTGCCATTTTTATCTTCACTGGATAAGAGATAGGCATCCATCAGTTCACTTCCCCATGCGGCCGGAATGCCCGAACAGAGAATCTTTTCCTGTACCTTCATTTCCCCGTTGGTAAGCGTACCGGTCTTGTCGAGACACAGCACATCCACATGAGCCAGGGATTCCAGCGCGTAAATGTTCTGTACCAGAATCCGCATTTTGGAAAGACGGATAACGCCCATGGCAAGGGAGACAGAAATCAGCAATACCAGTCCCTTGGGAAGCATGCCCAGAAGAGCAGCTGCAGAGGAAACCACTGCGGAGGAAATCGTTGCCTGACGCAGTACCGTCGCCTCCAGGAATAGGAGAATTCCCAGCGGAACGATAAACAGACTGGTCCAGCGGGTTACTTTCTTCATAGAACCCTGCAGTTCGGATTCGATCCGTTTCTCCTGTTTTGCCTGAGTCGTCAGCTGCATGGCATAATTTTCTTCGCCTGTATGGGTTACCTCTGCCGTACATCTGCCTGCAATGACGAAACTTCCAGAGAAGAGCGGATCCCCGGCTTTCTTTTCAATGGCATCGCTCTCTCCTGTCAGCATGGATTCATCCACTTCCATACGTCCGGATGTGACCACACCATCGTTACAGATCTGACATCCACTTTCCAGAACCATCTGATCGCCTTTTACCACCTCTTCCACGGCTACGGTTGTCTCTTTTCCGTCACGCAGCACGGTTACTTTCGGCTGATTGAGAATCGACAGCTCATCCACCAGTTTTTTTGCCTTTAATTCCTGTGCCGTACCGATCACCACATTTAAAATGACAATGGTGATAAAAAACATATTGGAATACGCACCCACTGCAAAAAGCAGCAGTGTGATCATCACATTCAGAAAATTAAACAGGGTAAATACATTGCGCTTTATGATCTGCACCTTTTTTCTCTCCTTTCTTTTTACGGAAAATAATGCCTCTCTGCACGCTGAAGCTGATGACAAACAGTGTCATTTCCGTCAACAGCTTTGCCGCCATTACTGGAAGTCCCACAATCTGGGAAAAGAATTCCAAAAACAGACTGTTACAGATAAAAATACCGATTGCCAGCAGCAGATACTGAAATCCGGTCGACGCCGATGCCTTTTTCTGAAATACCAGATGAGTATTCATGGTGTAATTGGCGGACGCACTGATGACCCGCGCCGCCAGATTGGAGAGAAATGTCTCCACCGGACCTGCCGGAAAGATCCAGACCAGCAGTCCGAACAATACATAATCCAGGCAGAAACTTAACAGGGAAGATCCCGCAAATTTAAAAAATTCCTTATAAATCCGGACGGAATCGCGGATCACATGAAAATGGGAAGTACTGTTTTCCTTATCCTTATAAATCGTCTCTATAGGAAGCTCTGTCACCGGAATTCCTCCTTTCACGCAGGTCATCAGCACGTTGGTTTCATATTCATACCGCTCTCCCGGAATTTCCAGAAGCTTCGGAATCAACGTAGTGGTAAAAGCCCGCAGCCCGGACTGGGTATCGGAAATATAGGAACCGCTCAGCATCCGGAAAATTTCTCTGGTCACCCAGTTGCCAAACCGGGAACGAAGCGGCATATCATTTCCTACCTGCCGCACGCCCAGAATGAGATGGCCTTCCAGCTCGCCTGCTTTCTTCAGCAGCCGCTCCATATCCGCCGGTGTGTGCTGTCCGTCTCCATCCATGACGCCTACCACATCATAGTCCCACAACTGATCCCGGATATAGGACAGTGCCGTCTTGATTCCGGCTCCTTTTCCCCGGTTTTCCTTATGATGAAGCACGATGGCCGTTTCCTCCAGCTGCCGGAAGGTATGGAGATATTCCGGTCCGCTGCCATCATCAACCACCAGCACTTCATTTCCATTTTCCCACAATTCTTTTACCAGATTTCCAAGACATGCTTCCGGCTGATATACCGGTATGATCACGATTGCACTCATGCTATTTTCCTCTCTTCCCTGTTGTCAGTTAATAAAGATGCAGTCGCTGACTGCCCGTTCCGTTTTTCCCGGACAGAAATGATTGACCACCTGTCCTTTAAAATACATGGTCGCTGAAGATCCGCCGTCCAGATTGTAAGCGGTCTCACATCCTAAACTCTGCATGATATCCGCCAGTTCCCACAGCCGTGCTCCCCGGCTGTATCCAGGCTGTCTTCCGTCTACCACAACCAATACAAAATGATGGCTGTTAATCTGGCCGATGGCTGTTCTCGGATGCTTGTGCTGCAGCCCTCCGGTCAGGTCCACCTGATAGTCATCGTGCAGGCCATCCACCTGCTGCCCGTTCTGAATCAGGGCCGGTCCAAAAGAAAAGGTATTCCAGACCCCCGCATCCACCAATGCCTGTCCATTGGTCTGGGTCTCATCATAAGCTTCGATATGTCCATCCTGATAGACAGCCAGTCCTTCTCTCGCCGGTTGATCCCGCAGAAGCTGTCCATTCCGGATGACGATTCCATCGTCCCTCCAGCCATAGCAGTCTCCGTTTACCGCCAGAATCGCCTGACAACGGGCTGCCATCTCCGTGGTTTTCTCATAGACATTTTCCCCGTAGGTATCTTTGGCAAGGCAGGTCTTCAGTTCCTTTACATCTGCCACATGAATGTCCGCCACAAAATAAGTCAGCTTCTCGTCGCCCTCTCCCGTCACAGTCTTTGTCACCACAATCTGGTTGATACCGTCATCACTGGCTCCCAGGACCGTGGTTCCTTCCGGGTCATCCATGGATCCGGTTCCCGCTTCCACCGGCTGATCCAGCATGTCTGTGGGAAACTGATCCAGAAGAATCGGATATTTGTCATCCGGCTCCCTGGTCTGATCTGCCGATGTCTCTTCGGCAGTATCTGTGGCTGTCACTTCCGTATGATAATCCACCGGAGCTTTGATGCCGGTCTTCTCTACCTTCGGAATGAGGAAGTAGTCTGCCAGCCATGCACCCACGGCAAGCAGAATGACCAGCAGCACCAG
>CAVCTH010000006.1:0-32827 GCA_963604695.1 Clostridiales bacterium | reverse complement strand
CTTTTAAAATCATCCAGCTGGCATTGCTGGTTGTTATCACATTGTTCAGCATTTACATGCTGATGCAGCCGTCGGTAAAGCAGTTCATCTTTTCCTCATCGGCTGCCACCGCGCTTTTTGCGGTGATCTGGATTGTACTGCTGGCGAGCTTTATTTTCCTGCTGGTGGATTTTCATATTATTTCTTCCATCAAGCTGAACTACCATAATCTGTATGATGTGGCCTATTCCGATCAGCTCTCCGGTATTCCGAACCGGTTCAGCTGCGATACGGTCATTGAGAAATACTACGACAAGGATCTGCCGGAGGATATCGCCTGTATCATGATCGATCTGACGAATCTGCCGGAGGTGAACCGGCTCTACAGCCACACCACCGGAAATAAGCTGCTGAAGGATTTTTCCGGTATCCTGTCTTCCGCTTCCCTGTCCTTATGTTTCCTGGGCAGAAATGGCGGCAACAAGTTCCTGGCTATTTTCGAGCATGCAGACCAGAATAAGATTGAGACGTTTCTTGCGAGAGTGACCGACCGGGTCAATCAGCATAATAAAGCTGCAGACGCTATTGCCATCGAATACCGGACCGGTATTGCCATGAACAGCAGGGAGCATCTGGAGCAGATCACCCCGCTGATTGCACTTGCAAACAAACGTATTTACGAGGAAGTTTGATTTACAACTGCCGAAAGGAGAGCATTGTTATGGATGAGCTGGATTATGACTATCTGGCCGGGCTGGTACGACGGGCACAGGCCGGTGACAGTAATGCTTTTGCTGAGTTGTATACCGCTACGTACAAAAAACAGTACCGTTTTACCTACCAGTATGTAAAAGACCCTTATCTGGCACAGGATGTCCTGCAGGATGTCTACATTCTTGTGCTGAAAAATATTAATTCGCTGAAGAATCCGCGGCTTTTTGTTTCCTGGCTGAATCAGATTAATTTCCGTATCTGTTATGATGTATGCCAGAAGCGGATCCGCCATGAGGAAGAGTATACTTATGTCAATGGTGTTCCGGAGACGGATGAGCACTCCGGCAGCAAGATTTCCGATCCGGAGAAGGAAGTGGAAGAACGGATCCGGCAGGCGGAACTCATGTCACAGATCCTTTCCCTGCACCCCAATGAGGCGCAGACCATTATTATGCGATATTATAATGATATGTCGCTGGACGAGATTGCCGATGCCATGAACTGCAGCCACAGCACGGTGAAGCGGCGCCTCGCCAAAGGAAAGCAGGAGCTGGAGCGTAAGCTCGGCGACAGGAAAGGAGAGATTCTGTATGACTAAAAAGAAGAATTCGACCGTTGATTTTTCTGATCTTTCACTGAACAGCACAGAGATCCCCGAACTGGACACGCAGACTGCCAATCAGCTTCTGAATAATGTATTCAAGGCCTGCGACATGGAACCGAGCAGTATTCCGGTGGAGGTGCTGGAATCCTGGGGCAATTATAAGAAACCGCCCTTTGGTTTCGGCAGAACCATCAGCTATGTATTCCTGGTGATTATGGTGCTGCTGCCTCTGCAGTTTTTCCATCCGACGGTGACGGCCAGACGGGTGAATGTGGCGTCCACTTCCGACGCAGTCTATGATATTTCCGTGAAGACACTGATGCCCATTTCCGCAGTCAGTGCAGAACTGAACGGAAAGCCTGTGGCTTTACAGCAGAAAAATAAACATGATTTTACAACGACGCTGACCGAGAACGGCACGCTGTCCATTACGGCGGTGTCCATGAACGGACAGGAGACGACCCAGACTTATGAGGTTACCCATCTGGATACGGACAAACCGCAGTTTATCCAGTCCTATACTCAGGGCGATCTGGTCTACCTGGTGGTGCGCGACACTTACTCCGGTATTGACTATGACAATATCAGCGGACTGACGCCCCAGTCCATCGACGCGGAATCCGGAACCATTGCATTTACCATTCCGGATGAGCCTCAGACCGTCACCATTCCGGACAAGGCCGGAAATGAGCTGATGCTTCTGATTTCTCCGGTAGAAACCGAATAACCGGCAAGGAGGATTTTTGCCATGAAACATCGTCGGGGACTGCTTCCCGCACTTCTGTTTCTGTGCTGCCTCCTTCTCTGTGGATGCTCCGGGGAGAAATCTTCCGGAGCTGATCATTCGGGGCCTCCCCGCGACAATACGCCGCAGGTGCTGACTCCGTCAGCGGACGGAACGACCGTCTATCAGAATGACTATGCTTCCATTGACGCCTCCAACGTGTCCCAGGGATATGTAATGGTGCGCTGCAGCGGAAGCTGCGAGAAGGTAAAGGTGCAGATTACCGGGCCGGATGAGAATACGTACACGTATCTGCTCTCCGCCCGCAATGATGATACAACATTTCCGCTCCCGGCAGGGGACGGGACTTATACGATCCAGGTACTGGAAAATGTGAGCGGTGATTCCTACGCGGTGTCGCTGACGCAGGAGATTGACGTAACGCTGGAAAATGAATTTCTTCCGTTCCTCTATCCTAATCAGTACGTGGATTTTACTGCGGATTCCAAAGCGGTTGCCAAGGGCAGCGAGCTGGCGGCGGATACGTGGAGCGATCTGGAGGTTGTCCAGAATATTTATAATTTCGTCATCGAAAATATTTCTTATGACACGGAAAAAGCAGCCTCCGTCTCCTATGGATATCTTCCGGATGTGGATGCGACGCTGGCAAGCGGCAAGGGCATCTGTTTTGACTATGCAGCGCTCATGGCCGCCATGCTCCGTTCTCAGGGCATTCCCACCAAGCTGGAAGTCGGTTATTCGGGGGACGCCTACCATTCCTGGACCAGCTGTTATGTGGATGACCAGGGCTGGGTGGACAATATTATCGAGTTCAACGGACATGAATGGCAGCTGATGGATCCGACCCTGGCCGCCAGCAACGACAGTGCTTCCGTGAAGGAGTACATCGGCGACGGCAGCCACTATGTGGTCAAATATTCCTACTGAGAGAAAGGAGCGAGGATATGGCAGAGAAATCTCTTACCCCACTTAGCAATACGGAAATTCAGGCTTTCTGTTCCCAGATGGCCATGATTTTAAAATCCGGCATCTCCAGCACGGAGGGTATCTCCATTATGCTGGAGGATTCCGACAATAAAGAGGAGCAGGCATTTCTTACCTGCGCCCTGGATACGCTGAATCTGACCGGAAGTCTCTACGAAGCCATGAAGGATACGGGCGCCTGCCCGGATTATTTTCTGTTCATGGTACAGATCGGCGAGCAGACGGGTACGCTGGACGATGTGATGGCGTCCCTGGCCGACTATTATGAGAAGGAGGACGGGCTGTCCCAGACCATCCGGACGGCGGTCAGCTATCCGCTGATGATGATCGTCATGATGATCGCCGTCATTCTGGTGCTGATTACCCGGGTCATGCCGGTATTTAACCAGGTCTTCCGCCAGTTCGGAAGCGATATGACCGGTATTTCCAGAGGATTTCTGGAGGCAGGCGTCTTTTTAAATGAACATGCGGTGCCATTCACGGTACTGCTGGTACTTCTTGTGGCGCTGTTCTTCTATCTGTTCCGCACTTCCGGTGGGCAGAAGAAGCTCCGCTCCCTGGCAGGCCATCTGAAAACGGTCCGCCTGCTCAGCGAGAAAATCTCCGCCAGACGGTTTGCCGACGGTATGGCACTGACACTGGGAAGCGGTCTGACGCCTCAGGACGCCCTTCATTTAAGCGCACAGCTTGTGGAGCCTTCGGATTTCCGGAACCGGCTTACCGCCTGCGAGGAGGAGGTCTCCGGCGGCGCAGATCTCTGCGATACGTTACTGAAACATCATATTTTCCCGGGACTTTATGCCCGGATGGCGTCCATCGGTTCCCGGACGGGTTCCATGGATGAGGTACTGAAAAAGATTGCGGAATCCTATGAAGAGGAGATCGACGAGAAGATCAACGGCCTGGTGGCCGCCATTGAGCCGACGCTGGTCATCATTCTCTCGGTGATTGTCGGTCTGATCCTGCTCTCCGTCATGCTTCCGCTGGTTAGTCTGATGGCAGGTTTTTAATATGAGACAACGATTTACCAACAATCAGAAACATACATCCCGCAGAAATGTGCTTCTGTCGGTGGCCATTTTTCTGGTGATCTTCTTCGGTTTCCAGATGGCAGTGGCAACGGTCTCCCGGCAGACGGCCGCGGAGGAAATGCAGACGCTGGAAAATGCCATTCAACGGGATATTACCCAGTGCTATGCGGTGGAGGGAAGTTATCCTTCCAGCCTCCAGTATCTGAAAGACAACTACGGGCTTCATTATGACGAGAGCCGGTATTTTGTGGATTACCAGCCGCTGGGATCCAACATTCTGCCGGAGGTTACGATTATCCAAAAAGGGGGTATCCAACCGTGAAAATCCGCAGAGATACCCGACATACCATTGATTTTATCTTTCCGCTGGCGGTGCTGTTCGTATTTGCAGTATCGGCCTTTGCCGTGTTAGTTTTATCCGCCCATGTGTATGCATCTCAGACGGCTGCTTCCGAGACGGCTTATGCGTCCCAGACGCCGCTGTCCTATGTGCGGGAGAAGATCCGTCAGAACGACGCAGCGGAGCGCATTTCCGTGGGAGAACTGGACGGTGTGAACTGTCTGGTGCTGACGGTGGGCGGAACCGATGAGGACGCGCAGATCGGGTATACCACCTATATCTATGCTTATGAGGGCATGTTAAAGGAACTGACCGTCCGGGACGGAGTGGACGCGGAAGCTTCCGCCGGAAGGGATATTCTGGCAGTCAGCGATTTTACCGTGGAGGAGACGGCGGACGGACTGTTCCGCATCTCCTGTGAGAACAGCGATGGAGAGGAAACGTCCATGGTCCTCTCAGAAAGGAGCTTCCACTGATGAGACGTAAAGCCAATACACGTTCCAGTCTCTTCCTGATGGAACTGATCATCGCCATTCTGTTCTTTTCCCTGGCCAGCGCCGTGTGCCTGCGTATGTTTGCCAAATCCCATGAACTGAGCACGGGTGCTTCGGCACTGAACCATGCGGTCAATGAAGCTTCTGACCTGGCAGAGTCCCTGCGCTATGACCTGGTTCATGGTTCCGACCTTGCTTCTCTGGATCTGATGTATTATTATGATGAAAACTGGAATGAATGGGAAGGGGAGGATGCTGATGCGGTCTATGTGATGACTGCGGATCTTCATGCTTCCTCAGACACTTTAGTGGATGGTTCCGTCACCGTCAGTGAGATGGACGGAACGGTCATCTACGAACTGCCGCTGACGGTCTATGTGGGGAGGGAGGCATCATGAACAGGAAACGATTTCCCATGACCAATATCGGATCTGTCTCCCTGCTGATGATTTTCATCGTGTTGTGCATGGTAACGCTGTCCGCGTTATCCCTGTCCAGCGCCGCTGCAGATCAGAATTCTGCGGAACGGCTGGCGGCCCACAATACGGAATATTATGAGGCGTCCGCACAGGCTGAGACAAAATTAGAGGAACTGCATAGCGCGCTTTCCGGAATATGGGAACAGAGTGCGGATTTTACCGATTATGCGGAACAGATACGGACAGCCTGTGAAAATGGTACTTTGTCCGATGGTGTTTCCCTGACGGAATCTGACGGACGCCTGATCCTGCAATTTGAGGAGACTGTGAATGAACAGCAGAGTCTTTCCGTAAAGCTGGAGCTTATGGATCCTTATGAGGATTCGGAAGCAGATCCCTGCTTCTGGAAGGTGCTTGCCTGGCAGGAGATTTCCACGGCGGACTGGAATGCCGATAACTCGTTGACACTGATCCAGTAGGAGAACAGGAGAATAAACAAAAATGGATACAACAGAACTTCTTCAGAAAGCGGTACAGGCCGGAGCTTCCGACGTCTTTATCGTGGCAGGTCTTCCGGTAGCTATGCGAATTAACGGCGTGGTTGCCAGAGAGGACGAGAACCGCTTACTGCCCGATGATACCAGCACCATTGTAAAACAGATTTATCATCTGGCGGGTGACCGGGATATTACTCATTTTGAAGACACCGGAGACGATGACTTTTCTTTTGCCATCCCCGGGCTTTCCCGTTTTCGGGTGAGTGCTTACAAACAGAGGGGCGCCATGTCCGCGGTGATCCGGATTATTTCCTTCTCCCTGCCAAACCCGAAGGAGCTGGGTATTCCCGACCGGATCATTGATTTTGGAAATTTCTCCAAAGGACTGGTGCTGGTGACCGGTACCGCCGGAAGCGGTAAATCCACCACCCTTGCCTGTATTATTGATTCCATCAACCATCATTATAAGAAGCATATTATTACGCTGGAAGACCCGCTGGAGTTTCTGCACCGGCATGACCAGAGTATTGTCAGCCAGCGTGAGATCAACGTGGATACAGAGAGCTACGTCACCGCCCTGCGTGCTTCCCTGCGCCAGAGCCCGGATGTCATCCTGCTGGGTGAGATGCGCGACTATGAGACCATGCAGGTGGCTATGACCGCCGCAGAGACGGGACATCTCATTTTCTCCACGCTGCACACCATCGGCGCGGCCAACACCATCGACCGTATTATCGACGTGTTCCCGCCCAACCAGCAGCATCAGATTGCCGTGCAGTTATCCATGGTACTGCAGGCTGTTGTTTCCCAGCAGCTGATTCCCACCATTGACGGAAAGATGGTTCCGGTCTTCGAGATTATGACCGTTACCCCCGCCATCCGGAATATGATCCGCGACAATAAGATTCCACAGCTGGAGGGCATGATTGCCTCTGCTGCAGGCCAGGAAATTGTCTCCATGGATTCCGGCCTTCTGAAACTGTGCAATGATCATGTGATCACTACGGAAACGGCGCTGGCCTACGCTTCCAATCCGGAACTGCTGAAGCGGAAGCTTTGATGCGGTTTGTTCCGCTGGACAAAATTTCATATTGGTGCTATGATAGGGCAAATTCAGTCTTTGACAAAAAGGAGTATTTTTCATATGATAAAAGCTTTTTTGCGGGCACTGTTGAAGCCCTTTTCTTTTGTCCCGGCGCTGGTGATGATGTATCTCATCTTCTCCCTGTCCGCCCAGGACGGAACCACCTCCGGCAACTTGAGTTATAAGGTCAGCGAGATGATCGTGGAGACCGCCAATGATACTTTTGACCTGCACTGGTCTTCCTCGGAAGTGAAGCAGCATATCAAGGAGATCCACCATTCTGTGCGGAAGCTGGCCCATATGACCGAGTATTTCCTGCTGGCCATCTCCGTGTCCTTCCCGCTGTATGTATACGGTGTACGGGGCATCTGGCTGCCTCTGCTGGCGGGTATGATCTGCGTGGGATTCGCCGCCCTGGATGAATACCACCAATCCTTCGTGGCGGGCCGCGGCCCTTCCAAAAGGGATGTGGGCATCGACAGCATCGGCGTTTTCGCAGGAATCATCATGATGCAGTTTATCTGCTTTCTTGGACGAATTACCATTTTCCGCCCTCTGGCCCGGAAGAAAAAAGATTAAAAAAAGCCGGGAAGATTTCTCTTCCCGGTTTTCTTATACGTTTTTATTCTTCGTTGGAATCAGTTTCCTCAGATACCACTACTTCTGCATCTTCGGTCTCCGGAGCTTCTGTCAGGTTCAGTTTCTCTTCGCCGTCCAGTTTCTTCTCCTCTTCCTCCTCGGAAATGCTGATGGAATCATTTGCTTCCAGATCAGTGTTCAGTTTTACGTCACGGTAACGCTTCATACCGGTACCAGCCGGAATCAGCTTACCAATGATAACGTTCTCTTTCAGACCAATCAGCGGGTCAACCTTACCCTTGATCGCAGCCTCAGTCAGAACCTTGGTGGTCTCCTGGAAGGATGCTGCTGACAGGAAGGAGTTGGTAGCCAGGGATGCCTTGGTAATACCAAGCAGTACCTGTTTTCCATCTGCCGGCTGTTTGCCCTCTGCGATCAGTCTCTCGTTCTCGTCTGCGTACTCCAGAATGTCGACCAGGGTTCCCGGAAGGAAATCACTGTCTCCATTGTCCTCTACGCGGACTTTCTTCAGCATCTGACGAACGATCATCTCGATATGTTTATCGTTGATCTCAACACCCTGCAGACGATATACACGCTGTACTTCCTGAAGCAGGTAATCCTGTACGGCACGTACACCCTTGATCTTCAGAATGTCATGCGGGTTGATGCTGCCTTCGGTCAGTGCGTCACCGGCCTCAACAACTGCGCCGTCCAGAACTTTGATTCTGGAATCGAACGGAATCAGATAGGTCTTGGACTCGCCGGACTCGTTATTGGTAATGACGATCTCACGTTTCTTCTTCATGTCGTTGATGGTGGCAATACCGCCGATCTCGGTTACGATTGCAAGACCCTTCGGCTTTCTTGCCTCGAAAAGCTCCTCGACACGGGGAAGACCCTGTGTGATATCTCCACCTGCTACACCACCGGAGTGGAAGGTTCTCATGGTCAGCTGGGTACCCGGCTCACCGATGGACTGTGCTGCGATGATACCAACGGTCTCACCAACCTGAACAGCCTCTCCGGTTGCCATGTTGGCACCGTAGCACTTCGCACATACACCGATGTGGGATTTACAGGTAAGAGCGGTACGGATCTTCACGCTGTTCAGCGGATTTCCGTCCTTATCCACACCTTTGGATACGACTGCAGCCGCACGCTTCGGTGTGATCATATGGTTTGCTTTGACAATGATGTTGCCATCTTTGTCGCAGATGTCATTGCATGCAAAACGTCCTGTGATACGCTCCTCCAGGGACTCGATCATTTCTTTTCCGTCGGTGAAAGCGGTAACTTCCATTCCCGGAATCTCATCCTTGCCTTCTGCACAGTCTGTCTCACGGATAATCAGCTCCTGAGATACGTCTACCAGACGTCTGGTCAGGTAACCGGAGTCAGCGGTACGAAGAGCGGTATCGGACATACCTTTACGTGCTCCATGAGCGGACATGAAGTACTCCAGTACGTCCAGACCCTCACGGAAGTTGGATGTAATAGGAAGCTCGATCGTATGTCCGGTCGTATCCGCCATCAATCCACGCATACCGGCCAGCTGTTTGATCTGTTTATCAGATCCACGCGCACCGGAATCAGCCATCATGAAGATGTTGTTGTATTTATCAAGACCATCCAGCAGTGCTTTGGTAAGAACTGCGTCAGTCTCTTTCCAGGTCTCCACAACCTCTTTGTAACGCTCTTCCTCGGTGATCTTACCACGTTTGTAGTTACGGGTAATCTTATCAACGACTTCCTGCGCCTCTTTGATCAGCTGCGGTTTCTGCGGCGGTACGGTCATATCGGAAATGGATACGGTCATAGCCGCCCTGGTGGAATATTTGTATCCCATTGCCTTGATGTCGTCCAGTACCTCAGCGGTTCTGGTAGCACCATGGGTGTTAATAACTTTACCAAGAATCTGTTTCAGACCCTTCTTACCTACGTGGAAGTCAACCTCCAGGCTCAGCTCGTTGCCCGGAACTTTTCTGTCTACAAATCCCAGATCCTGCGGCAGAATCTCGTTGAACAGGAAACGTCCAAGGGTAGACTCTACAGTAGCGGTCATTTCGCTGCCATCCGGCATGGTCTTGCTGACACGTACTTTAATGCGGCTCTGAAGTTTGATAACGCCATTCTCATATGCAAGAATCGCCTCGTTCACACTCTTGAAGAATTTACCTTCACCGATCTCTCCCGGTCTCTCCTGGGTCAGATAGTAGATACCAAGAACCATATCCTGTGAAGGAACGGCTACCGGACCACCATCGGACGGTTTCAGCAGGTTGTTCGGAGAAAGCAGAAGGAAACGGCACTCTGCCTGCGCCTCTACGGACAGCGGCAGATGGACAGCCATCTGGTCTCCGTCGAAGTCAGCGTTGAATGCGGTACAAACAAGCGGATGAAGCTTGATTGCCTTACCTTCTACCAGGATCGGCTCGAACGCCTGGATACCCAGACGATGCAGTGTAGGAGCACGGTTCAGCATTACCGGATGCTCTTTGATGACGTCCTCAAGGACATCCCATACTTCCGGCTGAAGACGCTCAACCATCTTCTTAGCACTCTTAATGTTATGAGCAGAGCCATTGGAAACCAGTTCTTTCATAACGAACGGTTTGAACAGCTCGATTGCCATCTCTTTCGGCAGACCGCACTGATAGATCTTCAGCTCCGGTCCAACGACGATAACGGAACGTCCGGAGTAGTCAACACGTTTTCCCAGAAGGTTCTGACGGAAACGTCCGGATTTACCTTTCAGCATGTCAGAGAGGGATTTCAGCGCTCTGTTTCCAGGTCCGGTAACAGGGCGGCCTCTTCTGCCGTTATCGATCAGGGCATCAACTGCCTCCTGAAGCATACGTTTCTCATTGCGGACGATGATATCCGGTGCTCCCAGATCCAGCAGTCTCTGCAGACGGTTATTTCTGTTGATGATTCTTCTGTACAGGTCATTCAGGTCGGAAGTTGCAAAACGTCCGCCGTCCAGCTGTACCATCGGACGAAGGTCGGGCGGAATAACCGGGATGACATCCATGATCATCCACTCCGGTTTGTTTCCGGACTCGCGGAATGCCTCGACAACCTCAAGTCTCTTGATGATACGGGCACGTTTCTGTCCGGAAGCGGTCTTCAGACCTTCCTTCAGTTCTTTGGAATCTTTTTCAAGGTCGATGGACTGCAGAAGTTCCTTAATGGACTCTGCACCCATGCCTACACGGAAAGCACCCGGCTCCGGATACTTTTCCTTCATATCCTGATACTCTTTCTCGGAAAGAACCTGCTTGTACATAAGTTCGGTCTTTCCTGCATCGAGTACGATATAAGATGCGAAATACAGTACTTTCTCCAGAGTTCTCGGAGAAAGATCAAGGATCAGTCCCATACGGCTGGGAATTCCCTTGAAATACCAGATATGGGATACCGGTGCAGCCAGTTTGATGTGGCCCATACGCTCACGACGCACGCTGGATTTGGTTACTTCTACACCACAGCGGTCGCATACGACACCTTTATATCTGATCTTCTTATATTTTCCGCAGTGACACTCCCAGTCCTTACTCGGTCCGAAGATTTTCTCGCAGTACAAACCATCTTTTTCCGGTTTCAACGTACGGTAGTTGATCGTCTCCGGCTTGGTTACTTCTCCATGAGACCATTCAAGAATGGTCTCCGGGGATGCCAGGCCAATTTTAATCGCATCAAAGCTCATTGGCTGATAGTTATCATTCTTCGTCATTTCCGGCATGAGCGGCACCTCCTTTATTCTTCAAAATCAATGTTGTCATCTACATCGTCGAGCTCGCTCTCATCGAAGTCGATGTCCTCTTCCGGTGCAGAATCTACCAGTTCTTCACCCTCAAACTCCTGCTTGCTGAAGCCGTGTTTGCTGAAGGACTCATCTTCTCTGTTGAAACGACGTCCATCGTCTTCCAGGATGGAACGGATATCTACATCACCGTAATCACTGGTCTCTGCCAGTTCTACTTCTGTATTGTCATCACGAAGCACACGAACATCCAGACCAAGGGCCTGCAGCTCTTTTAACAGTACCTTGAAGGACTCCGGAATTCCGGCCTCAGGAATATTTTCACCTTTGATGATGGCCTCGTAGGTCTTCACACGACCGATCACATCATCGGACTTCACGGTCAGGATCTCCTGCAGGGTGTAGGATGCACCATATGCCTCCAGGGCCCAAACCTCCATCTCTCCGAAACGCTGTCCACCGAACTGAGCTTTTCCACCCAGCGGCTGCTGCGTTACCAGGGAGTACGGTCCGGTAGAACGTGCATGGATCTTATCGTCTACCAGATGATGCAGCTTCAGATAATGCATGTGTCCGATGGTTACCGGGCTGTCGAAGTACTCACCGGTACGGCCATCTCTCAGACGAACCTTACCATCTCTGGAGATCGGTACGCCTTTCCATACTTTTCTGTGCTCTCTGTTCTTGTCAAGATAATCTATAACATCCGGAAGAAGCTCTTCCTCGTGTTTGCCTTTGAATGTCTCACCGTTCCACGGTCTTCCGTCTGCGGTCTGATCCAGTCCCTTCTCTTTCCACTCTGCAGCCTCTGCATCGTCGAACGGAAGGTTTGCATAATCATTTGCCAGATCCAGGGTATCCATGATCTCGGACTCGTTTGCGCCATCGAAGATCGGGGTAGCCACGTTGAATCCCAATGCCTTTGCAGCCAGACTCAGATGGATCTCCAGGACCTGACCGATATTCATACGGGACGGCACACCCAACGGGTTCAGTACGATATCCAGCGGACGTCCGTTCGGCAGGAACGGCATATCCTCTACCGGAAGTACACGGGAAACGACACCCTTGTTACCATGACGTCCAGCCATCTTATCGCCGACGGAGATCTTTCTCTTCTGAGCGATGTAAATGCGGACTGCCTGGTTAACGCCCGGAGACAGCTCGTCTCCGTTCTCTCTGGTAAATACTTTGGCGTCTACAACAACACCGTACTCACCATGCGGTACCTTCAGGGAAGTATCACGTACCTCACGTGCCTTCTCACCGAAGATTGCGCGGAGCAGACGCTCCTCTGCGGTCAGCTCGGTCTCTCCCTTCGGAGTTACCTTACCTACCAGAATATCACCGGCACGAACCTCAGCACCGATACGGATGATACCTCTGTTATCCAGATCCTTCAGTGCATCGTCACCAACACCCGGAACATCTCTGGTGATCTCTTCCGGTCCAAGCTTGGTGTCACGTGCTTCTGCTTCATATTCCTCAATATGGATAGATGTATAAACATCATCCATAACCAGTCGTTCACTTAAAAGAACAGCATCCTCGTAGTTATAACCTTCCCAGGTCATAAATCCGATCAGCGGGTTCTTACCAAGAGCGATCTCTCCGCCGGAAGTGGACGGTCCGTCAGCGATTACCTCGCCAGCCTCTACCCGGTTCCCCTTGAAGACGATCGGTCTCTGGTTGTAGCAGTTGCTCTGGTTACTGCGGGCAAACTTGGTCAGATGGTATACGTCACGTACACCATTGTCCTGACGTACAACGATCTCGTTGGAAACTGCACGCTCTACGGTACCTGCGTTCTTTGCAACTACGCATACACCGGAGTCAACTGCAGTCTTCTCCTCCATACCAGTACCTACAGCCGGAGCCTCGGTCAGCATCAGCGGAACGGCCTGACGCTGCATGTTGGATCCCATCAACGCACGGTTTGCGTCGTCGTTCTGCAGGAACGGAATCAGAGCCGTAGCCACGGAGAACACCATCTTCGGAGATACGTCCATGTAATCGAACATGGTCTTATCGTAAGCCTGGGTCTCATCCAGATAACGTCCGGATACGTTATTTCTAACGAAATATCCGTTCTCATCCAGAGTCTCATTCGCCTGTGCTACATGGTAATTATCCTCTTCGTCAGCGGTCATGTAGACAACTTCGTCGGTGACACGCGGATTCTTAGGATCAGATTTATCAATCTTACGATACGGAGCCTCAATGAAACCGTACTCGTTGATTCTTGCATAGCATGCCAGAGAGTTGATCAGACCGATGTTCGGTCCCTCAGGAGTCTCAATCGGGCACATTCTTCCGTAATGGGAGTAGTGTACGTCTCGAACCTCGAATCCTGCACGGTCTCTGGACAGACCACCCGGTCCCAATGCGGACAGACGTCTCTTATGGGTCAGCTCACCCAGCGGGTTGTTCTGATCCATGAACTGGGACAGCTGGGAAGATCCGAAGAACTCTTTAACAGCTGCGGTTACCGGTTTGATGTTGATCAGGGTCTGTGCGGAGATGCTCTCCGGATCCTGAGTGGTCATACGCTCACGTACCACTCTTTCCAGACGGGAAAGACCGATACGATACTGGTTCTGAAGCAGCTCACCGACTGCACGGATACGACGGTTGCCCAGATGGTCAATGTCGTCCTTGCTTCCAATGCCATACTCCAGATGCATGTTATAGTTAATGGATGCCATGATGTCATCCTTGGTAATATGCTTCGGAATCAGCTCAGTAACGGAACGCTGGATTGCCTCTTTCAGCTCCTCTGCGTCAGTGTACTCGTTGAGCAGTTTCTCCAGTGCCGGATAGTATACGGACTCTTTGATGCCCAGTGCTTCCGGATCACAGTCTACATATTTGGTAATGTCAACCATACGGTTGGACAGTACTTTGATATTGCGCTCCTCACCTTTTACCCAGATGAACGGAACAGCGGAATCCTGCAGTTTGACTGCCAGATCCATATCGATCTTCTGATCTGCTTCAGCGATGATCTCGCCGGTGGACGGATCTACTACGTCCTCAGCCAGAACCTGTCCGCGGACACGGTTCTTCAGATGAAGCTTCTTATTGAACTTATAACGTCCAACCTTTGCCAGGTCGTAACGTCTCGGATCGAAGAACATACCGGTAATCAGGCTCTCTGCGCTCTCTACGGCCAGCGGCTCGCCCGGACGGATCTTCTTGTACAGCTCCAGCAGACCTTCCTGATAACTCTCAGATGTATCTTTTGCCAGAGATGCCAGGATCTTCGGCTCCTCACCGAACAGCTCCAGGATCTCAGCATTGGTACCATAACCAAGTGCTCTGATCAGCACGGTAATCGGCACCTTACGGGTTCTGTCAACACGAACGTAGAACACGTCATTGGAGTCAGTCTCATACTCCAGCCATGCACCACGGTTCGGAATTACCGTACAGGAGAACAGAAGCTTACCTACTTTATCATGATCGATGCCATAGTAGATACCAGGGGAACGTACCAACTGGCTGACAATAACACGCTCTGCTCCGTTGATGACGAAGGTTCCCGTCTCGGTCATCAAGGGCAGGTCGCCCATGAAAATCTCATGCTCATTAATCTCATCTGTCTCTTTGTTATGAAGACGGACTCTGACTTTTAACGGTGCGGCATAAGTAGCGTCACGCTCTTTACACTCTTCGATGGTGTACTTCGCACCTTCCACATCAAGTACAAAGTTCGTGAACTCCAGGCTAAGCTTTCCGCTATAATCCGTAATCGGAGAAATATCGGCAAATGCTTCGCTTAATCCCTCATCCAGAAACCACTGGTAGGAATCTCTCTGGACTTCTATCAGGTTCGGCATTTCAACTACTTCTTTTTTTCTGGAATAGCTCATTCGCAGATTTCTGCCGGACTTGGTAGGTTTGATTCTGTTCTTTTCCATTGACATTTCACCCCTTATATATTTTAATCACTGCATATTGCAAAAGGACCGCACGAATCACAGCAAGGATGAAAGCATACCTTACCACAATAGTGCATTTTCCATGTTATCATAAATATTTTTGGATGTCAACAAATAATTTGTGGATTTTTGCGGGATTTCCGCACATTTTTTTGAACTTATTTTCGAATTTCTTTTTGAAAAAGAAGAAGGACACTGCCAGAAGCAGTATCCTTCTTTCGAATGTACAAACTCATTATTTAAGAGTAACTTTTGCACCCTCAGCCTCAAGTTTGGTTTTGATCTCCTCAGCCTCTGCTTTGGAAGCGCCCTCTTTGATTACCTTCGGAGCGCCGTCAACTACGTCTTTAGCTTCTTTCAGACCAAGTCCGGTAGCTTCACGAACAACTTTGATAACTTTAACTTTGTTCGGGCCAACCTCAGTCAGCTCTACGTCGAAGGAATCTTTCTCCTCAGCTGCTGCTGCGCCATCTCCAGCTGCTGCTACAACAACGCCAGCTGCTGCGGATACACCGAACTCCTCCTCACATGCTTTTACAAGATCGTTCAGCTCTAATACGGTAAGCTCTTTGATTGCATCAATAAATTCTGCAGTAGTTAATTTTGCCATTTTTATTTACCTCCAATAATAATAATTGTATCATGCCGCTATGCGGCTTTTCCTATTGTAATAACGATTACGCCTCTTTGCTCTCTGCGATCTGATTGATAACGCGGGCGAAGTTTGCGATCGGGCTCTGGATGCTGCCAAGCAGCTTTCCGAGAAGTACTTCTCTGGACGGAACATTTGCGATTGCAGTCATTCCCTGTGCATCGTAGTAGTTACCCTCTACGACACCAGCTTTGATTTCAAGCTTGTCTGCTTTCTTTGCAAAGTTAGCAACGATTCTTGCCGGAGCAGTCGCATCAGTTTTGGAGATAGCGATTGCAGACGGTCCTTCGAGATGCTGTGCCAGCGGCTCGAACTCGGTTCCTTTGATTGCAAAGTTCAGCATGGTGTTTTTGTAAACCTTGTAAACGATGCCTTCTTCTCTCATCTGTTTACGAAGCTGTGTATCCTGCTCAACGGTCAGACCGCAATGGTCAACCAGAACAACGCCAGCTGCACCTTCCAGATTTGCAGAGATCTCGTCTACAACCGGTTTTTTCAGTTCAACTTTTGCCATGAATGGTTTCCTCCTTATTAGATTTTTAAGAGAGATAACCTTCCCAGTGGTAAGGATTAAAAAACCCTCTGTGCCGCAGACACAGAGGGTTTGTAAGTCATTCTTAATCGAACGCTTTCCTCGGCAGGCGGTTTTCTCTTATGCCTTGCGGCACCTGCTGTCTTCGGGCAGTCATCTTCAACTGTTATAAAATATCACAATATATAGTGGATGTCAACACCCTTTTTCACTTGCCGTGATTAAACAAGCTTTAACGGGTTAACCTTTACGCCAGGTCCCATGGTCGGAGTAATGGTGATACTCTTCAGATACTGACCTTTAACAGCTGCAGGTCTTACTTTGTTGATAGCATCCATAAGCGTCTGGAAGTTGTCCGCTAACTGCTCCTCGGTGAAAGAAGCTTTTCCGATCGGCACGTGGATAATATTGGTCTTATCCAGTCTGTACTCGATCTTACCGGCTTTAATATCATTGACTGCTTTGGTAACATCCATGGTTACGGTACCAGCCTTCGGGTTCGGCATTAAGCCCTTCGGTCCAAGTACACGTCCCAGACGTCCAACAACACCCATCATATCCGGAGTTGCAACGACTACATCGAAGTCGAACCATCCGCCCTGGATCTTCGGAACAAGCTCCTCAGCTCCAACGAACTCAGCGCCTGCTGCCAGTGCCTCGTCTGCTTTTGCATTCTTAGCGAATACAAGTACGCGAACCTGTTTACCAGTTCCGTGCGGAAGTACAACAGCGCCACGGATCTGCTGATCTGCATGACGTCCGTCACATCCGGTTCTGATGTGAGCCTCGATGGTCTCGTCAAATTTTGCGGTTGCCAGTTTCTTTACGATGGCAACTGCCTCGTCTCTGTCATACTGAGTCTGCTTGTCATATAATTTAGCAGCCTCAACATATTTCTTACCATGTTTCATAATTCATTAACCTCCTGGTGGTAATTGCGGGAATTTCCCTCCCACGTCTGTTCATCTGTTACTGTTCACTCGTACCTCGTTCCAGTAACGATTCGCAGGCTCATTGAAAGTTTTGCTTCGCAAAAGGAGCCTGCTCACCCCTGAATCAGGTTCTTACGCAGCCTGACAGCAAGTGTCCGGCTGCTGTCTGAACAGTTACGTTCATGTGCAGCAGTTATTAGTCGTCAACTACGGTGATACCCATACTTCTTGCAGTACCTGCGATCATGCTGATAGCTGCGTCAAGGCTTCCTGCGGTCAGATCCGGCATTTTCAGCTCAGCGATTTTCTGAACTTCGGATTTCTTAATCGTAGCAACCTTGTCTTTTTTGGAGTTAGCAGAAGCGGTTTTCAGTCCGCATGCTTTTTTCAGTAAAACTGCTGCCGGCGGAGTCTTGGTAATGAAGCTGAAGCTTCTGTCTGCATAAACAGTAATGACTACCGGAATAATCATATCGCCCTGGTCTGCGGTTCTTGCGTTGAACTCTTTTGTAAACTGTACAATGTTAACGCCGTGCTGACCAAGAGCCGGTCCTACTGGGGGAGCCGGTGTTGCCTTTCCAGCAGGAATCTGTAATTTGATGTAACCTGTAACTTTCTTTGCCATAATTAGGCACCTCCTTGTGGTGATGGCGGGAATTTCCCTCCCACGATCCGCGATCTACAGTTTTTCGCGAACCATTTACATCTTCTTAATTTCTGTGAAACTTATTTCTACCGGTGTTTCACGACCGAACAGGTCGACGTTAATCGTCACACTCTGTTTGTTCTCATTGATGGCCTGGATGACTCCAACGGTATCCTTCCATACGCCACCCGTAACAACTACATTGTCACCTTCCGCAAAATCAATTTGCACGGAATCCGATTGAACCCCAAGCGGTCTCATTTCCTCTTCCGTAAGCGGAACTGGTTTGGATCCCGGTCCAACGAAGCCGGTCACGCCTCTGGTATTGCGAACTACATACCAGGTGTCGTCGTTCATGACCATGTTGATCAGAACATATCCCGGAAACATCTTTTTCTGAACCTGACGGCTTGCGCCATCCTTTAACTCAACCACGTCCTGCATCGGAACTCTGACCTCAAGGATCTGATCCTCAAGATGTCTGTTTTCAATGGTTTTCTCAATATTAGCCTTTACCTTATTCTCATATCCTGAGTAGGTATGGACTACATACCAGTTTGTCTCTGACATACAACCAACCTTTCCAATTATAAAGTCAACAGCCGGTCAATTCCAAAGGTCATGACCATATCCAGTATTTTAATAATGAGAGCCAATGCAACAGAAACGCTGACTACCGCAATGGTCTGTTTCGTAAGTGATTTTTGGTCTGGCCACACAATTTTCCTGAACTCGGCTTTCATGCCTTTGAACCAGCTTGTCTTCTGGGCCTTCGGGGCATTCTTCGTTTCTCCCATCTTGTCACTTCCTTTACCTTTGGGGCAGATTACTTCGTCTCCTTATGAAGAGTATGTCTCTTGCAGAAACGACAGTACTTCTTGGTTTCCATTCTGTCCGGGTGATTCTTCTTTTCTTTGGTCATGTTGTAGTTACGCTGTTTGCACTCCGTACATGCCAATGTGATCTTTACGCGCACAACTTTCCACCTCGCTTTTTTATACTTTTTTGTCTGATGGTCCTGCGAAAACCATCAATTTTAGGCATAAAAAAAAAGCCTAAACTTCCATTCGCCTGTCTACTATATCACAGACTCTCATACGCCGTCAAGGATTTTTTCCATGTAAATACCGTACTTTTTGTTTTTGTGCAATTTTGATAATTTTTTTCAATTTTTGCTGTTTCAATTGACTAACCGGCCTTTCATCACTATCATGAGTGGTAAACCAAAGCGGTTGAAACTAATAATTTCTATATTATAATACAACACAGGAGGACTACAATTATGTTAGACATTTCCAAAATGAAAAAAATCGGACTTTTTGCAGGTGGCGTTCTGTTCGGAACCGCAGGTATCCAGGTACTTTCCAGTAAAGATGCCCGCAAAGTATACACCAACTGCACCGCAGCTGTTCTTCGTGCAAAAGAGTGCGTAATGAAGACTGCTACTACTGTTCAGGAGAATGCTGAGGACATCCTGGCAGAAGCAAAACAGATCAACGAGGACAGAGCAGCACAGGAAGCTGCATGTGTACAGGAAGCTGAGACTGAGACTGTGGAAGACGCAGAATAATCTGTATGCATACTGACGGAGCTGCTTAACAGCTCCGTCTTTTATTGGAGGAAAACATGAAATTCATTATTAAACACGACATCAGGGGCCGCCTCCGTATTCATATGGTACAATCCCGCATGTCCTATGAGGAAGCAGATACTCTTCTTTATTATATAGAGAATCTCCCGGGCGTTACTTCCGCGAAAGTATTTGAGTGGACCTGCGACGCTTCTATTTCCTATAAAGGAGACAGAGAAGCACTGCTGCAGGCACTGCGTGTGTTCCAGTATCAGACCACGGATGTTCCGGCAGATCTGCTGGCTCATTCCGGCCGGGAGCTGAACAGTACTTATCAGGAGAAGCTGGTTCAGAAAGTAGTTCTGCGGGCAGGAAGCAAGCTGTTCCTTCCTTATCCGATCCGGGCTGCTTACGCAGCATTTAAATCCATCCATTATATATGGAAGGGACTCAAATGCCTGGCTCAACGGAAACTGGAAGTAGAGGTGCTGGATGCAACCGCCATCGGCGTTTCCGTTTTCCGTGCCGACTTCACCACAGCAAGCTCCATTATGTTCCTGCTGGGAATCGGTGAACTGCTGGAAGAGTGGACCCATAAGAAATCTGTCGACGACCTGGCGCGAAGCATGTCCCTGAACGTCAGCAAGGTATGGTTAAAGAAAGACGACCAGGAAATTCTGGTTTCTGCAAGAGATATCAAGCCAGGCGACGAAGTCATTGTCCGCATGGGTAATGTCATCCCGTTTGACGGCATCGTATGCGACGGCGAGGCAACGGTCAACCAGGCATCCCTTACCGGAGAGTCTGAGCCGGTCAGAAAAGATCATGGAACTTACGTCTATGCTGGAACCGTTCCGGAAGAGGGCGAGCTGACCATCGAGGTCAAAGCTGTTTCCGGTTCCACCAGATTTG
Source organism: Clostridiales bacterium (assembly GCA_963604695.1). Taxonomy (GTDB): domain Bacteria; phylum Bacillota; class Clostridia; order Lachnospirales; family Lachnospiraceae; genus Hominiventricola. Next base: position 12,406 of record CAVCTH010000006.1, on the reverse strand, counting down.
AGAAGATTGTAACTATGATCGAGGATTCCGAGAAGCTGAAATCCGGCGTGGAGAGCAAAGCCGAGTCTCTGGCAGACCGTCTGGTTCCTTATACCTTAGGCGGAACTGTTCTCACCTGGCTGCTCACGAGAAACACCACCAAGGCACTGGCTGTTCTGATGGTTGATTTCTCCTGTGCACTGAAGCTGGCGATGCCGATCTCCGTTCTGTCCGCCATCCGTGAGGCTCAGTCCCATCACATTACCGTAAAGGGTGGAAAATTCCTGGAGGCGGTTGCCGCTGCAGATACCATCGTCTTCGACAAGACCGGTACTCTGACCAAAGCAAAACCGACTGTGAAAGATATTGCAGTCTTCAACGGAAGCAGCAAGGAAGAGATGCTTCGTATCGCTGCCTGCCTGGAAGAGCATTTCCCGCACTCCATGGCAAAAGCAGTCGTTACTGCAGCAAAACAGCGTTCTCTTGACCACGACGAAATGCATTCCAAAGTAAATTACATTGTCGCTCACGGAATTTCTTCTTCCATCGACGACCACAAAGTCATCATCGGAAGTTATCATTTCGTATTTGAGGATGAGGGATGCCATATTCCGGAAGATCAGGTAGAGAAATTCGAAAGTCTTCCTACGGAATACTCCCATCTGTATATGGCCATCGACAATGAGCTGGCCGCTGTCATCTGCATTGAAGATCCGCTTCGTCCGGAAGCAGCAGATGCTGTCCGTGCCCTGAAGGCCGCTGGCATTAAGCACGTGGTTATGATGACCGGAGACAGTGAGCGTACTGCCGCTGCCATTGCAAAACGTGTGGGTGTTGACGAGTATTATTCTGAGGTACTGCCGGAAGATAAGGCAAATTACATTGAGCGTCAGAAAGCAAAGGGAAGCAAAGTCATCATGGTTGGTGACGGAATCAACGATTCCCCGGCATTGTCCGCTGCAGACGCCGGTGTGGCTGTCAGCGACGGCGCTGAGATCGCAAGAGAGATCGCAGACATTACCGTAGCAGCCGATGATCTGTATCAGCTGGTCATCCTGAAGAACTTAAGCAATCGTCTGATGAAACGAATCCATCGGAACTATCGTACCATCGTTGGATTCAACACCGGACTCATCGGACTTGGCGTTGCAGGCATCCTGCAGCCGACCACTTCCGCACTGCTTCATAATACTTCTACCCTGTTAATCAGCCTGAACAATATGAAGCCGCTTCTTAATGAGGAAACTGAACTTTAATTGACCATAGCAAAAGGCTCCGGAAAATTTTTCCGGAGCCTTTTTGTATCTGTCTTTCTATTTTACTGTTCCATCTGTCTTCCCAGAAATGCAGCCGCCGTGGCTGCCAGCTTCTGTTCCGTCTCTCCCATCTTTGTCTTTGCCTCTCTGGCATACAGCATTACCGATCCGATAGCGTCACCTTCACAGATGACAGAAACCAGGGTCTGTGCACCTGTTCCTTCCATCCGGTCCGGGATGACCGGAATAAAATTCTTCTCACCGGAGAGGGCCTGTACCATTTCCCGGTTCTGAATAGCCTCTTCCAGTTCCGGGCTGATTCCTTTTCCCAGATAATCTTTCTTGCTGCCGCCTGCACAGGCAATGACGCTGTCACGGTCTGTCACAAAAACGGTGTAACCGGTGGTCTGTGCCAGGCTGTCCGCATACTGCTGTGCAAATGTGCCCAGCTCTCCAATAGGAGAATATTTTTTCAGAATGATCTCGCCTTCCCGATCTGTAAAGATCTCCAGCGGGTCTCCTTCCCGGATTCTGAGGGTACGCCGGATTTCCTTCGGTACTACCACTCTTCCCAGATCGTCTATCCGCCTTACAATTCCAGTTGCTTTCATATCATGTTCCTCCAATGTCTCAAATTCAGTCAATCATTTGTTTCCGTAGTCTGTCTATATCTAGTATTTGTAAGATCTGGATTTATATGCATCCGGATCTTCACCTCGTTTTGCCATGCAGTCTTTGAAAACTCAAGTCTTCATTGTTCAGTTTTATCATAACACTTCGGCAGGATAGATCTGCTGTTTTAGTCTCCCGGATGCATCTCGTTCAGAAGCTTTGTCTTCATAGCATACAGCCGGTCGGAAAGGTCTACATAAACCTCATGCGGATTTACCAGACGTCTGGTCTCATCCCATAAGGTCTCCTGTTCTTTCTTACAGAACTCCCGGATCTCCATGACGGACGGAGATTCGTAAATGCAGTTTCCTTTATCGAACACTTTCACCATAAGCTCTTTCATGGTGTAGGTACCGCCCTTTAAATGGGTCTTCTTCCAGGTGGCCTGCGGATCAAAGATCACCAGGTCTTTGGACTCGTCAAATACATCATCTACCAGGCTGATCAGGTCGGCTTTCAGTTTGCCGTTTGCCTTCTCGTAAATACGGTATACAGTCTTATTTCCCGGATTGGTGATTTTCTCGGTATTCTCGGATAATTTAATCTTCGGAACGAACTCGCCGTCGCCGGTCTTTACTGCTGCCAGCTTATACACACCGCCGAATGCCGGGCAGTCCTTGGAAGTGATCAGGTTGGTGCCCACACCCCAGGAGGTGATGGCTGCGCCCTGGCTCTTCAGGCTGTCGATGAGGTATTCATCCAGGTCACTGGATGCTGCAATGACTGCATCCTCAAATCCGGCTGCATCCAGCATCTTCCGCGCTTCTTTGGAAAGGTATGCCAGGTCACCGCTGTCCAGACGGATACCATAGCGGCCGCTTAACTTGCCTGCTTCCTGCATTTCCTTAAATACACGGATGGCATTGGGAACACCGGATTTCAGGGTGTCGTAGGTGTCTACCAGAAGGGTGCATGCATTCGGATACAGTTCTGCGTAGGTCTTGAATGCCGTGTACTCATCCGGAAAGCTCATAATCCAGCTGTGTGCATGGGTTCCAAGTACCGGAACATCGAACAGTTTACCGGTCAGCACATTGGAAGTACCGATACATCCACCGATGACAGCGGCTCTTGCACCATAGGTTCCGGCATCCGGTCCCTGCGCTCTTCTTAAGCCAAACTCCATGATTCCGTCACCGCGGGCAGCGTTGACAACTCTGGCTGCTTTGGTGGCAATCAGGCTCTGATGGTTGATAATGTTCAGAATTGCGGTCTCTACCAGCTGCGCTTCCATAATCGGCGCAATCACTTTTACCAGCGGCTCTCTCGGAAATACAACGGTTCCTTCCGGAATCGCATAGATATCTCCGCTGAAGTGGAAGTCTGCCAGATAAGCCAGAAATTCATCATCGAAAATTCCCAGGCTCTTCAGATAATCCAGATCGTCCTTCTCAAACCGAAGGTTCTTAATGTAATCAATCATCTGGTCCAGACCTGCTGCAATGGCGAATCCATTTCCACAGGGATTATTCCGATAGAAAACGTCAAAGATAACGGTCTCCTGTACCGGATTCTTTAAATACCCCTGCATCATGGTCAACTCATACAGATCAGTTAACAGTGTCAGATTCTGTGTTGTACTCATGATAATCTCCCCTTATATCACGCGCCCTCTACTGCGCGTTTTCTTCTGCTTCATCAGATTCAGATGACGAATCATCTGTAGTATCTGCGCTTGTCTGGGTAAATACGCGCTCAAATGTCAGTTTTGCCAGCGCATTATCATTGGTGGTGATTTCTGCATTTTCCTTCAGGGAATCTACCCATGCGGTATAAGCATCTCTTTCCCGCTGGGTCAGGATTACCTGTTTGTGATTGTCCGTTGCTTCTCTGTCAAAGGTGGAATCCATACGAACCAGATAATAAGCGTTGTCACCTTCAACGATATCTGCATATTCGCCGTCGGACAGGGTCTCTGCCGCTGCCTTCACATCTTCATTCAGGTTCTCATCATCTGCACCATAGCTGGTGGTAACTGCGCTCAGATCATGATTCTCTGCTGCAGCATCCAGATCGCCGTCTGCACCTGCCTCGTCACGGATCTGGTTCAGAACATCTTTCTTCGCTGCCAGCTCCTCATCAGTCAGGTCTACGGTATCCCCATTCTCATCGGTCGTTCCGTTGGTGGAAGAACGCACATAGGTAATGGTCTTCTGTGCTGCTTCCTCATCGGTTACGTTGGTATCGATGGTTGCTGCGCGGTCCTCATAAGCCTTGTTCTGCAGAGCCATCAGCTCCAGTACATGGGTAACGGTCTCTTTATCTGCGGACATAGCCTGCAGCGTCTTGCTGTCGTTGGCTGCCAGGAATGCATCTGCTGCCTCCTCTGCCGCTGCCTTGTCCTCGTCTGTCAGAGAAATACCAATATCCTCTGCATGCGCCTCAACCAGATAATATTCTTCCAGTGTCTGCACGACGGTATCTTTTACGGTCTCTCCGTAAATGCTTCCCGTTCCTGTGAGATCCTGGTTCATGAAATCCTCACCAAAATATCCGCTGTACATAGACATCTGGGTCTGCTGATAACGCAGATAAAAATTCACCTCTCCCAGCGGAATGGATACTCCATCCACATTTGCTGCCTCTGCGGAATTATTTACACTGTTTCCGACGGAGCAACCGGTCAGTGCCATGGTCATCGCGGACATGAGTGCGATAAGGCACACGGTTCTCTTCTTCATAATATATGTCCTCCTAAATACGTGTTTTCCTTTGATTATATGCTTTTTCCAACGTTAAAGCAACTCTTTTAATACTTCGTTCACAATTACGGTATCCATCACATCCTGATGAAGTTCGATATCAGCCTGGTCTTTCCAGCCCTGGTAAATACCGCTGCAATAAGATTCTCTCTCCTGCTCCGTCAGGTACTCTTTCCAGTATTCCGTGCCATCCGCATCTTCATCGCTGGTGTGCTGCACCAGGAACCATCCTTCTTCGGTCTCTATGGGATCGGAAATCGCTCCCACTTCCAGCGCTCTTGCCGCATCCAGCATGAGGGGCTCCTGTCCATCCCCTTCATTGGTATTTCCCATACTGGATTCGATGGGCGTTAAGTCTTCCGCTTCCGCTGAAATCTTCAGGCTTCCTGTCTGTCTCGCCTCTTCCGCCAGGGAAAAAGCCAGAGCGGTACGCCGCGCCACCTCTTCTTCTGAAAATGGTGTGACCGTTCCATCCTCATCCCGGAGCCCTGTGGTGGAAATCAACACATAGCAGATACCTTCCCGGTGATAGTCTTCTTCTTTTAACTCCGGTTCATAATTCTCCGCGATCACTTCCGCCACTTTTTCGGAGAGACGGGTTTCGGTAAGTTTTTCTTTTACAAAATCCTCGTCCGCGCCGGCAAATTCCAGCAGCTTTTCATGATAGTTTTCCATGAAATCTTTCGCCCGTGTCGCAAGTTCCGTCTCGTCCGCATCCGTAAGCGTCGCGCCGTATTCTTCTGCATGCTGGTTCATCAAATGAATCTGCACAATGGTATCCAGCACCTGTTCTTTCAGGCTGTCTGCCAGCGTGGTTCCGTCATCGGAGACTTCCTGGCTCCACATGTCATCCCCGGCTTCTTCCAGATCGTCTTTTTCCCAGATCATCTGGTTCATCCGAATATAAAAATTCCACTCCCGGAGACTGATCTCTTCTCCATTGATGGTAAATGCCGTCTGTTCCGTATTATTTCCGGTGGCTGCCGCAGAACCGCAGCCGCCCAGAAAAAGTGTCATGCACAGAAATGTTACAATCAGTTTTTTCATTTGGCCTCCTGTTCCTTCAGCAGTTCCATTTCCGTGAGGATCTCTCCGGTAATTTCCAGCAGGGAACCGGAAAATCTCCGTGTGCCGCCTTTTAACTGGCAGACAAACTGAGGCGGATCTGTTTTCCGGAAGGTCATGTTGCCGCCCATGCGCTCCAGAAGCTCCGGAATCCGCTCCACGCGGATCTTTGCTTTCTCATACATGGTCAGAGTCACACGGTCAGGACGGGTCTGCACTTCCTTAATATAAAGACTGTGGGCTCTTCCCCGGAGAAGGGTAATGGCCAGAAGGTTCATAACCGCTGTCGGCGGTTCCCCGAAACGGTCGATCAGCTCTTCCAGCATATCATCCCGCTCCTCTTCCCCTTCAATGGCTGCGATCCGCCGGTAAATATCCAGCTTCAACGCTTCATTTTTAATATAAGAATCAGGGATGAACGCATCGATCTGAATGTCCGCTACGGTCTCGAAATCGTCCTCGTCCACAGCTTTATTGCCCTTTAACCTCAGAACTGCTTCATTTAACATTTTACAGTAAAGATTGTAACCTACTGCCTGCATGTGTCCATGCTGCCGCTGTCCCAGAAGCGTGCCGACGCCACGGATCTCCATGTCACGCATGGCGATCTTGAAGCCGCTTCCCAGATCCGAATACTCCCGAATGGCGTGAAGACGCTTTTCCGCCACCTCTTTGAGCATCTTGTCTCTCTTGTACATGAGAAATGCATAGGCAGTCCGGTTGGAACGGCCCACGCGCCCTCTCAGCTGATACAGCTGGGAGAGTCCCATATTGTCTGCATCGTGGATAATAATGGTATTTACATTGGAAATATCCATTCCGGTCTCGATGATGGTGGTCGCCACCAGCACATCAATCTCCCCCTGAATGAAATCATACATAATCCGCTCCAGCTCATGTTCCTTCATCTGGCCGTGGGCAAACGCCACATTTGCCTCCGGTACCAGGGTCTGAATTCTGGCTGCGGTTTCTGCGATGGTCTCCACCCGGTTATAGACATAATATACCTGTCCTTCCCGGGCCAGTTCCCGGTGAATGGCTGCCCGCACCATTTCCTCGTCATATTCACAGACATAAGTCTGAATGGGCATACGGTCCATAGGCGGTTCTTCCAGTACGCTCATATCCCGGATTCCCGCAAGACTCATGTGAAGGGTACGGGGAATGGGCGTCGCCGTCAGGGTCAGCACGTCAATGTTGGTGCGGAGCTTCTTGATCTTCTCCTTATCTGCCACACCAAACCGCTGTTCCTCGTCGATAATCAGAAGTCCCAGATCCTTATATTCCACATCTTTGGAAAGCACCCGGTGGGTTCCGATGACAATGTCCACCAGTCCTTTTTTCAGATCTTCAATGGTCTTCTTCTGCTGGGTCGGTGTGCGGAAACGGCAGAGAAGATCCACTCGCACCGGAAATTCTTTCATACGCTGCACAAAGGTATTATAGTGCTGCTGGGCCAGAATCGTCGTAGGCACCAGGTACACTACCTGGCGGCTTTCCTGCACGGCTTTGAATGCGGCCCGGATGGCTACCTCGGTCTTTCCGTAGCCTACGTCACCGCAGACCAGACGGTCCATGATCTTCTCACTTTCCATATCATTTTTCGTATCCTGAATAGCCCGCTGCTGATCTTCCGTCTCTTCATAAGGAAACAGTTCCTCAAACTCCCGCTGCCACACCGTGTCCGGGCCGTATACATAGCCCTTCTCCGCCTGCCGCGCCGCATAGAGTTCCACCAGGTCTTTTGCCACTTCCTGAACGGCGCCTTTTACTTTGGTCCGGGTCTTCTTCCAGTCCGCGCCGCCCAAAGTGTTGAGCCTCGGCGTCTTATTTGCCTCAGAACTGCTGTATTTCTGAATGACGTCCAGCTGGGTTGCCAGTATATAAAGGAAGGAACCCTTGCTGTACTCGATTTTCATGTAATCCTTTACCGTGTGATCGACCTCAATCTTCTCGATGCCACGGTAAATACCAAGGCCGTGATTTTCATGAACCACGTAATCGCCCACGGAAAGATCCGTAAAGCTTGCAATCTTCCGGCCTTCATAAGCCCGGTGCTTTTTCCGGACTTTTTTCTTCTCCTGTCCAAAGACATCGGTCTCGGAAATTACTGCAAAACGGATGAGCGGATACTCATAGCCCCGTTTTACATTTCCATGGACCACCATGATTTCACCGGGCTGTACTACACGCTCCGGGTCCTCGCTGTAAAATCCATTGAGATCTTCCTTTAAGAGATCCTCTGCCAGACGGCGTCCTCTGGTACGGGAAGCGCAGAGCAGAATCACCCGGTATTTTTCCTTCTTCCAGCGCTTTAAGTCTTTCACCAGAAGTTCAAAATGATTGTTATATGGCTGGACGGAACGGGTATCCATACTGAACCGGTTATGAAACTCCAGCCGTTTTTCCGGTGTCTCCAGAGTTCCAAGCGCTGCTCCCCGCACGTGGTTCAGCCGATGAACCATTTCCGCACAGGTGAAAATCTCCTTTGGCTGGTTCTTGGGAATCTCGCCTTTTTCCATGCGATTTTCATAATTCTGCATGTACTCTTTTTCTACGGTCTCGCCCCGCTCCAGCAGGCGACCGCCCTCGTCCAGAAAGACAAGGGAAGAAAAAGATTTCATATAGTCAAGAAGGCTCACGCCCTCACAATGCTGCTCCTCCGGGTTTAATTCCGCTGCCGGATAAAGGGTCAGTTCGTCCAGATTTTCCAGGGAACGCTGGCTCTCCGCATCGAAGCTTCGGATGGAATCCACCTCGTCATCCCACAGCTCCACACGGACCGGGTATTCTTCTGTCAGCGGATAAATATCAATGATGCCTCCGCGGATGGCAAACTGTCCCGGCATCTCCACCTGTCCGACCCGCTCATATCCCATGCGGACCAGACGCAGCTTCACCGCCTCGGTCTCCAGCACGCTGCCGACGCCGATGTTCATGACAAAGCTTCTCAACGTTTCCAGGGGAAGCAGCGGATCCATACAGCCGTCCAGAGTTGTGACAATGACCGCCTCGCCCTTTTCCAACAAACGACTCACCGCCATCACCCGCTGCCGCAGCAGTTCATTTCCCTGAATATCTGCATGAAAGAAGAGGAAATCCTTCGCCGGATAATAAAAGACGTCTTCCTTCAGCGTCTGATATTCCTCGAAAATTTCCTTTGCTTTTAATTCACTGTAGGTAAGGATCAGCTTCACCGGGTAATCCCGGCCAAGTCCGTACATCAGATGGGTTTTCTGGGAATCCACACAGCCGGTAATGAGCTGCAGCCGTTCCTCTTTCTTCAGCGCCTCCCTGATCTGATCGAAGGCCTCCATCTGAAGCAGCGGTTCATAAAATGTGTTCATGAAATCCCCCTAATACCTAATTAAACTCGTTCATGGCTTTCTCCGGCCCGTCGGTCAGCATGACTGCCGCTGCTTCCACGGCCCGTCCCCAGGCATCTTTCACCAACGCCTCATCCTCTTTGGAAAATCCGCTCAGCACATAGTCTGCCAGATCCCATCCTTCGGGCTTTTCACCTACACCCACACGGATCCGCGGGAATACCTGGGTTCCCAGATGCTGGATAATATTTTTAATGCCGTTGTGTCCTCCGGCGCTGCCTTTTTTCCTGATTCTTAAGTGACCAGGTGCCAGAGAAATATCATCGTAAATGACAATCAGCTCTGTCTCCGGATCAATTTTATAAAAATCCACTGCCTCGCGGATGCTCTCCCCGCTTAAGTTCATAAAGGTCTGGGGTTTTAAGAGCAGCACCTTCACGCCTTCAATAACGCCGGTTCCGCAGATGGCTTTGTGTTTTTTCTGGTTCATATCTATATGATATTTGTCGGCCAGCAGATCAATGACCTGAAAGCCCATATTGTGTTTGGTCTTCTCATATTTTCCGCCCGGATTTCCCAGGCCCGCGATAATATACATGATTTACTCCTCAGTTTTTCCTTATTCTCCTTCAATCATTCCGGAAATCACATCCCGGGAAAGATTTTCTCCAATGACAATCAGCACCTGCTGCCCTGCCGGCACCGGGCCAACCGTTATACTGCGGGAGGTGGCATTCAATTCCATCCATTGCCCGTCCTGCTGCCAGAAGCCTTTTACCCGAAGAACCTGTCCTGCTTCTGTAGACGAAAACAGCTGTTCCACGATTTTTCTCAGTTTCTTTTCATCTATCTGTACGTTCAGGAAGCTTAAGGAAGAAAATACTTCCTCCTTCTGAAATCCCAGCTTTGCAAAGTCCGCCATCACATAGCCGGAATTTCTGATCTGCTCAAAATCCGCATCCGTCAGGCGATCCCAGTCTTTGTTAATAATCTCCTGGTCAAACCGGCGGCTGCATTTTACCTGTTCCATGGAACGGTTGATATGAGCAATGGTTTCTTTCTGCTTCTCCTCCGGCACCAGCTGGCTTCTGCTTAAGATCACACAGCCTGCATCTGCCACCTCGGATGCCAGTACATATTCTTCCTCCTTGGAAAGCTCCGGTTCCAGACCTGCGTCCACCACGGCAATGACGCTGCCGATCTCATACCACTGATCCAACGGCTCTTCCCGCAGCGCATCAAAGAACTCGTCCACATCAAAAATACCGGACGGCTCCACTAAGACGCGGTCATAGCCGCACATTCCCATGGCAATGAGTTTTGTCTTAAATCTTCTCCGGTGGCAGTCCGCATCGCATCCGCCGGACACCATTTCAAGCTCACAATGATCTTCTTCCAGATCCTTTAAGAGCATCATATCCACATTGACTGCTCCGAAATCATTTTCCAGAATCCCGATATTCAGTCCCTGATCCAGAAGATAGCGGGCATATTTTTTCAGAAAAGTGGTCTTACCGGCTCCTAAAAATCCGGTAATCAGATCAATCTTTATCATGACTGTTTCCTTCCTGCTTATGCGTCAGACCGGGAGTAGGCATTTTTCATCTGGTTGCTCAGTTCATAGAGCACTTTATCCAGCGTGGACGCCGTCTCTTTTTTGAGCATCTCGGCAATCTTCTGATTTGCCTCTGTCTTCAGCTGCATCTGCTTTGCCGGATCCTGTTCCTGCTCAAGCAGCTCGTCGTATTCGTTGATCAGCGCGTGACCTTTTGCCATGACGCTCTCCTGATACCGCTCAATATGGAAAATGGAAGTGCGGTAGGACGCATCTGCCATGGCCGCGATCATCCGGCTGCACCAGTAGAAGTTATCGGTGGAAACCTCTGCAGTCGTGTTGGACAGGTAATCCGGTGTCTCCTCCACATCTGCATAGAAAGGAGCCAGCACATTGAATGCATTGGAGGCAAATGCCACCCACTCAATGGTGCTGTGATATTTTTTCTGATCCGGGCGCATCTGAATGACAGACACGAAATCGTTCCGGTTGATACCGATGGAACGGTAAGCGCCCTTCATGGTTTTATCGCCATAAGCGGCATAGGGATCATAAGGTGTTCCCTGGAAATGAGAGGACAGTACGTATTTTACGTCCTCTACCGTAATCTTCTTCTCCGGCACCATGCACCAGGGCAGATCGTCGGATACCGGCGTGTAATCTGCATCCGGGCCATCCCAGTTCCAGGTCGTGGGATTCAGATAACGCTCCATAAACCAGGCACGGGGTGTATTGTACACATGATCTGCATCATCATGGCTTCCAAAAGCGTCTCTCGGATTGAGCACGCCGTCCTGGGAAAGATCCAGATGGTATTTCCGGATAAATTCTCTCATATCTGCGGAACACAGATGCTCCTTCTGTGCGCCGAAGGCGTCCTCCAGATCGAAGGCGTCGATGCCCAGCTGGTTCGGCATAACCACATATACATCATCCGGCACTTTTCTTGCAATCCAGTGATGGCCGCCAATGGTCTCCAGCCACCAGATTTCGTCCTGATCCTGAAAAGCAATGCCGTTCATTTCATAAGTTCCGTACTGCTCCAGCAGACTTCCCAGACGCAGCACGCCTTCCCGCGCGCTGTGAATGTAGGGAAGTACCAGATATACAATATCTTCCTCACCGATGCCGCCCTCTACCAGCGGATCTGCTCCCAGCACTCTGGGATTGGAGGTGATGGTCTCCGTAGCGGTCATTCCCACATGGGCTTCATTGACGCCGCTGGCTGCCCAGATACCCTCTCCTTCCAGTGCATTGGGCATGGACGTGTAACGCATGGGATGCTCCGGAAGCGGAATCTCCACATGGGAAATCGCGGATTTATAATGTTTCTGCTGCTCCTCCGGATGAACCACCACGAATTTCTTCGGGGTGAATCTTCCTGAACAGGAATCGTCATTTCTGGCAATCATGGTAGAGCCATCGTAAGAGGCATTTTTTCCAACTAATATAGTAGTACAAGGCATAGTTTCTGCCCTCCTTTTCTTCTTATGCTCCTATCATACAACATTTTTCCATTTCCGGCACCTGTTGTTTTTCTACAGAGTTAAATTTCAAAATATGCAAACCGCCTCGAATTGCACACGATTAAAATGTTTAATTATTTCTTTGCATTTTCTTCTAATTCCAACATATACTTATCAAAGTCAGACATAAACAGTCTGTCCTGAATGATCCTGTATTTTTCAAATTCCGTTTCCGCATGAAGCTTTGCGATTTCAGCTGACACCTTACCTGCATCCTGTAAAATGCCATAATCAAACATTTCAATAAAGCTATTAAGTCGTTTTTCCCAGTCCTGCATGGTTAATGGAATATGTCTTAATGTCATATTCTCAGCAAAATCCAGGT
>CAVCTH010000005.1:0-33423 GCA_963604695.1 Clostridiales bacterium | reverse complement strand
GGCGCGTGTTCATAATTTGTTCATTTATCTTTCAAAAAAGGTTCACGATATGCACACGATTCCTTCACGATTGTTGCATATAATAAAACCATCAAAACAAACAAAGCAAGCCAGCTAATACTTTTAAATAAACTTTTTCATAATAATGCCGGAGAAGCAGTCTCCGGCATCCTCCCTTTTCTGACCCTTTCTCAACGGAAAGGGTTTTTTTAAGAGAAAATTTTGAAACTGCAATTCTGCAGCATTATTTGCAATAACATATCCGCTGTCTGTCTTTGACAGCGCCATGAACTGATCCAGGTAGTAGCTGTCCATCAATCCGTTCCGGAACTCATCCAGATCGGTGAGCAGCATGCCGTCAACCGATGCGACCGATTCATCTTCATAATGAACAAAACTATCCGCCATGGTCTTTGTTTCATTCTGGTCTGCATCTTTTAGCAGCAGACTGCCGTCAGCGCTGATACAGATCTCCTCTCCGGCTCCGAACTGCATCCGTTCTGCGACCGCTGCATGATTGTCATCCTCTGTTACGTTCAGCACATAACCGCCGGTCTGGAACCTGTCCTTCGCCTGGCGGCTCAGCACGACGCCTCCCGCTGTCATCCCGACAGTGGCAGCCAGCACCACTCCTGTAAGCCCTACTGCAATTTTGTTCTTTAAAAACAGTTGAATCATCTGTATTCTCCATCTCGTCTCTCGCATGAGAAAAGCCGCCTGCATAAACTGATACAGGCAGCTTCGCCATTCATAGAAACTATTAGCATTTTCTTCTCACTAAAACTGCTGCATTTTTAAATAATTATACATAATCATTATATCAAAAAATCGCTCTTCTTCCCTTTTTCTGCATATTCCGCAGTTTTTCTGTCACAATAGGCAAATAAGGACTTTTTGTCACATTATGCATTCGACAAATTTTTCTTAAAATATTCATGATAGCGGTCGATCATTTCTTTCCGGCCCCTGACACGGATGGGAATCCGCGTTCCGTCCTTCAGAATGAAGTCTTCCTGCACGTCTTTCACATAGTCCATGTTCAGAAGATAGCTCTGGTGGCATCTGATAAACCGGGTCTCCTGGATGGCTTTTTCCACCGCTCCCATCTTTTCCGTAGTGGTCACTTTCGAACCGTCGGCCAGATAAAAGGTGATGGTGTGTTTGTCGCTGTCCACATAGACGATCTCATCGGTGCAGAGGTAACGGTACTGCCGTCTGACTTTTACGGCGATTCGTTTTCCTGTGCAGAATTTCAATATTCTGTCCAGAATGAAGCCCAGCTTTTCTTTGTCCAGCGGCTTGAGCAGATAGCCCGCCGCTTCCACATCATAGCTCTGCAGGGCAAACTCTGCGGACGCCGACGAAAATATAATGGGCATATTCCCGCCAAACTGTCTGATTTTTCTGGCGGTCTCCATTCCGTCGAGTTCTTTCATGTAGATGTCGAGAAATATGAGATCAACTGAGATATTATTATCTTCTATGGCTGTCAGCATCTCCTCGCCGGAACTGTATTCCAGCACCGCCACTTCTTCCCGCCTGTTCTCGAAATAGTTCTGCAGCATGGTCTTCAATATTTCCCTGTCTAATTTGTTATCTTCACAGACAGCAATTTTCTTCATCCATGTTCCTCTCTTAAACTCCGTCTTACGGCTGTACGCTGTAAGCGGAAACTCATGTTTCTATTATCTTATCTGTGTACAGAAAAATCAAGTTTCTTTCTGTCTTATCATACCATAGAGATGGGGATTGGCAGGGGATTTGTCATGAATCGACCTTTTTCGCGCATGAATCAACCGTGGGGGTGTTTGTGGCGCGGGGTGGCTAAAGGGATGGGGTTGGCGAGGGGGCTATTTCAACCTGGCGCGGGGGGAGGTGCTGGGCCTTGGCCTGGGTCTATTTCAAAAAAATGCCGCGAAAATTCCTGTCTCGCTGCCCAAATCGCGATTTTTCAGAGGGTCGTGGGCGTATATCTGGTTGGGCCGGAAAAAGTTCCTGCCTTTCGGCAAAAGTGTGGGTCTCCAGGCAAAAAATACCGGGGCAGTTCCAACAGAAACTGTCCCGGTATTTTCTCTTCTTATTTATTATATTTCTTCTCGATGTCGCAGATCTTCTGTACACGCTCTGCATGTCTGCCGCCTTCGAATTTGGCGCCGAAGAATGCATCCAGAATCTTCTTCGCCAGCTCGTTTCCAACGACGCGGGCGCCGAATGCGATGATCTGTGCGTTGTTATGTCTCACGGTCATCTCTGCAGAATAGGGCTCGCTGCAGACTGCTGCGCGGATGCCCGGTACTTTGTTGGCCGCCAGGGAAATGCCGATTCCGGTTCCGCAGATCAGGACGCCTTTCTCAATCTCGCCTGCGATGATGGCCTCTGCCACTTTCTGTCCCTGATCCGGGTAATCTACACGGACGCTTGCGTCGTATGCGCCGTAGTCCACGCACTCATAACCTTTCTCGGTCATGTAGTCCATCAGTTCTTTTTTCAGGTCAATTGCTGTATGGTCACAGCCAAATCCTACTTTCATCTTCGTTCCTCCTCATGGAAAGTCTCTCAATGAGGTTATTATAGCAGTTATCAAAGCAAAAGAAAACCCCGGTGTTTGAGCAGCACCGGGGTTTTGCAATATTCTTTTAGACCTCAAACATCAGCTCGCCATAGGTCGGTACCGGCCAGTACTCGCTGTCCACGATGGTCTCCAGCTCATCGATCGGAGCTCTCAGGGCATCCATTGCCGGGAGGACGGTGTCGTGATATTCTTTTGCAGTCTCAGCAGCGTCGGTTACTTTCTTCAGCTCATCCAGTGCTTTCTGAGCATCTGCAAGCAGGGAACTTGCTTTCACCAGAATGGTCTGCTGAGCAGAAGTATCAGCCTGCGCATAAGCACTCTTAACGGTGTTCATGGAGGAAGCCACGCTGTTGACAAATGCGATAACGGACGGGATATACAGTTTGGAAGCCATATCGATCATAGTCCGTGCCTCGATATTGATGAGGCCTGCATACTCTTCCAGTTTGATCTCTTTTCTTGCTTCCAGCTCTCTTTCGGAGAGAACACCCAGTTTCTCGAACATCTCGATGGTGGACGGCTCTACGTAAGCCGGGATGGCATCTACGATACTCTTAACATTCGGAAGACCTCTCTTAGCAGCTTCTTCTACCCACTCGTCAGAGTAGCCGTTGCCGTTGAAGACAATGTCTTTGTTCTCTTTCATGGTCTTGTAAATGTAATCGATGACAGCCTGCTCAAAGTTCTCTGCTCCTTCCAGAGCGTCGCATGCTTTGTTGAAGGACTCAGCCATCATGGAGTTCATAACGGTGTTGGCGTCACCGATGGATACGGAGGAAGCCACCATACGGAACTCGAAACGGTTGCCGGTAAATGCAAAGGGTGAAGTACGGTTTCTGTCGGTCGGATCCTTCGGCAGTACCGGAAGGGTGCTGACACCCAGGTCCAGGGTTCCTACAGTAGAGCACGGCAGTTTGTCGAACGGAACGCCTGCTACGATGGCATCCACGATCTCGCCCAGCTGGTCTCCCATGTAAATGGAAATGATGGCCGGCGGTGCCTCGTTGGCTCCCAGTCTGTGATCGTTACCGGTGTTGGATGCCGCTGCACGAAGAAGCAGGGAATGTTTCTTCACGGCTTCCATTAAGCATGCCAGCACTAACAGGAACTGCAGGTTCTTATTCGGCTCTTTGCCCGGTTTGAAGAGGTTCACACCATTGTCGGTACCCAGGGACCAGTTGTTGTGTTTACCGGAACCATTGACACCTGCGAAGGGTTTCTCATGAAGCAGGCAGGCCAGGCCATGTTTGGTGGCGGTGCTCTTCAATACGTCCATTACCAGGAAGTTGCTGTCCAGTGCCGCATCGGAGGGAGCGAAGATCGGTGCGATCTCATGCTGTCCGGGAGCTACCTCGTTGTGCTGGGTCTTCACGGTGATACCCAGTTTCCACAGCTGCTCATCCACATCTGCCATGAAATCTGCAATCTTGGTTTTCAGCGGTCCGAAGTACTGGTCTTCCATCTCCTGTCCTTTCGGTGCCGGTGCTCCGAAAAGGGTACGTCCTGCATAAATCAGATCCGGACGCTCCAGATATTTTTCACGGTTTACAATGAAATATTCCTGCTCAGGTCCTACATAGGCACGTACTTTCTTTGCCTCGGTATTGCCGAACATTCTTACGAAACGGACACCTGCCTTGCTCACTGCATCACATGCTTTCAGGAGCGGGGTCTTGGTATCCAGCGACTCTCCGGTGTAGGAACAGAATGCGGTCGGAATGCAGAGGATGCCATCCTTTACATAAGCCGGTGATCCCACATCCCATGCGGTATAACCTCTTGCTGCACAGGTGGCACGCAGTCCGCCTGACGGGAATGAGGATGCGTCCGGCTCCCCCATCATCAGGTCTTTTCCTGAAAAGCTGTTCTCGATCTTGCCGCCCTTGGGGATATCCGCGAAGGAATCATGCTTCTCTGCCCCGATGCTGACGATGTAGGGCTGGAAAATATGGGTATAATGGGTAGCCCCCTTCTCGATTGCCCATTCCTTCATGGCCTTTGCCACAATGTCCGCAAGCTCCAGGGTGACGTCTCCGCCCTCCTCCATCAGTTTTACCATCTGCTTGTAGGTCACTTCCGGCAGACGCTCTTTCATGACTGCCTCATTGAATACGTCCTGACCAAATACCTCAGCCACATTTACGCTCATACTTTTTCTCCATCCTTTCCCTTGGTACTGGCAAAGCAACAAAAAGACAAAAAAAGACGCTCCGCCCGTATGGGTGGAACGCCTTTGTTCTCTCAACATAAGTTATTCTGTTCTTCGCCGGAAAAACTTTTTGTTTTCCCTTTGTTGTATACAAAAATACACGATAAACTTTAAAAATGCAAGTGTTTTTCTTTTTTTCGTTAATTATTTCTAATTTCCTGTCCTGATGAGTAGGGCCTTCTGGTGATTTTTTATGACCACATCTGCGTACTCGCCGCCATACTCCCCGTCCAGTGTCCAGGGAATGGCTTCCTCCGCCGTGATCTCCAGATCTGCCGTACAGAAGGACACCATATATTTGGAATCCATCTCTTTTAAGACAATGGCGGCCAGAATTTCCTGTACTTCCAGAGGTGTCTTCGGGGTCCTCACAAAGGTCACTTCAAAGACTCCATCATCGAAACGCACATGCCGTCCGATGATATTTTTAAAACCGCCTACGGAGCGGGAATTGGTGACCATGCCAAAGATAAAGTCACCCTCGCCTTCATATTCCGCACTTTTCAGCCGGACATGATAGGACGGGATATTCGTGAGCCGCTTGACACCTTCCAAGAGATAGGCCATATTTCCCAGCACATTTTTCACATCCTGGCTGGTGGAATAGGCTACATCCGTAAAAATGCCAAAGGCCGCAATATAGACGAAATGAGAACCGTTAAAGGTTCCCACGTCGCAGATAAAATCTTTTCCGTGAACAGCCACCTCTGCCGCATGCGTCATATTGCGCGGAATCTTCAAACTCCGGGCAAAATCGTTGACCGTGCCGGAGGGGATATAGCCAAGCGGCAATTTTTTCTTCCGCCGCATCATCCCTTCCACCACTTCGTCCATGGTGCCGTCACCGCCACTGCAGACAACCAGATCATAGGTATCCGGAAGTTCTGCCACCACCTCCGTCGCGTCTTTGGGCGCGCGAGTGGGATGCACGGTGATCTCATAACCTGCCTCTGAAAATACATTTACAATATCAAACAGCTTATTCCTGATCTGTCCTCTGCCGGACATGGGATTATACACGAAAAAAAGCTTCATCAATGAAGAATCGCCCCCAGAAGTCCATAGGATACTACGGACATAATAAACGACGCAAGGAAGATTCCCAGCACCACCGCCGGAAATGCTTTCTTAAACTTCATGCCAAGAAGAGCCGCCAGAAGAGAGCCGGTCCATGCACCGGTTCCCGGCAGGGGAATGCCTACAAAGAGGACCAGTCCCCAGAACTCATATTTTTCTACCTGTTCTCTTTTGCTCAGCGCCCGGTTCTCCATCTTCTCCACCATCGGGCGGAAGGTCTCTCTCTTCTTCAGCCAGTTAAAGACCGGCGTGATCAGAAGAAGGATGAAGGGTACCGGGATCACATTGCCCAGGATACAGATCCACAGGGCTTTGACAATATCAATATTCAGCACGGACGCTGCCAGAAGGCCTCCGCGGAGCTCCAGAATCGGGATCATGGAGATGATAAATACAATCACCTCCCTGGAAGCTTTCCCGCTTAATGCACCGATGACTGCAGACATCAATGTTTCCATATAAAAATTTCCTTTCTACTATGTAACGCTTTACGCTTTTCCCATGTACTGGCGGAGGAATGCATAGAGTGCTTCCATCTGTCCGTCGGTTCCGATGGTTACCCGCAGGTAATGATCGATTCTGGGCTGGGCAAAATAGCGTACATAAATGCCCTCTTCCCGGAGCGCCTGAAACAGATCTTTTGCCTGATACTCCGGATGGGTGATAAATAAAAAGTTTGCCTTGGAATCCGGGAAGGAGAATCCAAGCTTTGCAAGCTCCACTTTGGCCTTTTCCCGGGTCTTCTTAATTTTATCCGTGGTCTCCTGGAAATATGCCTCGTCTTTTACCGCAGCCACACCGCAGCTCAATGCGGTCTGGTCCATGGTATAGGAGTTGAAGGAATATTTTACATCATTTAGATATTTGATGAGTACCGGGTTACCGATGGCGAAGCCAATCCGCATGCCGGCCAGGGAACGGGATTTGGAGAAGGTCTGAACCACCAGCAGGTTCTCATATTTCTCCACCAGTTTCAGCGCAGACTCTGCACCGAAATCCACATATGCCTCATCCACAATGACAACCACGTCCGGATTGTGACGAATGATATCTTCCACGTCCTCCAGTCCCATGGCAAGTGCCGTCGGAGCATTGGGGTTCGGGAACACGATACCGCCGTTCTCCCGGTAATAGTCCTCCTTGCAGATGGTAAAATCGTCTTTTAAAGCCACCTTTTCAAAAGGAATCCGGAATTCCTCCGCCCATACCGGATAGAAGGAATAGGTAATATCCGGGAAAAGGATGGGCTTCTCAGAATTAAAGAAGGTCATGAACGCCATGGCCAGTACATCATCGGAACCCACGCCCACAAATACCTGAGACGGATCTACTTTATAACGCTCTGCCAGTGCGTTCACCAGTACAGATGCAGCCGGGTCCGGATAACGCCGGAGGGCATCTCCGTCCGGTGCTGTCATTGCTTCCATGACGCCCGGAGCAGGCGGATACGGATTTTCATTGGTATTCAGTTTAATCATGCCCGGCCGGTTCGGCTGTTCTCCCGGTGTATACGGGGTCACTTTCCGGACGTTTTCCTCCCATTTGCTCATCTTTTGTCACTCTCCTTTTAATGTCACGATGCCTTTTTCTACCATAAAAACAGGGCGGTAGGAAAGCTTCGCGGTACGAAGTCCCTCGTCTCCTGTATCTTCCTCCCGGTTGACATAAGTATAATCTTTCACTTCATGCTCCAGGAACTGCTGATTGATGGCGGTATAGGCACCTCTGATATCTGCATAGGCTTTCTCAATGTGTACCACAAAGGTATCGTCGCACACCGGTTCCCCCAGGGTATAGGCAACTACTTTGCCGTTCACACGCAGAAGTCCGCCTTTTAAATGCAGTTCTTTGAATAACCGCAGGGAATTCAGTGCCACGCACATTTCCTGATTTTTCTCAGGATCCTCCTCACAGCCATTATTATTTCTCCAGCTCAGAGCCATCTGGAAGCATTCTTCCACATTTTCATCCGTAATGGTCTCATATTTCCAGTCCGGATAAGCAGCCTTAAACTGATTCAGATGGTTCTTCTTGCCATGGTATTTTTTGCCGGAGAGATTGATGAGTTTTTCGGTCTCATAGACGTAATCCTCCAGGTCTCTCGGCCATTCTACATTGAATTTTCCCGGAAAATAACTTTCCAGTTCCTCCATCTCTCCCTTGCTCACTGCATGGAGCTGGAAGGGATAGCCTTTTTCCTTCGCATCCTCCATGAGCATTTCGATCACTTTTTTGCGGTCTCCAGCTCCGATAGGATACGTATAGGAATATGCGCCTTCCTGTCCTGTACGGAAGACGGCCGTTCCTTCGATCTCTGCCCACCCTTCATTATAGAAGCGCGCCCAGAGATATACATTCGCGAAGGTCCGCTCACATCCGTGGAGTTTGCGCTCCGCCAGATGTCTGAGGATCGTATCCCGGTCCTCGAGCACAGGCCTCTTAAATGTGATATCCATATTTAATCAAACAACCTTTCTTTGTATACGCCGGCGTCGATCAGTGCTTTAAAGGACTCTACTACCAGTGGCTTGTCCTCTTTGTAGGTAACGCCGAACCATTTATCTCTGGATTCCAGTACGGTGACATTTGCCTTGCCACCACGGATCAGCTGGTCCACAACGGTCGGGATCAGGTACTCACCCTTCATGGGATCTGCCAGATTGCCAAGGAACTCTGCAAAACCATGCTCCAGAACGTCGAAAATCTCAGTGGTGAATCCCCACATGTTCATGGATACCGGGCAGGATGCCTCCAGCGGAGTCAGGCTGCCGTCTTCTGCCTGTACGGCTGCTCCGTCTGCGGTCTTCACAATGTTCTTGGTCTCGGTGACTTTGGTCAGGTGCTGGGACTCGTCCACGCTGCACACGCCTCTGGTCACGCCGCCGTTCTCACTTAAAGTATTTCCCAGATGGAAGCCTGCCATGCAGAATTCCATGCGGTCGCTGGCCGGATGCTCTTCTACCAGATAATCATGCACTTTTACAAATGCTTCTTTTCCATAGTAATCGTCTGCATTGATGACTGCAAAGGGCTCTTTGACAATGTCTTTGCAAGCAAGAATGGCCTGACCGGTTCCCCACGGCTTGGTTCTTCCTTCCGGCTTGGTAAAGCCAGCCGGAAGTTCATCTACTTCCTGGAATGCGTACGCGGTCTCCACGATTTTCTCCATACGGTTGCCGATGACTTCGCGGAAATCTTTCTCCAGATCTTTTCTGATAATAAAGACAACCTTGTTGAATCCGGCTTCCAGTGCATCATGAATGGAATAATCCATGATGATCTCACCGGACGGTCCTACGGGCTCCAGCTGCTTGATGCCGCCTCCGAAACGACTGCCGATACCTGCCGCCATGACTACTAAAGTTGTTTTCTTCATATTTCACTTTCCTCCAAATATATCCCTTACATTACCTTTTTCATCGTATCGATGACTTTGCCTACATACTCTTTGCAGAGTTCATGGGTCGTTGCTTCTACCATAACACGAAGCAGCGGCTCTGTACCGCTTTCACGCACGAGAATCCGTCCGTCGCTTCCCAGTGCTTCCGTTACTTCTGCAATGGCTTTCTTTACTTCCGGATGCTCCAGAACTGCCTTTTTGTCGGTGACACGCAGATTTTCCAGAAGCTGCGGGTAAATCTGTACCTCAGAAGTCAGAGTGCCAAGCGTGGTCTTCTTTTCCAGCAGTACTTCCATGATCTTCAGGGAAGTCAGAATACCGTCACCGGTAGTTGCATGTTTGCTGAAGATGATATGGCCGGACTGCTCGCCGCCAAGACGATAGCCGTTCTCCATCATATTTTCAAATACATATTTGTCGCCGACTTTGGTCTGCTGATAATGAAGGCCGACTTTGTCGCATGCTTTGTAGAGACCAATGTTGGACATAACGGTCGTTACGATCATGTCGTCTTTCAGCTGTCCGATCTCTTTTAAATATTTACCGCATACGTAGAGGATCAGGTCGCCGTCTACTACGTTGCCGTGCTCGTCAACAGCCAGACAGCGGTCAGCATCGCCGTCGTAAGCAAATCCTACGTCCAGTCCGTTTTCTTTTACAAATGCCTGCAGGCTCTCGATGTGAGTGGAACCGCAGTCTTTGTTGATGTTGGTGCCATCCGGCTCATTGTGGATGACATAGGTTTTTGCACCCAGTGCATCAAATACGCTCTTTGCAATGGAAGATGCGCTTCCGTTGGAGCAGTCCAGACCGACTCTCATGGTCTTGAAGGATCTGGTAGGCAGGGAGATAAGATAACCGATGTAACGGTTTCTTCCTGCTGCAAAGTCTACGGTTCTTCCGATGTTCTCTCTGGTAGCGAACGGGATTTCCTCGGTTTTGCCGTCGATGTAATCCTCGATCTTCTGCTCTACTTCTGCTTCCAGTTTGTAGCCGCTGCCGTTGATGATCTTGATTCCGTTATCATAGAACGGGTTATGGCTTGCAGAAATCATGATACCGCAGTCAAAGCCCTCGGTACGTACCACATAAGATACGCTGGGCGTGGTGGTTACATGCAGAAGATAGACATCTGCGCCTGATGCAGTCAGTCCTGCAACCAGGGAATACTCAAACATATAGCTGGATCTTCGGGTATCTTTTCCGATGACTACCTGTGCTTTGTGCTCCTGTCCGTAATACCATCCAAGGAAGCGGCCTACTTTGTAAGCGTGCTCTACGGTCAGATTTACGTTTGCCTCACCACGGAAGCCGTCGGTTCCAAAATATTTTCCCATATTTTTCTCCTTACTATCCCTTAACTTCATGAATTTTTAAATTTTTACGCATAGATTCATCTTATTATATGCAATGAGTCGACTTTTTTCAACTTAAAAAACTATAAAATATCTACGCTGGTATCTCCGCTGGAGACGACAGATGTGAAGCGGAACCGCTCGCGCTAAGTCCTCGATCCAGCGGTACTAACATTCGAACGTCGCCGACGGCTTGTTCTCATGAAGTACCGGGACTGCGGACGTTCCTTTTCACAGTCTGTCGTCTCTGCGCTCATATATGCAAACACGAAAAATGAGACCTGCAAGTAAACTTGCCGTCTCATCCTTCATTCTCTTATTCGTTCATCTTTGCAAGTTTCGCTGCCTGATCGGCTGCGATGCATGCATCAATAATCTCCTGAATGTCGCCATCCATAATTTTATCAAGCTTATACAGGGTCAGGTTGATGCGGTGGTCGGTGACACGTCCCTGGGGGAAGTTGTAGGTACGGATCTTCTCGGAACGGTCTCCGGTACCGATCTGGCTTCTTCTGGCCTCGGCCTCGGCGTCATGTGCTTTCTGGCACTCGATATCGTAAAGTTTTGCTCTTAAGAGGGCAAATGCTTTTGCCTTGTTCTGCAGCTGGGATTTCTCGGTCTGGCTGTATACCACGATTCCAGTGGGATAGTGGGTCAGACGTACTGCGGAGTCGGTGGTGTTGACACACTGTCCGCCGTTACCGGATGCACGCATAACGTCGATACGGATATCTTTCTCGTCGATCTGCACATCCACTTCCTCAGCCTCCGGCATCACTGCTACGGTGATGGTGGAGGTATGGATTCTTCCGCCAGACTCGGTCTCCGGTACACGCTGTACGCGGTGAACGCCGGACTCGTATTTCATGACGGAGTAAGCGCCCTGACCGGTAATCATAAAAGTCACGCTCTTCATACCGCCGATACCGATCTCATCGGACTCCATAACTTCCACTTTCCATCTTCTGGACTCTGCGTAATGCACATACATACGGAAAATCTCGGCTGCGAAAAGGGCTGCCTCGTCTCCGCCTGCACCTGCACGGATCTCCACGATAACGTTCTTGTCGTCATTCGGGTCTTTCGGAAGGAGGAGAATCTTCAGTTCTTTCTCCAACTCCACGATTCTCTTCTTTGCCTCGGAAAGTTCTTCCTTCAGCATCTCACGCATTTCCTCATCGGACTCGCTCTCCAGCATGGAAACGCTCTCTTCCTCTGTCTCCTGACATTTCTTATACTCTGTATAGGCCGTTACCAGCGGCTGCAGATCGGACTGTTCCTTCATCAGCTTCCGGAAACGGTTCTGATCATTTACCACAGACGGTTCTGTCAGTTCGTTGGTAATCTCTTCATACCGTCTTACCAGGTCTTCCAGTTTATCAAACATGTCTTTCCTCCATTATAATACCTTGTATGTTCCATATACGACCCGGTCAAGGCCTGCCAGGTCTTTTCCTACATGAATATCTGTAAAATCCTTCTCCATCAGCCTGCTGACGGAAATTCCCTGATCATATCCAATCTCGAAGAAGAGCATGCCTCCCGGCGTCAGATATGATGGACTTTTTTCTATAATGACACGATAAAAATCAAGACCGTCCGTGCCGCCGTCCAGCGCCATCATGGGTTCATGATCCTTTACCTCCTCGGAAAGTGTCGGGATCACTTCCGAAGCAATATAAGGCGGATTGGATACGATAATATCGTAGGTTCCGCTTATGTTTTCAAATAAATTACTCTGTACCAGTGCAACATTTCCAATGAGCCCCAGATGTTCCCGGTTCTCCTCTGCAATCCGCAGCGCTTTTCCGGAAAGATCCGCGCCGGTTCCCTTAAGATCCCTGCAGCCGTTTACATCTGCTGCCAGTTTTAATATGCTTAACAAAATACAGCCGGACCCGGTACACATATCAAGCACGTGCATGCCGGAGCGCATGTATTTTAACACTTCCTCCACCAGCACTTCCGTGTCCTGTCTCGGCACCAGCACATCTTCCGATACTCGGAAATCCAGTCCCATAAATTCCTGATGACCTGTCAGATGCTGCAGCGGAATGTGCGCCGCCCGCTTTCCGATAAGTTCCAGATAACGGTTCTCATCCTCATGAGAAATGGTTCTGCCCGCGTCCATCAGATAACGGGTTCTGGTTACCTGTAAGGTCTCTTCCATGAGATACCAGGCATCCATTTTCCAGTCTTCAATCCCGGCGGACCGAAGTTCATCTTCTCCTGCTGCCAGCAGTTCCCGGAGCGTCAAGCTTCCGTCTCCCTATCCGGTTCTGTCCCGGAAGCTTCTTCCATCCCCTCTGACGGATAGCCCAAGAATGCTTTCCAGTCAAAGACTGCTTCCACAGCGGCAATGGCCACTTCGATCATATCGTCATCCGGTTCTTTGGTGGTCAGCTTCTGCATGCCCTTTCCCGGAAGACTTAACAGTTTCACCAGCGGATTCTCACTTCTACCGGCCAGGCGGATGAACTCATAGGAAACGCCTGCAATCACCGGAACCAGCAGGATACGGAATACTACCCGCAGGGCCGGGGACTCTACCCGGATAAAAATAAAGAAAATAATGCTGATGATCATGACAATAAACAGAAAACTGGTACCGCAGCGGGCGTGATAGCGGGAACTTTTCCGTACATTTTTTACATTCAGTTCCCGTCCGCGTTCGATGCAGTTGATGCATTTATGCTCCGCGCCATGGTACATATAGGTCCGCCTGATATCCTTCATACAGGAAATGAGCACCACATACAGGGTGAACAGTCCCAGCCGGATCACGCCCTCCACAATGGCCAGCAGCGTGTTGGACACAATGTATTTCCGGAAAAATCCGGAGATCACATAGGGCAGAACCATGAACACAGCCACGGCCATAATGACGGAAAATGCCACCGTGCAGCCCATGACCGCTTTTTCTGCCTTTTCACCAAATACTCCGGTCAGGAACTTTTCAAATTTGCCCGGTTCCTGATCCTGCTCTTCGTCCTCGTAAAAGCTTGCGGAATAGCTTAAGCTCTCCATGCCGAGGATCAGAGAATCTATAAAATTTACCATGCCACGGATCAGCGGCAGCTTCGCCCACGGCTTGTCCGCTGCGATGCCTTTGTACACTTCGGTGTGCACCTCGATCTGTCCGTCCGGTTTTCTTACGGCCACGGAGTATTTCTCCTTGTTTTTCATCATGATGCCTTCCAGCACCGCCTGGCCGCCAATTCCTGATGGTCTCAAATTTTCACACGTCCTTTAATTTAAAAATAGGTTGAGGCTACACATAACCTCAACCCTACTTTCCGCAATCTTATTTAATACCGTATTTGCGATTGAACTTATCGATACGTCCGCGAGCTGCTGCTGCTTTCTGCTGTCCGGTGTAGAACGGATGGCATTTGGAGCAGATCTCTACGTGGATATCTGATTTGGTAGAACCTGTTACGAAAGTGTTTCCGCAGTTGCAGGTTACAGTTGCCTGATAGTAGTTCGGATGGATTCCTTCTCTCATTGATTTTCACCTCTTCTTATTATTCGTGAACTTCCAGCTGTCGCTGATTCCCGGCCAATGCCGCTCCGATGTTTCCACGGCAAGATATCCCGGGCTATCCCTGCAAGTCCCTACAGGTATTTACATTAGCCTTATGATTATAGCACAGCATATACCATCATGCAAGATTTTCTTTCAGAAATCTTTTAGAAAAATCTTGTCTTTTTGGCATTCTGTGCGAATTCCTCGTTGTTCTTGGTCTTTGCGAAGAGGTTCAGGATAGTCTCTACCGCGTCATCGGCTTTCATACCGTTTAATGCCTTACGGATATTATCCATTGCCTGCTGCTCCTCGGAATTCAGAAGCAGATCCTCTCTTCTGGTACCAGACTTCGGAATATCAATGGCCGGGAACACTCTCTTCTCAGAAAGCTTTCTGTCCAGAACCAGCTCCATATTACCGGTACTCTTGAACTCCTCGTATACGACATCGTCCATCTTGCTTCCGGTATCCACCAGAGCTGTTGCAAGAATGGTCAGGCTACCGCCCTCTCTCATATTTCTGGCTGCACCAAAGAAACGCTTCGGCATGTGAAGAGCTGCCGGGTCAAGACCACCGGATAAGGTTCTTCCACTGGGCGGAACGGTGAGGTTGTAAGCCCGGGCCAGTCTTGTAATACTGTCCAGAAGGATCGCCACGTCGCGGCCGGATTCTACCAGACGTTTTGCACGCTCGATAACCATCTCGGAAATTCTCTTGTGGCGCTCTGCCAGTTCATCGAAGGTAGAGTATACCACTTCCACATTTTCACCGGAAATCGCCTCTTTTACATCCGTAACCTCCTCCGGACGCTCATCGATCAGAAGGATAATGAGGTACATCTCCGGATTGTTGGTGGTGATGGATTTTGCCACGTCTTTTAAGAGGGTCGTCTTACCTGCTTTTGGCGGGGAAACGATCATACCACGCTGACCTTTTCCAATAGGCGCAATCTCGTCCACAATACGGACTGCCATGCTGCCGCCTTCCCGCTCCAGACGGATTCTCTCGTTGGGGAAAATCGGGGTCAGATCTTCAAAATTCGGTCTCTTTGCATTGACATCCGGCGCCAGTCCGTTGACATCTTTCAGATAAAGAAGCGCGCTGAACTT
This sequence comes from Clostridiales bacterium, assembly GCA_963604695.1. Classification (GTDB taxonomy): domain Bacteria; phylum Bacillota; class Clostridia; order Lachnospirales; family Lachnospiraceae; genus Hominiventricola. Next base: position 18,175 of record CAVCTH010000005.1, on the reverse strand, counting down.
TTCACGCTCGGTTTTTACTTTGGTATTACCGGTCACAATATCTCCGGTCTTCAGGTTAAAACGGCGGATCTGTGCCGGTGACACATAAACGTCATGATCGCCCGGCAGATAGTGGTCGCTTCTGATAAATCCAAATCCGTCGGACATGACTTCCAGCACACCTGTCACGGTATGGCCGCTGTCCAGCTGTTCCAGATCGGCAACGCTTTTTCCGGTCTCTGCCGCCTGCGCCTTCACTCTCTCTGCCGCTGCTGCCTTCTCATCAGCCTCCAGCATGGCGTCAATCACTGCTTCCTTCCGCATGGTGCTTGTTCCCTTAATGCCTCTGTTCTTCGCCACATCGCGCAGAACTGCCAGCGAAAGGGATTCGTACTTTTCTCTCATATCTCCTGCCATAAATTCCTCCTGTTATGATCACTGTGTATTCCTGTTCTGTTTTTCTTCGGGAAAGCCTGTACCTGATCCGATACGGCTGTCTGAAAGAATTGGTTTTATTTTTGATTCTGCATTGTCTTTAGTATACTATCTTTCGCTTCAAATGAAAAGCGAAACTTTTGAGAAATCATTGATTTTTGTATTTTCCTATGGTAGATTGAAGACATGAATTTATGGAATGACAAACCCTACCACTCACTGGATTACGAATTAAAAAGCCGCTTTGGAGAAAAGGTATACCGGCTGGCCTTAAACGGAGGCATGACCTGCCCCAACCGTGACGGGACCATCGGCCGCGGCGGCTGCATTTTCTGCAGTGCAGGCGGTTCCGGCGATTTTGCCGCCCCTGCCTCTCTGTCCATTACAGATCAGATTCATGCAGGGCAGAAGCTCTTATCTGCCAAACGCCCCGTCCGAAAATACATTGCCTATTTCCAGGCGTTTACCAACACCTATGCACCGGTTCCCTATCTGCGTTCCATTTTTATGGAAGCGATGGAACAGCCCGAAATCGAAGTGCTGGCCATTGCCACGCGCCCGGACTGTCTGGAGCCTCCGGTTGTGGAACTTCTGGAAGAATTAAACCGGATCAAACCGGTCTGGGTGGAACTGGGACTGCAGACCGTTCACGAAGATACTGCCGATTTCATCCGGCGCGGGTATCCGCTCTCCGTCTACGAGGACGCCGTGCAGCGGCTCCGGAACGCAGGTCTGGAAGTCATCACCCACGTGATCTTGGGACTTCCGGGTGAAGACCATGAACGGATACTGGATACTGTCCGGTATCTGAACACGACCGACACCCAGGGCATTAAGCTCCAGCTTCTTCATATTTTAAAAGGAACGGATCTGGCAGACTACTATGCCGCACATCCTTTTCCGGTATTTACCATGGAAGAGTATGTAAGCATAGTGGTAGACTGTGTGGAGATTCTCCGTCCGGACATGGTCGTTCACCGGCTCACCGGCGACGGGCCGAAGGATTTGCTGATCGCGCCCACATGGAGTCTTGCCAAACGTCAGGTGCTTAATACCATCCACCGGGAATTCCGGATCCGGGATACCTGGCAGGGAAAATACGTTCACATATAAAAGGGGAGGAGATTTCTTATGGCAGACACACTGACACTCTATAAGCTGATTATCCTGAAAATGCTGGATCAGGCGGACGCTCCGCTGACCGGTGCACAGATTACGGATTTTATTCTGGAAAAGGAGTACACCAACTATTTTACGCTTCAGCAGGTACTCTCTGAGATGGAGGAGACCGGGCTGGTACTCGTATCTTCCAGCCGGAACAGCACCATCTACCGGATTGCCGATTCCGGACGGCACACCCTCACCTATTTCGGAGATAAGGTATCCGAGACCATCTGTGGGGAAATCACGGCATTTCTGCAGGAGCATCAGATCGAGATCCGCAACGCCCTGTCCAATGTGGCGGATTATTTTCCATCCAACGACGGCGGCTACATGGTACGCTGCCAGGTCCGGGAACACAATTCCACCCTTATTGAACTGAATCTGTCCGTTCCCACAAAAAAAGAGGCCGACTCCGTCTGCCAGAACTGGCAGACAAAGAACCAGGAGCTCTATGCCTATATTATGAAGGAACTCCTATAACAGGGGACACAAAAAGAAGCCGGCATTCTCTGCCGGCTTCTTTTTATGTCCCTGTTCTTAATCTGTGGATATCCTGTGCCAGTTCCCTGACACTGGCGGCCACACCCGCAAAGGCGCCTGCCTCATGCAGCTGGAGAAGGATTAATCCCACCGGCACAGCCACAATCATACCGATCAGGCCTGCCACCCGATAACCGATAAACAGGAACAGCAATGTCGTCAGAGTATCTATCCCGATACTGTCTCCCACCATCTTAGGCTGTATCAGCTGTCTGGTTACCTGGGTCACCGCATAGAGGATTACAAGGCCTGCCGCCCCTGACAGTTTCCCGCTGAGGACCCACAATATGGCCCAGGGGATCAGTGCAGTCCCGGTTCCCAGCATGGGAAGGAAGTCCAATACCGCAATTCCCACTGCCGTCAGAACTGCATGGGGCACCCTCAGGATCAGAAGTCCCGCTGCCAGCAGGGCGAATACCACAAACATAATCTTAAACTGCGCCTTAAAATATCCACCGACCGCAAATTTCATCCGTTTTCCTATCGTCTGCAGCTGCTGTCTCGTCTCTTCACGGGTCAGTTTTACAAAAAGTCCATGGACGCGTTCGCTTTGGGCAGTAAAAAAGTAGGCAAACAGCAGAGAAAAGAAGAAGGAAACCAGCAGTGCCGGAATCTTCCCGGCGGCATTTCCGGCCATTCCCACCGTCAGGCCTCCCAGTGCGCCTGCGATGCTGCCCAGCTGCGTGCTGAAGCTGCCGGAAAGCTCCACCACCTTTTCTCCCGCTTCCGGGGACAGATGCCCTGCCAGATTTTCCAGATTCTGAAAGACTACATTCATCTCATCCGACATGGACTGATAGAGCTGCGGCACATTGTGCAGCAAAAGCACCACATGCTCCACGGTCCATGTGACTGCCAGATAGCCAAGCCAGACAATCAGGAGAATCGCCCCCACAATAATCCCCACCGAGCTGTGCTTCCTCACGATGTGCAGATGCTGTTCCAGAAAGCGCACTAAGGGGTTTGCAATCTGTGCGATCAGCCATCCAACCAGCAGCGGAAGGAAAAACTGCACCAACCAGGGACCTGCAACGATAATCAGCAGCACCTTGATCAGAAAAACACTGATATTCAGCAGATTTTTCCGCATCCGCTTTCGCATCTCCACTTCCTCAGTCTGTTTCCCCAGTTCCTCTTTCATCAGATGTCTCCTCCATATAAGACTCAATCAGGTTCCAGATCTCATCTCTGCCCTGCCTGGTCTCTGCGGAAAACGGGATCAGCTGCGTTCCCGGAACCAGCTTCAGCCCGTCTTTCAGAATCTTTAACTGTTTCTGCACCTGGCTTCTCTTGATCTTATCAAGCTTGGTGGCAATGATCACCGGCTCATACCCCTGTGCCAGAATCCACTGGTACATATCCTTGTCATTGGCAGATGGCTCATGACGGATATCGATGAGCAGGAAAACGGCTTTCAGCTGTTTGGAACCATGCAGATAATTTTCAATCATGCGGCCCCATTTTGCCTTGATCTCATTGCTGACCTTCGCGTAGCCATAGCCCGGAAGATCCACCAGATACAGTTCCTGATTGACTTTATAAAAATTGATGGTCTGCGTCTTACCCGGCTGGGAGGATGTTCTCGCCAGTGACTTCCGGTTCAGCAATCCGTTGATCAGGGAAGATTTTCCCACATTGGATTTTCCCGCAAACGCCACCTCCGGAAACTGATTGTCCGGAAGCTTGCTGGTAATACCACAGACGGTCTCCAGCTCTGCCTGTTTAATGATCATATGATTTCCTTTCTTCTTTATGCAAATGCATGGGAAAGTACTTCATCCATGGTTCCCGCATAGACCAGTTCCATTCCGCCGGTAATCTCTTTGGAAAGTTCCTCCACGTCCCTGCGGTTCTTCTCCGGCACAATGACGGTCTGCATACCGGCGCTCTTGGCTGCCAGCAGCTTTTCCTTCAGTCCGCCGATGGGAAGGACTCTTCCCCGGAGGGTAATCTCTCCGGTCATGGCCACATCGGCCCGCACCGGACGATTTAAAATAGCAGACAGCATGGCAGTCGTCATGGTAATGCCTGCAGACGGTCCGTCCTTTGGCACTGCCCCTTCCGGAATATGGATGTGAATGTCATGCTCCTGGAAATATTTTTTATCCAGTCCGTAGCCCTCGCTGACGGAACGGATATAACTGATACCTGCCTTCGCAGACTCCTGCATCACGTCGCCTAACTGACCGGTCAGCTGAAATGCACCTTTACCCGGCATGAGGTTGACCTCAATCTCCAGGGTATCTCCGCCCACGCTGGTCCATGCCAGTCCACGGACAACGCCGATCTCATTTTTGTCCAGTTTCTGTTGGAATTCATAGACCGTTTTCCCCAGATATTTTTCCAGGTTGCGCTCCGTAATATGTACCTGCTTCTGGTCATTTTCCAGAATTTCCCGGTCTGCCTTTCTGCAGAGGGCTGCCAGACGGCGCTCCAGGCCTCTGACGCCGGCTTCCCTTGTATACTGGTGAATGATCTTCTCCATGGCCTTCCGGCTTACGGAGAACTGTTCTTCCGCCAAACCGTGCTGCTTCATCTGCTTTGGTAACAGATGCTCCACGGCAATGTGCATTTTCTCATTTTCCGTGTAGCTTCCCACCTCAATGATCTCCATACGGTCACGGAGTGGTCTGGGAATGGTCTGCATATCATTTGCCGTACAGAGGAACATGACCTCTGACAGATCCACCGGAAGTTCCACATAATGGTCCCGGAACTTTCCGTTCTGCTCGCTGTCCAGCACTTCCAGAAGGGCTGAGAAGGTATCTCCCCGGTGATCGCTGCTCACCTTGTCGATCTCATCCAGCACCATGAGTGGATTCTTCACACCCGCCTGACGGATACCGTCCACGATACGTCCCGGCATGGCTCCGATATAGGTTCTTCTGTGTCCCCGGATCTCCGCCTCGTCATGGACGCCACCCAGACAGATCCGCACGTATTTCTTATCCAGTGCATGGGCAATGGAACGGGCAATGGATGTCTTGCCGGTTCCCGGCGGTCCTACCAGACAGAGAATCGGCGTCTCCCTGGCATTCAGCATTTTCCGCACTGCCAGGAATTCCAGCACACGCTCTTTTACTTTCTTCAGGCCATAATGTTCTGCCTCCAGCACCTCTTCTGCTTTCTTCAGATCCAGGCAGTCTTCGCTCCGTTTATCCCACGGAAGCTCCAACAGCGTCTCAATATAGCCACGGATGACGGACGCCTCGGCGGAATTAAATCCGCTGTTCAGGAACCGCTGAATCTCTTTTTCCAGACGTTCCTTCACTTCATCGGAAGCCTCCAGCTTCGCAGCTGCTTCCCGGAACTGGGCTGCCTCCGCGTTGGGGCCGTCGTCTCCCAGCTCTTCCCGGATAACTTTCATCTGTTCCCGCAGAATATATTCTTTCTGCTGTTTGTCCACCCGTGCCTTTACTTTTTCATGAATTTTTCTCCGGAATGCCTCGATCTCCATTTCATTATTCAAAATGATACACAGAGCGTCATACCGGTCTGCAAAATTCATATTCTCCAGCAGTTCCTGCTGCTGTTCCCATCCAAGCGGCGTATGGATACTTACCTGCTCCATGAGACGCTCCAAGGTAGCGCTGGCACAGACCTGTTTTGCCAGGTCTTTTCCGATCTTTCCAGTGCTCTGGCAGTACCGCTCAAAGATCTCCTTCAGATTCCGGAACATGGCCTCCTCAGGAAGATCCTCTGCGATTTCATCCGGCAGAATAGAAACATCTGCTTCCAGATATTCTTCTCCTGACAGCTCCAGCAGTCCGGCGCGATCCACGCCTTCTACCAGTACCCGCATGACATTATGCGGCATTTTTACAATCTGTTTTACCTCCGAAATGGTGCCCACAGAGAACACTTCATCCTGCTCCGGGTTTTCCGTCTCCGGATCCCGCTGGGTTACCACAAACAGCGGCTGTCCTTCCGCGACCGCGCGTTCTACCGCTTTTACCGATCTGGAACGACTTACGTCAAAATGGGTAATCATTCCCGGAAGAATCGTCATTCCCCTCAATGCCACCGCCGGCATTTTCAGTGTGGAATTCTCCATTTTCTCTTCCCCTCTCCGGTCAGAAAAAGGGCCTTATGTTGTAAGACCCTTTATTTCCTCGTAACTACTTTCTGGCAATCATCGGAACACCGGTTCCATCCACCGCGTCCCTGGTCACCGTACAACTCTTAATTGTCTTATCCGACGGGATCGTAAACATCAGATCCATCATCGTCTCTTCCATAATGGACCGGAGTCCTCTGGCTCCTGTCTTTCTGGAAATGGTTTTATCTGCAATCGCCTTAATCGCTTCGTCGTCAAACTTCAGCTCCACGCCATCCAGCTCAAACAGCTTCTGGTACTGTTTGACAATGGAGTTCTTCGGTTCCAGCAGGATCCGTACCATATCATCCCGCTCCAGCGGCTCCAGAGATACGGAAATCGGCACACGGCCCATGAACTCCGGAATCATACCGAATTTGATAAAGTCTTCCGGAAGCGCATGTTTCAGCAGTTCGCCCACATCGTTCTGGCGCTTGTCACGGATGTCTGCATTGAATCCGATGGATTTCTGATCCATACGGGTCTCAATGATCTTATCCAGACCTTCAAACGCACCGCCGCAGATAAACAGGATATTGGTCGTGTCAATCTGGATCAGTTCCTGATGAGGATGCTTTCTTCCACCCTGAGGCGGAACAGAAGCAACGGTTCCCTCCAGGATTTTCAGCAATGCCTGCTGTACGCCCTCACCGGATACGTCTCTGGTAATGGACGGGTTCTCAGATTTACGGGTGATCTTATCGATCTCGTCGATATAGATAATTCCCTTCTGGGCTCTCTCAATATCGTAATCCGCTGCCTGAATGATCTTCAGCAGAATATTTTCCACGTCCTCACCCACATAACCAGCCTCGGTCAGTGTGGTCGCGTCCGCAATAGCGAACGGAACATTCAGGATCTTCGCCAGGGTCTGTGCCAGCAGGGTCTTACCTGATCCGGTCGGTCCCAGCAACAGGATGTTGCTCTTCTGAAGCTCCACATCCAGATCCTGTCCTGCAAGAATTCTCTTATAATGGTTATAGACAGCTACAGAAAGCACTTTCTTTGCTTTCTCCTGTCCAATTACATAATCGTCCAGGAATGCCTTGATTTCCTCCGGCTTCAGCAGGTTGATCTCCTCTGCCTCCGTGCCGTTCTCCTCTTCGCCCATCTCTTCCTCGATGATCTCAGAGCAGAGCTCCACGCATGCATCGCAGATATAGACGCCATTCGGTCCTTTTAAGAGCTTCATTACCTGACTCTCTGTCTTGCCGCAAAAGGAACATCTGATTTCATTTCTAGCCATGTAGTTCTCTCTCCTAGTGTCCTGCGATTACCTGGTCAATGAGCCCGTAAGCCTTTGCCTCTTCCGCAGTCATATAATTGTCGCGATCGGTATCGCGCATGATAACATCCAGTGTCTGGCCGGTACGCTCTGCCAGGATGCTGTTCAGCTTTTCCTTGGTGCGGAGGATATGCTTTGCAGCAATCTCAATCTCCGTTGCCTGGCCCTGTGCTCCGCCCAGCGGCTGGTGAATCATGATCTCTGCGTTGGGGAGTGCAAAACGTTTGCCTTTTGCGCCGCCTGCCAGAAGGAAGGCTCCCATGCTGGCTGCCATACCAATGCAGATCGTGGATACATCGCATTTGATGTAGTTCATGGTATCAAAGATCGCCATACCTGCGGTTACGGAACCGCCCGGGCTGTTGATATACAGATGGATGTCTTTTCCCGGATCCTCTGACTCCAGGAACAGAAGCTGTGCTACCACCAGGCTTGCTGTGGTCTCATTGACTTCTTCTCCCAGGAAAATGATTCTCTCTTTTAAAAGACGGGAATAGATGTCGTAGTTTCTCTCTCCTCTGCTGGTCTGCTCAATGACATAAGGTACTAATGCCATGTGTATGTCCTCCTCTCAAACTTATGCTCTGTAAGAGCATAAAAGGGCACAGCCTTCCCGCCATGCCCCCTCTGATCTCATAAATAAGCCAGTGCTTATGCTTCTACTGCAGCGTCTGTTACCAGAGCAGCAGCTTTCTGGATCACGATATCTTTCTTCAGCTCTTCTTTCTGATACTCGCCGAAGATCTCTTTTACTTTCTCTACATCCAGTTTGTACTGCTCAGCCATCTTAGCGTACTCAGCATCCAGATCTTCCTCAGTTGCCTCAAGCTTCTCAGCTGCTGCTACTGCCTCAAGAACCAGTCTGCTCTGAATGTTCTGCAGTGCTCTCGGTTTCATCTGCTCTTTGTACTGATCCTCAGTCATTCCGGTGAACTGGAAGTACTGCTCAAGGGACAGTCCCTGGCTCTGCATACGGCGTCCGAAGTCGTCCAGCATCTGCTGGGTCTGGTACTCAACCATTGCCTCCGGGATATCCATCTGAGCGCCCTCAATGATCTTCTCGATGACAGCGTCCTCTTTTACTCTCTTAGCCTCTTCCTCTTTCTTCTTCAGAAGGTTAGCCTTGATATCCTCTTTGTATGCATCCAGTGTATCGAACTCGGATACTTCCTGTGCGAACTCATCGTCTGCTTCCGGAAGCTCTTTTACTTTGATTCCGTTTACTTTGCATTTGAATACTGCTGCTTTGCCAGCCAGCTCTTTAGCGCCGTACTCCTCCGGGAAGGTTACGTTTACGTCAAGCTCTTTGCCGATCTCTGCACCAACCAGCTGATCCTCGAATCCCGGGATGAAGGTGTTGGAACCGATCTCAAGATCATAGTTCTCGCCTTTGCCGCCGTCGAATGCAACGCCGTCAACAAATCCTTCGAAATCGATGGTAGCGATGTCGCCCTTCTGTACTGCTCTGTCATCAACAGTCACAGTTCTGGAGTTTGCCTCGCGCTCTTTGTCAACCTCTGCCTGGATCTCCTCGTCAGTCACCTCAACCGGTGCCTTCTCTACCTGGATTCCTTTGTACTCGCCAAGAGTAACAGCCGGTTTTACAGCAACCTCTGCGGTAAAGATGAACGGCTTTCCGCTCTCAATCTGCTCTACGTTGATCTTCGGATAGGAAACGATCTCCTCGCCGCACTCCTCAACTGCATCAGAATATGCCTTCGGAAGCATTGCATCTACTGCATCGTTGTAGAATACTTCTTTTCCGTACATTTTCTCAATCAGCTGTCTCGGTGCTTTTCCTTTACGGAATCCCGGAATGTTGATGCTCTTTTTCATTTTCTGATATGCACCCTGGATCGCTTTTTCAACGTCCTCTGCCGGAACCTCAACGGTCAGCTTTGCCATGTTTTTTTCTAATTTTTCTACCTGTACGCTCATATTAAAACTGTATCCTCCTTGTATTTATATATCAGTAAGTATTGCCTGATTTACATACCCATAGACATTTTAAGAGTATAGCATAAAAAAAGGAGACTGTCCAGACAAAACGTCTGGACAGCCCCTTATTTTCTTATTTTTTTGCAGTTACTGTCCGGAAGACATCTGCTGTTCCTGCTTCATGATCATTTTTTTGACCATTTCGCCGCCGATGCTTCCAGCCTGTCTGCTGGTCAGATCGCCGTTATACCCCTCTTTCAGCGGCACGCCGAGCTCACTTGCAACCTCTTCTTTGAAGCGGTTCATAGCTGCTTTTGCCTCCGGTACTGCCATCTGGCTTCCGGATGTGCTGTTCTGATTCGTCATGCTGATCACCTCCATGACCCTAGTATGAGCAGAATCCGTACAGCCATACTGGAAAGTTCTCCCTGACCTTACTGCAGATAAATAATATTTTTCTTCAGTTCTTCCGCTTTTTCCGGTGATACCAGCTGGCTCACCAGATCGAGAGCGAAGGGAATCGCCGTTCCCATGCCGCGGCTGGTGGTTACATTGCCGTCGCGCACAACTTCCTCATAAAGGACCTGCGCTCCCGTAAGCTTCTCTTCCACGCCCGGATAGCAGGCTGCTTTCTTCCCCTCAAGAATGCCAAGTCCTCCAAGCACGCCCGGAGCCGCGCAGATGGCCGCTACCTTTTTTCCGTCCTTTACATAAGACTTCAAAAGCGCGCCCAGCGCTTCATGTTCCGCCAGATATCTGCTTCCCGGCATTCCGCCTGGCAGTACCAGAAGTTCCCCTCCGGAAAAATCCACTTCTCCGAAGCAGGCATCCGCCTTCACCGGAATCTGGTGGCTTCCCATTATATTTCTGTCCTTCATAATGGATACCGTCGTTGTGTCCACTCCTGCCCTTCTTAAAATGTCCACAACCGTCAGGCCTTCAATTTCTTCAAATCCATCTGCTAAAAACACGTATACTCTGCTCATGGTTTTTCTGCCTCCTTATCTGCAGATATTGTATCATTTTTCCCCCAATCATGCTACACTGTCTTCAGAAAAACAAGGGGGCTTTCTGCATATGAAATCTTATGAAATTGAACGCAAATATCTGGTGAAGCAGGTACCGGAACATCTGGATTCCTATGCTTTTCATGAAATCGAACAGGGCTATCTCTGCACGGAACCGGTGGTGCGGATCCGCCGTCAGGACGAGGAGTACTATCTGACCTACAAATCCAAAGGACTTATGGTCCGTGAAGAATATAATCTTCCGCTGACAAAAGACGCCTATTTCCATCTGCGGGAGAAAATCGACGGACGTCTGATCAGCAAACGCCGCTACCTCATCCCTCTTGATCCCTATACTATTGAACTGGATGTGTTCCGTTCTCCCAAAGAGGATCTGATTCTCGCAGAAGTAGAATTTCCTTCTGAGGAAGAAGCCCTTAGCTTCACGCCGCCGGAGTGGTTCGGAGAAGACGTAACCAATTCTTCTCTCTACCACAACAGCTATTTAAGTACGCTTTGATATTTTGTCCTTAATCTCTTCCAGCATTTGTTCCGGGGTCTTTGCATCCTCCGGAATCTCCATCTGCACGGACTGCAGCCGGGCCAGCCGAAGTCTGGTCCGGATATCCGATGTACCCTCCGGAGTTCCGTTTTCCGTTTTTCCCATGGATTCCTCCTTTTCTCTTTAGCTTCTCATCGTGGTTACTTTTATATTACAACATTTCGTTGCATAAAAGCAATTTATCTTTCCATTTTTCTACATTTTATTGTAATTTTCCAAGTTTTCCCGTGAACTTGCTATAATTCCCGCATAACAAACTCCCGGATGAGGTGTATTATGGCCAACCGCAGCATCAGCAAAACTCTGCGCAGTCTCCGCAGACAGCTGGGCATCACACAGGATGCGCTCAGCAAGGAACTTCATATTTCCCGCCAGCTCTATGCATTCTATGAGAGCGGCGCCCGCATTCCGGATGCGGAAATGGCCTGCGAACTTGCAGAGTTTCATCACCTCACGGTCGACCAGCTGGTGCACGGTCAGATCAGCGCTGAAGACGCTGTTCTCTCCCTGCCTTCCCTGTCCTCAGAATCCGGGGAATTTTTCCGGATCTATCTCACATTGTCTCCCGATGACCAGAACGCCATCCGTTCTTATCTTGAATTTCTGCATCATTCTTCCGAAGAAGACTGATAGGCAATTTCCCCGTTACAGATGGTATAATATACTTTTCCGGGAAGTTCCCAGCCGATAAAGGGACTGTTGGAAGCTTTTGACGCAAAATGCTCCACTTTCCATTTCTCATGTTCCCCGAAAATCACCAGATCGGCAGGTGCGCCTTCCGTAATGCTGCCTGGAACCATCCGATAAAATTCTGCCGGTGCCTTGCTCATGAGCCGCATCAGATCCAGTAATGTCAAATATCCCGGTTCTACCAGAGATAAAATACCCAGTCCCAGAGACGTTTCCAGACCGGTAATGCCGCTGGGCGCTTCTGCCAGAGGACGAGCTTTTTCCTCGGCGCTGTGGGGCGCGTGATCCGTCACAATCATATCAATGGTGCCATCCTGAAGGCCGCCGATAATGGCCATCCGGTCTTCTTCTTCACGGACCGGCGGATTCATCCGCGCCATGGTGCCGTATTTGAGGACAGCTTCATCCGTCAATGTAAAATGATGGGGCGTTGCTTCCGCGTGAACATCCGCTCCCAGCTTCTTCGCCAGACGCACCAGTTCCACGGAATTTTTCGAGCTGATATGCTGGATGCAGACGGATGCTCCTGTGTGCAGCGCCAGCATGCAGTCCCGCGCTACCATCACATCCTCCGCCGCTCTGGGCGCACCGCCATAGCCAAGCTGTTCTGACACTTTTCCCTGATGCACGCCTGGTGCTTTGATAAGAACCGGATCTTCCTCATGAAATGCCAGCGGCAGTCCCAGCGCTTTCGCCCGCTCCATGGCTTCCAGAAGCAGTTTTTCATCCATCAGCGGAATGCCATCATCGGTAAATCCGGCTGCTCCTGCGTCCGCCAGCGTCTCCATATCCACCAGTTCCTCGCCTTTCAGCCCTTTGGTGATGGAGGCCGCCTGCAGCACATGAATGGGTGTCTGTTCTCCCTTCTTCTGTACATAATTCAATGTTTCCACCGTATCTACCACAGGCTTTGTATTTGCCATGCAGACCACGGTTGTAAAACCGCCTCTGGCCGCGGCTGCCGCCCCTGTCTCAATATCTTCTTTGTAGGTCAGTCCCGGATCCCGGAAATGCACATGGGCATCCATCAGTCCCGGAGCGACTACCAGACCTTCCGCATCCAGAATCTCTGCTCCTTCCGCATTCAGGTTCTTTCCTACTTTGTAAATCTTATTTCCATCCAGAAGTACATCCAATACTTCGTCTCTTCCAGTTACCGGATCCACGACTCTTCCATTCCGAATCAGTATCATGTATTTATCCTCCTTGTATTACAAAAACTGTATATTTTTACTGTCTTTTTCACGTAACCTCATGATAACCCAGCCTCACAAAAACGGCAAGGAGAATTCCTTTTCTGCGGCTTCTGTGGTATAGTTTCTATAAATTGAACAATCGAATCCGGGAGGAATCTTATGAAATCACTTTTGAAAGGCTTATGTATCGGATTTTTAATTGGTGTTCCACTGCTGGCTGCCGGGACGTTTTTCTACAGCCGGTCGCTGGATCAGGCTGTTCCGGAACATCCGGTAACAGAAGCCGCGTCGTCAGACGAACCTGTCGAGGAGCCCACACCGGAACCGGATGTCGTAGCGGAGGAGACGATACCGGAGCCGGATATTCCAGAGGCAGAACCTGCCCCGGAACCGGACGTCGTGGAAAAAGAACCGGAGCCGGAACCGGAAGAATCCGGCAGCGCCCTTCTGGCTTTCGCCGGGGATGTGATGTTTTCCGACCCATTCCTGGCTTCCTATGATAAATCCGGCATCTCCGCCATTGCGGACAGCGAGATGCTGGGGCGCATGCAGAATGCTGATCTTTTTCTCATCAACGAAGAGTTTCCGTTCAGCCTGCGCGGGGAAGCCATGGAGGATAAGCAGTTTACCTTCCGTGCAGATCCCAGATACGTGGAGATTTTCCAGGAGCTGGGTGTCGACATTGCAGCCGTTGCCAACAACCATGCCCTGGACTTTGGAAGAGACGCCTTCTGCGATACGCTGGACACCCTGAAGAATGCTGACATCACCTGCATTGGTGGCGGATACAACCTTTCCGAAGCGTCTGCGCCTGCAGTCCGCACCATTGGCGGCCAGACCTTTGCTATCTTCGGAGCCACCAGAGTGTCCCCGTCGGCCACCTGGTATGCTTCTGACAGTCAGGCCGGACTGTTCCAGACCTATGACGCTGCCCTGCTGAACCAGAAGATTGCTGCGGCCCACGAGGAATACGATCATGTGATTGTCTTTGTGCACTGGGGAATTGAACGGAACGAAACGCCGGAAGATTATCAGCGGTCTCTGGCAAAAGGATATATTGATGCGGGAGCTGATCTGGTAGTAGGGTGCCATCCACATGTCCTGCAGGGATTTGAGTATTATAACGGCGTTCCCATTATCTACAGCCTTGGAAATTATCTCTTCGGAAACCGGGACGGAGATACGGTTCTTCTGGAAGCCTCCTACGGCAGTGAAGGAGCCCCTTCCATCCAGCTGGTGCCCTGTAAACGAATTGGCAGTGTATTGTCCCGGATTCAGCACCCGGAGGCCTTATTCCAGCATCTGACCGATCTCTCCTTCGGAGTGACTGTGAACGAAGACGGAACACTGCAAGCGCAGTAAAAATTCCTATGTAGCAAAAAACGGAAGTAACCAGTCTCTGGCCGCTTCCGTTTTTCTATACGTTCCTGAAAACCAAAAAGAGCATCCGGATATTTCCGAATGCTCATCTGATGCGGAAGAAGGGACTTGAACCCTCACGAGCGTAACGCTCACAAGAACCTGAATCTTGCTCGTCTGCCAATTCCGACACTTCCGCAAACCGTATGAATTTTTACAGAGCTCATACTCTCTGATGCGGAAGATGGGACTTGAACCCACACGACCTAACGGTCACAAGATCCTTAGTCTTGCTCGTCTGCCAATTCCGACACTTCCGCAAACCATTGAGTGTTTTTCGTTTCTGTTGTTTCAGCGACTCAACGAATGCTAGTATAGCACTTGTTTTGTAATCCGTCAATACCTTTTTTCAAATTTTTCTAAAATTTGTTTTTTCAGGAAATGGGACTACTTTCAATGAAAAACGGCATCTTTGGAAGATACCGTTTTCCTATGCGGAAGAAGGGACTTGAACCCTCACGAGCGTAACGCTCACAAGAACCTGAATCTTGCTCGTCTGCCAATTCCGACACTTCCGCATCACGAAGGATACTATACACCAGTTTGACAAAAATGTCAAATATTTTTATTATGTTTTCAAAATAACACACACCGCAGGTTCTATTACAGGTGGGTTTCAAAGTATCATTTATTTAAACATAGCGTTGCCGAAAGGAAGGTATACAAATGGATTATCATGCATTAGGAAAACGAATTCGCGAAGAGCGTCTGCGTCTGAATCTGACTCAGGAGAAACTGGCTGAAGAGGTTGGCGTATCCACCGCTTATATCGGACAGATCGAGCGCGGCGAGAGAAGTCTTACCCTGGACAAGCTTGTAAAAGTAGTAAACCGTCTGGGCGTTACCATCGACTTCCTGCTTGCTGATTATGTGGTTGCTACCGATGATCACAGCATCAATCTTCTGATCCAGCTCATGCACGACCGCACTGCTGAGGAGAAGACCCTTGCAATCAATCTGCTGAAAGTATTATTTGCAGACAAATAAAGCAATTCGTGAGAAAAAGAAAAGGCGAAGTTCTTATCAACAGGAACTTCGCCTTTTTCGTATTCTTTTTTCTGTTTAGAAGTAAACCAGTTCTTCTTCCGGTTTCTCCGCGCTGGTAATATGGGTTGCACGCAGTACCACGCCGTCCTCGCCGCTGTACTCTGCACGCTTCTCCACATAGGCTTTGGCCGTGATGGTCACCCACTGTTTGTTCTTCAGCTCCTCCGCGTGAGAAGACTTGCACAGGAAGCCGATAAAGGCCGTATCGTCCGCACAGCAGGTCATTGCCATACGTCCCGGCACAAAGTAACCCTTGGGCAGTCTCGGGTTCCTGTAGACCATTCCTTTGTACTGCAGGGTCTTTCCTGCGTATTTCTCCGGATGATCCATGGCATCAATGTACCAGATACCATAATCCACGTCAGAGATCTCAATCACATCCGCATTGATATCAAACGGAAGCTCCTCCTCGAACTCCAGCTGGCTTCCGTCCTCTTTTTCAAATACGACCTGCGCCTTCGGATTGACTGCACGCATATTTCTCTTATAGGTAGCAGCCGGTGTATCGTCCGTACTCCGGTTGAAAATGATGAGATCGGAATCCTTTGCCATCTCCATGAAAATGGATTTCATATTTTTCAGATAGACATCAAAGGTGGTCGCATCTACGGTGGTGATCACCTGCGCTACAAACCAGCCCTTGGGCATGTACATGTCACGCAGATAATCCAGTCCCCACATGCAGTTATACTCTACGATAACCTGGGTGGGCTTGTATTTCTTCTGGCACTCCGCCAGAAACATTTCGTTGAATTCGGATTTGTCCTCCAGCATGACCAGCGTGGTATTGCTTTTCTTCAGGACTTCATCCTCGTACTCTTCGATTCCTTCCTCGCAGGCAATGACCAGATTGCGCTCGCCGTCAGAAAAATATTCATCTGACAGGGTCTCCATCGCAAACTGGGTCTTGCCGCTCTCCAGAAATCCATGTACGACAAATACCGGGATTTTCGCCATGTTCAATCTCCTTTATTTAAGCCAGTCCGAACAGTTTTGCCAGCTCTTCTTCATCCAGATGAGAACCAATCACGCACAGACGGCCTGTGTAATCTGCCTCTCCTCTGCGGATCTCAAATTCTTCCGGAACCATATCAAAGTGCAGCCAGGTGCCGTCTGTACACGGAAGGATTCCTTTTGCACGCAGAATGATACCATACTCGTCGCCATCAGAAAGTTTCTTCAGAATATCACGCAGCTGCTCCTCACTGTACTTGTGCGGAGTTTCCTGTCCCCAGCTGGAGAACACTTCGTCTGCATGATGGTGATGATGATGGTCGTGATCATGATCGTGACAGCCACAGGTGCAGTCATCGCCATGCTCATGGTCGTGGTCATGATGATGCTCATGCTCGTGATCATGGTCGTGATCGCAGCAATGGTCATGGTCATGATCGCGATGATGCTCATGCTCGTGATCATGGTCGTGATCGCAGCAATGGTCATGATCATGCTCCTCATGCTCATGGAGATGCTCCATCTCCTCTTTCAGAATCAGATCCTGATGCTCCATAGCGGCCAGAATCTGCTCACCTTTCAGCTCATCCCACGGAGTGGTAATGATGGTGGCTTTCGGGTTCTTCTCTTTCAGCATCTTTACAGCGGCATCCAGCTTGTCCTCGGACATTTTCTGGGTACGGCTCATAACGATGGTTCCTGCGTTCTCTACCTGGTTGTTAAAGAACTCGCCAAAGTTCTTCATATACATTTTGCACTTCTGTCCGTCTACAACGGTAATGGAGCTGTTCAGTTCCACCGGCTCGTGAGCAGCAACGCCCTGTACAGCCTTTGTTACGTCAGAAAGTTTGCCGACACCTGACGGCTCAATGAGGATACGGTCCGGTGCGTAGGTCTCAATCACCTGTTTCAGGGCGGTACCGAAGTCACCTACCAGAGAGCAGCAGATGCAGCCGGAATTCATCTCGGTAATCTGCACGCCTGCATCTTTCAGGAAACCTCCGTCGATGCCGATCTCACCAAACTCGTTCTCGATCAGAACGATCTTCTGGCCTGCGAATACCTCTTTCAGCATTTTTTTGATCAGTGTGGTCTTGCCGGCTCCAAGGAAACCGGAAATAATCTCAATCTTTGTCATGCTATTCATCCTTCTTTCTCTGAGCAAAAAGCCCTCGGATGCTTACCGTGCGGCAGGACTCCCAAGGGCTTTCATTCGTTACTTATTTATTCAGTGCTTTTTTAGCAGTCTCTGCCAGAGCGGTGAAAGCTGCTGCATCGTTTACTGCAAGATCAGCAAGGATCTTACGGTTCATCTCAACGCCTGCGCTCTTCAGTCCGTACATAAATTTGCTGTAGGACAGTCCGTTCATACGTGCTGCTGCGTTGATACGAGCGATCCACAGCTGTCTGAACTGACGTTTTCTCTCTTTACGTCCAGCGTATGCACTGGTCAGAGCTCTCATTACAGACTGTTTTGCAACTCTGTACTGTTTGCTTCTAGCTCCTCTGTAGCCCTTTGCGAGCTTTAATACTCTATTGTGTTTCTTCTTAGCGTTTAATGCGCCTTTAACTCTTGCCATTTTTCTTCCTCCTTAACTTTCTTCCCAAATCTTATAAATACGGCAGAATCTTCTTCATGCTCTTAACGTTGGTAGCATCCGTGATGATGGATTTACGAAGATTTCTCTTTCTCTTCTGGGATTTTTTCGTTAAGATATGGCTCTTGTAAGCTTTCATTCTCTTTAACTGACCTGTTCCGGTCTTTTTGAAACGTTTCGCAGCTGCTCTGCTAGTTTTTACCTTTGGCATATGTTTGTTCCTCCTGTGAAATCTGAATTATACTACAGGCCCCCTGGCCCTTGT
>CAVCTH010000004.1:0-34920 GCA_963604695.1 Clostridiales bacterium | reverse complement strand
CATCCACAGATGTGATATATTGCATATAGGGATAGTTTGATTTTGCACTGGATTTGAATACCTGTTCTACCTTTTCATTGCCAAGGTATGCAATCATCAGATGGCTAAGCCCGGTTAAATCAACTTTATTGCCTTTCTGCACATAGGTATAGGGAAATTTTGTATACCTCGCAACCAGAGCCTGATAGGCATCCTCTGATATCAGGTTTTTCAAATCCGTTCCGGGAAATTCTGCCATATAGTAGCTGCCATCCGTATAGATCGCTTCATAGTATAGTTTGACAAAATTACCGTATACGGTATAGCCTGCCCTGGCAGAAAGCCCTTTATAAGAGAATACTGCGGAGCTGGTTCCGGGCAATTTCGTATTAAAGGAAACGCTGTAGCCATCGTCTCCCCCATAGGACAGGATTCTCGAAGATGCATTTCCTGCCTTATCCTCATAGTACAGTGTCACCGTCGCCCTGTCGGGATCAAATTCCTCAAATACGGAAAAGTAGGCATTCCCTTCATTAAATTCTGCCGTCAGTCCGGTCAGGACGGTTCCGTCCGGCAGGGTCGGCTGATCCTTTGGCTTCAGCTGATCTGCTTCCCACTGGGTCGGCTTTCTCTCTTCGTCGGAGGAATCATCCGGCATCGGTGTCGGAACCGGCGTCGGCTTCGTTGTCACATCCGATGTCGTTGTCACATCTGATTTCTTCGTTGTATCCGGTGTCGGTATCACATTTCCATCCGTACTGCTGTCTTCCCCGGCGCCGGGAGCTGTATTGTCCGTTGTGGTCCCCTCACCGGCAATGTCCCGAGAGGCACTGTCATCCGCTTCCACAGGGGTCGAGGTACTTCCGTTTTGTTCCTTCTCACCCTCTGAAGTCCCGCTTTCCGGAAGAAAGATATCCGGGAGCGTCGAATTCTCCCTGTCCGCAATCTCATAACCGCTGTTTCTCTCATATGTATCGGGCAGGGAAGTCTCCTCTGCCAGCCGCAGGTCCGCAATGTCCGATGAGCCGGGTTTCTGCGGTTCCTGCTCTTCGATGGCAGGGATGGAGTTCTCTTTGTCTGAGCCGGACTCGCCCTGGCTGTCCTTATCCTGATCCGCCAGGTCCGTCTTCTCCCCATCCCCTGCTACATACTGATACTCATCCTCATGGTAACGGTTTTCAAAATGCCGGAACTGATCCGGCTCGAACAGATTTTCCAGGCCGGAAGCACTCGTAATCACCGCTGTCCCGATTCCGATTACCGTCGCACCTGCTGCCACCGGTAAAATATGTTTTTTCCAGTCTTTCATCAATCTATCTACCTCTTCGTCTCAGATACATCTCTTCTGCAATCATGCGCCGTACTTCCTCAAAGTCCACCGGCTTGTTGATATGGCCGTTCATGCCGACCTCCAGGGAATGCCTCTTGTCTTCCACAAATGCGTTGGCCGACATGGCAAAGATCGGAAGGTCTGCGTCCGGGCGGTGCAGCTTCCGAATCCTGGCCGCTGCCTCCCAGCCATCCATCTTCGGCATCTGGATATCCATGAGAATCACCTCATAAGTGCCGGGTTCACTGTCACGGAACATGGAAAGCACTTCTTCTCCATCCGCAGCCCTGGTGATCACGGCACCCTGCATCTCCAGGATCTCCATCGCAATCTCCGCATTGATATCATTATCCTCTGCCAGAAGGATCCTGCAACCCTCCAGGGAGAAAGTCTCCAGCTCCTTCTTAAGCTGCACTTCCTCCTCTGCGGTACGCACCACCTCCGGATGCTCCGTGATTTCCTGCTGTTCAGCGATCGGCAGCGCCAGATATACCGTAAATTCCGACCCTTTTCCCTCTTCACTGTCCACAAGAATCTGCCCGTCCATGAGATGGATGATATTATCCGCAATCGCCATCCCCAGTCCGCTTCCGCCGTAATTATGGGCAGTGGATGCATCCTCCTGCTCAAAGGGCCGGAAAATCTTGTCAATAAAGTCCTTCCGGATGCCCTTTCCGGTATCCCTCACCTTGATCATCAGGCGAAGCTTGCCCTCCAGCTTGTCCATCTGCCGGAACAGGACGCTGACGGTTCCGCCCGACGGGGTGAATTTATTCGCATTGGAAATGAAGTTGACGATGACCTGGCTTAAGCGCATCTCATCCCCCACAACATAGTCCACATCGAAGTCCTGAAGCCTGATCTCCCAGTGGATACCCTTTGCCTCCGCTGTGCTCCGGAACATGGTATCCAGCTTCTTCGCCAGGCCCTTCAGGCTGAAGGGCACCTGCTCCAGCTCCATTTTCCCATTCTCAATACGGGACATATCAAGGATGTCGTTAATCAACGACAGAAGGAACTGGGAGAGCTCCGATGCCCTGGTCAGATAATCCTCCGCCTGAACCCGGTCTGCCAGATGCACCTTGAGGAGACTCAGCATACCGATAATTCCATTCATGGGAGTCCGGATCTCATGGGACATCCTGGAAAGGAATTCTGTCTTGCTCCGGCTCTCTGCTTCCGCAGCCCGGAGCCGTTCCAGAATCTCACTCCGCATCCGGTACTCATCGGTGAGATCAAGGATGGATACGAGTATCATCCCATCCTCCTGCGCCCGATCCAGCATCACCCTGGCAAAGCGCACCCTCTGACCGCCCGGACGCTGGTACTCTGTCTCAAATGAGAGCGGTTCTTCCATGGTCCAGTTCGTGATCTGCTCCCGGAGTTCCCTCCGCACAGGACGCTTCACCAGATTCTGCAAAACCTCGATATCCGCCTTAACCGCATCCGGGGTAAGTCCTGTGATCTGCTGAAAATTCGGGCTCACATAAGCCACTGCCAGGTCTTTCTTCGCAAGCAGCAAAAAAGCGGCCTGTTTTTCTGTCACGAAATCCCGGTAAAACGCACGTTCACCAAGGACCGACTGTTCCAGCACCGCCGCTCTTCCTTTTTCTTTCCAATATAAATGATATACATACAAAAGAAGGAGCAGCATTGCCAGAAGAATAAGGGCACTCATCTGATGCTGCTCCAACAGGTTGAAAACAAGGTTCATATACTTTTACTCCACACATTTCTGGCAGGAAAAGTATACCAAATTTTATATAGGAATGCAAGTTCCCTGTCAGGGAAACTCTAGTTTAATACAATACTTCTTACTGCTTCCATCATATCTACCACATTCGACCGTTTTACCAGTGCGGCCGCGGTACCGTCCACAACTGCCAGGCAGTCGCTGCCGTCATAACGATACAACTGGATGGTCACCTCCGGCTGGTTCTCATTATCCAGATAGAAGGTCATATTGATCTCCTCTTCCCCGGAAGGCTCTTCCGCCGTAAAGCTGTCGGCCTTCAGATTGCCATAGGCATTCTGCACGTCGGCAATGTCAACTTCTTCCTCATTGTAGGTGTAGGTAAGGTCTTTCTTCCTGCCGTCGGCGGTGATGGTGTAAGTCTCCCCGTCCAGCGTAAACTCCATCTTCGTGATGTCTTCAAAATCCGCCCAGCAGAGCTCCTTGTGACGCAGGTCATCGTAGTTGCATGCAATCAGGGCCTTATAATCGCTCTCTGACAGCTGATAGACCAGTTTGGATTCCCCGACTCTTGCATAAGCGGTAATCTCATCGCTGTTGTCCTCCCCGTCATCATCCGACAGCTCCTTGTCCTGATCGGCCGGGTCGCGGCTCACATAAAGCACAAAGGTACCATCCTCGTCCTCACCGTCGTCATTTTCAGAGGTATAGTTGACCGTCAGTGTCAGCTCCGGCTGGTCCAGACCATACTGGGATAAATCCTCCGTATCTGCGTTGTAGGTCACGTAATCCGTGAGATCCGCACTATGGAGGGAGCTGAAGTAGCTATTCACCTTCGAGGTATCCAGCGGAAGGCTTCCCTGCCCGTCATGCTCTGCAAAATAAATATCATCATCGCTGTAGGTCACGTCATTTTCTTTGGAATATGCAAAGGACCAGCTGTCTTCGCCTGCAATCTCCACGCTGTTGATCTGGTCAAAGGCCGGGACCGTATCCTGGGCAATCAGGCTCTTCAGCTCACAGTTAAAGGTGTCATAGGGATCCGTCTGTACCAGATAGACGTTGCCGTCCCCGATGGATACGTAACGTTCGGAATCCATCTTACTGTAATCGCCGAGGGTGATCTCATAGCTCTGGTCGGAGGTATCGAGATCAATGGTGCAGACCGGATTATCCAGTCCGTACTGGCTGTAATCCTCCACATCCTCGATCACAAAGGAAACGCCAAAGTCCTCGAAGATGCTCAACATGGAGCTGATGGTATCCGCATCTACCGGGAAGGTCTCGTCTGCCTCGTAGATCCAGGTATCCCCTTCCTTCCGGAGGGAAAATTCATCGCCGTCCCTGATGCTCCAGGAAAGATTGGTCACCGTATCCTCCGGGATTTCCAGAATGGTCTCCTCGCTGTTCTTAATCTGCTCCTGATGCTCCTCATAGCGGAGCGCGGCAAAGGCTGCCACGCACGCTACAAGAAGAACTCCCAGTAAAATTCCTAATTTTTTCGTCCGTTTCACTGCTGCTTCCTCCTTCTTCTGAATACCACATAGATTCCGGTTCCAAGGAAGGCCAGCGGGAAGACGCCGATCATCAGGAATTTCAAAAGTGATGAGGTAGAATCACTGATGGTCAGATAGTTGTAGTTCAGTGATTTACTGCGGATGGCCATGGCCTCACTCTCGCCGATGAGGGAAGATACTGCATTCATGCCAAGATCCACATTGGCCCCGGAGGAATAGGCATTGTACATATCATCCAGGAAATTCGAGGATGCAAACCAGATGATCTGTCCGCCCATATTGGTGTCGATGGATACGGCTACCGCAAAGGGTCCGTCTGTATCGCCGTCCTCCTTCTCATAGGTGGAAATGTTGTATCCATCTGCCTTACTGAAGGACGCAGATGAGGTCGTCAAAAGCGCTGTCACGGTTCCTTTTCCGCTGTCTTCCCCCACCGTCAGTGCCTGTGCAATGGGCATGATCGGATAATAATTTGCCTCGATCAGAGATTCCGTGATATCATTTTCCGCCATATCCGGCATCAGTACATACGGAGCCTGGAATGCATAATGGTCACGGTCGCCTTCCACCACAATGCCGTCGGTTACGGTTACATTATAGTCCGCCAGCAGGCTGTTCAGATGTTCCAGGGTTCCATCCTCCACCGGACCGGACATGACCAGAAGCTTGCCGCCATTGGTCACATAGTCGGAAAGCATGGTTTCCTCTTCCTCGGAAATGTCGCTGGACGGTGCATAGATCATGATAGCGTCAGCATCCTCCGGGATCTCATCCACGTTCAGCAGGGACAGGGACTGAATCTCGATATTGTCTTTTTCAATCTGATCCTGGAAGGTGGACGGCAGGTCTGCCTCCCCATGTCCCTCCAATGTATAAAGCACCGGATAGTCGTCGCTGGTTACATAGGAAATCGCCGATGTAATGGCGCCCTCTCCGTCAAAGGAGGTCGTGTAGCTGTAGGAGTACATATCCGCAGACTGTACATAAATATCGTTATAGCTGATATACCGGTTCTTATCACCGCATTCCACTACCAGACTGTTATTCGGGACATCCTCGTCCGTATACTGCTCCGCAAAGGTCGGGTAGACATCCGGATTCTTCTTCACCACCTGTACATGGTCGGACAGGCTGTCGTATTTGCTCAGAAGATTTTCAATGACCTCGTCCTCTTCCCCGGACTGGACGATCCAGTAGATGGTCACATCCTGATCCAGTGCATTGACCACCACCTTGGTATTGCTGGTGATGGAATAGAGTTTGGAGGAGCTGATGTCATATTTTGTCATGGAGGATGGCAATGCGGAAACAAATACATTGACCGCAATCAGGATGGCCAGCACGATGACCGTCACGATCAGCGAATAGGATCCTCCGAAAAACGCTGTCTTATTTTGCTGCCGTACTTCTTCACCGGCAGGTTTTTTCCATTTCCAGTTTTTCATCAGTTATACCTCCTCTTCTCCAGAGACTGTACCGACAAAAACAAAAAGAATACAATCACCGTAAGATCATAGACCACGGAGGTCATGTCAAAGACACCGTTCACAAAGGAGCTGAACCGATCGAACAGGGACAGCTTCTCCATAATGGACGGCAGCAGACCCTCAAACAGGGAGGAGTCCAGCATATAGCAGGCAAATATTGCCGCGATGCAGAGTATATTCACACCGAAGGCAACATTCTCATCTCCGGTCAGGTGGCGGATAACCGCCCCCAGTATCAGTGACAGCACCAGCAATGCCACTACGGAGCCGAAGGCCGTGGAGGACACATATTCCGACAGGCTGACGCTGTAATAGTTCAGAAGGATCACGGCAATGCCGATACCTGCTGCAAATCCCTGGTTATCCGTCAGGGAGGAAATGAACACACCAATGGCGATGAGAGCCGCCCCCATGAGATAAAAGGCAAACAGGGAGCCATAGGCCGTCAGTAAATAGACATCACCGAACTGTGCAAAAATCAGCGGGTAAACGCAGATCACTGCCATGGGAATGAGATACATGACTAACAGCGCCAGGTATTTTCCAAGGATGACCTGGGTGGTCGAGATGGGCAGGGAATAGAGGAGCTGATCGGTCTTCTGCTTCTTCTCCTCCGCAATGACCCTCATGGTCAGGATCGGCACAATCACCACAAAGCCAAGGCTGCTGAAGCTCAATACAAACTCAAAATTGCTGACAGCAGCCTGAATGTTATACAGCATGGCACCCAGTCCCACAAAAACCAGCAGGAATGCGCCGAACACATAGGCGGTCAGCGACCGGAAATACATCCGGAGCTCGTGTTTGAATATTGCGGTCATGCTTCCGTCACCTCCTCATCCTTTGTCTCTGCGGCAGGTTCTTCCGCAGAATCCTTCTGATCACCCTCAGCCAGCTCCAGAAAGACGTCTTCCAGGCTTGCTTTCTTCAGGGCCATCTCCAGAAGCGGCAGCTTCGCATCGGCAAACACTTCAAAGACGGCACGGGATATCTGATAGATATCCTTCTGGTCGGTCGTAAGCTTCAGGGTCGTATAGTTATCATCTGTCTGCTGCATCGAAATCTCTGTCAGATGCTCCACACCGGCCAGGATGTTCCGCATTTTCTCTTCTTTTGCTTCTGCTGTAATGGAAATCTCCCCGGGCGCCAAAAGGCTCTTCTCCAGATTCGCCGGTTCATCAAAGGCGATGAGCTTTCCATGGGCAATCATGAGAATCTGGTCGCAGATGGCCTGCACCTCCGACAGGATATGGGAACTTAAGATCACGGTGTGCTTCTCGCCCAGTTCTTTGATGAGCATACGGATCTCCACGATCTGAATGGGGTCGAGTCCCACGGTCGGCTCATCGAGAATAATGACTTTTGGATTGCCAAGCAGGGCCTGTGCAATTCCCACACGCTGTTTGTATCCTTTGGAGAGTGCCGAGATCTGGCTGTGCCGTACATCGGTAAGCCTGGTCTGGGAAATGACTTCCTCGATCTGCTGTTTTAATTCCGCACCTTTTAAGCCTTTGGCCTCTCCTACAAACTGCAGGTATTCTTCCGGGGTCTCGGTCATATACAGAGGCGGATGCTCCGGCAGATAGCCTATGAGTTTCTTCGCCTTATCCGGTTCTTCAAAAATATCGAACCCGTCAATTTTCACGTGTCCCGCCGTCGCCGACAGACACCCGGTCATCATATTCATGGTCGTGGATTTTCCGGCGCCGTTGGGTCCCAGAAAGCCGTAGACGTGTCCTTCTTCTATCTCAAAGGACAGATCTTTTACTGCCATGAAATCACCGTAACATTTTGTCAAATGTTCTACGGATATCATAAATCAACCTCCTTATACTTACTTTCTTATGACAAGCAGGTTGATTTTAGCACAGGAGGCTGAAATGATACTGAAAAAGCCGCCGGTACTTTATACCAGCGGCAGGCGGATATGAAAATGATTCCACCCGTCATGGCTTTCGGCCCAGATGCGGCCGTGGTGGAGGTTCACGATATTTTCTGCAATGGAGAGACCAAGGCCGTAGCTTCCGCTGCGGCTTCGCACGCCGTCCATCCGATAGAAGCGCTTGAAGATCCGCCGGCACTCGTCCGGGGAGAGTTCTGTCCCTTCATTGGACACGATGAGCAGGCAGTGTTTCCTTCCCTGCCTTTTCAGGGATACATTCACCTGTCCTCCTTTTGCCGTATATTTTCCGGCGTTGTCAAGGAGGATTCCGGGGAGTCTCCGAAGCTTCTCCCCGTTTCCTTCCACCGAAAGTCCCGGTTCGATCTCTGTCTGCAGGGACAGTCCCGCCTCATAGAAGACCGGTTCAAAGTTCAGCAGCTCTTCTTCCAGTAATTCTGACAGATCGATCTCCTGAAAGGTTTCTTTGACATCCAGAAGATCCGTTCTGGCAAGCTCCAGCATCTGCTCCACCAATCCGCGCATCTGCCCGGATTCTGTAAGAATGCCGGAAAGGAACCGGTCTTCCTTCTCCGGCGGATAGTCCCCGCTCTTCATCAGCTCCGCATTGGTCATGATGACAGTGAGGGGCGTCTTCAGTTCATGGGACGCATCCGCCACGAACTGCCGCTGCTGGCGCATCGCCTGGTCTACCGGACGCACCGCCCAGCCGGAAAGCCAGAAGCTGATTCCCAGAAACAGCAAAAATCCCAGCACGCCAATGAGCAGACAGGAACGCATCAGATGGGAAAGGGTCGCTTTCTCACTGGAAATATCGGCAAATACAATGCATTTGTCTAAAGGCGTATCCAGCCGGTAATACCGCAGATGATAATCCTCCAGCACATCAAAGGTCTTCGGGTCATCAGATACCGCTTCCAGAAGCTCCTGCAAAAGCTCCGGGTCAGACAGGTCATAATAACCGCCATTGGTGGTGACCAGATCGCCTTTTACTCCGTGCCGTACCACGAAGAACGGCAGACGTACATCCTCCCCCGGTGTCCCCGGAAGCTCCTGAGGGAAGGGATTCTCCGCGATACTCCGCATCATGCCGATGCTCTCCGCCTCCAGATTTTCCCTGGTAAAATAAAAGACCAGTCCCAGTATCGTGCAGAGCATCATGGTGACAATGGTCATGTTGATAATCACAAACTTAAGTCGAAGCTTTCGGATCATTTTGCACCCGCCTCCAGATGATATCCCAGTCTCCGGATCGCTTCAATGCGGATGTCGGAGCCAATATTCTTCAGCTTTTTCCGGAGAAAACCGATATAGACCTCCACATGGTTTTCCACAGCTTCCGAATCATAGCCCCATACCTTTTCCAGGATAAATTCCTTGGTTACATTCTTTTCTCCATACTGCAGCAGAAGCTTCATTACTTCAAATTCCCTGGCGGAAAGACGGATTTCCTTTCCGCCGCATGACAGAACCGCCGACGACAGGTCGAGGGATGTATTTCCAAAGGAAAGCTCATCCACCTGAGAGCCCTGCCTCCTGAGCAGCGCATGGACGCAGGCCATCAGCTCCCGCGTATCAAAGGGCTTCGTCAGATAATAATCCGCCCCGGAATCCAGGCCCTCCACCCGGTCTTCCAGCTCCGACCGGGCCGTGAGCATAAGAATCGGCGTTCCCAGATGCTTCCTGCGCAGCCGCTTCGCCACCTCGTAACCATCCATCCCCGGCAGCATCACGTCCAGAATTACCAGATCATAGATCCCAAGCTCCGCATATTCCTCTCCGGTAATTCCATCACAGGCCGTATCCGCCTCATATCCCTTCTGCAGCATCAGCTCCTTCAGCGAATCCGCCAGAAGCGTCTCATCCTCTATAATCAATATCTTCAAATCTCATTACCTCCGGACTCTTCTGTGCCCATCATAGATTGCGAAGCTGAAATAAAGCTGAAAACTTTTTAAATCTGTTCCAGAATATACTGTTTTACCTGTTCCAGCTTACTCTGTTCCCACGCTTTCTCCTTCTCTTTTTCCGCCAGGGGGCAGACAATGGCAAAGTCCAGCGCCTCCCCGATGACGCGCCCGCTTCTCTTTGGATTGGAGAAATTCTCCTTCCATTTTTCTTCGGAGGCATTGGTATATTCTGCCGGATTCAGATAAATCTGCTGCCGTTTGGTGGCGCTGATAAACATCTTTGCAGCAAGCGGTTCCAGCTTCTGATACTCTTCTTCCTGCACATCCTCAAAAATACGGGGAACCTCGCCCTGTACCACATGTTCCGGCCCACGCTCAATCTTAATTCCAAATGGTTCAAAAGAGAAATCCTCTTCCGTAAAGCACAGTTTCAACAGCAGTCCGATATCCGTATTGAACTGCGCCCTCTGATAGTCCGTATCGAAGATAAAATTACCAAGGGAATAGAAAATGGCCTTTTTGTCAAAGGTCTCATAATTCATAGGCACATGGGGATGGTGGCAGACCACCACATCGGCTCCCATCTTCAGATATTCCAGATAGCGGTCTCTTGTATAAGGGGTCGGCAGAGACGTAAATTCTTCCCCGCCATGAGACACGATCACGCACCAGCGGCAGGTCTTTTTGATCTCATCAATGACACTTTGAATGGTCTCCATGTCCGCCCAGTTGAGGCATCCGGCTTTCTCTTCGCCTGCGGGTTTGCAGCCTCTCTGATAACCCACGCCGAACATGCCAATTCCTCCTGCATCCGGCAAGATCAGCGGCTTTTTTGCTTCCTCCAGATTCATGCCCGCACCGATGGTCCTTACGCCGTGCTTTTCAGCCTGATCCAGCGTGCATTTCATTCCCAGTTCGCCTGCATCCATAATATGGTTATTACAGATGTTCCAGATATCCGCCTTCATCTTCTGAAGCACTTTGATCGCCGCCGGATTCATGGTATGCATCAGCTGCTGCACACCCTCTGTTGTGGTATTGGTCGCCTGATCTACCAGCGGCCCCTCTACATTTGCGATGACATGATCCGCACTGTGAAGAAATGCAAGTACCTCTTCTGACAGCAGATCCTCATCATCCCATTTGCCTTCCATGTAGCGGTCAAATCCGATATCTCCGGTAAATACCAACGTCGCTGTATCTTTTTTTATCTCTGACATAAAATAAACCTCCAAACTGATAGGTCTATCTTACATCAGTTTGAAGGTTTATACAAATCTTATTTATATTCCCCGGATGGCCCGGAAGACGCCATAGAGGTCCAGCAGTCCATAGCCCCAGGTTTTATTGGGATAGGTGAAGTTTTCGGAGCGGCCGGCGCCGCGGATTACATATTTGAGGATACTGACGCTGTCCATGGCCGGGGCATTTTGCTGCACGATGCCCCACTCCAGCAAAAGGGCACAGGCGCCGGCACCCAGGGCAGCCGCAGCACTGGTGCCCGTAAGGGTACTGATGCGCCCTCTGGCATCCATGGCAGATACTTCCACCGCAGGTGCTGCCACGTCAGGAACGATTTTCCCCGTCCGTGTATATCCTCTGCCGGAGTCATACCAGATCCCCCCGGTCCTGGCATCATATCCGGCAAAGGTCAGTACGCCTTCTGCATTGGCCGGTTCCGTGACCGTCGTATCCGGGTCAGGCCGCAGGAAATAGGTCTCCGCGCTGACAAATCCGCTCACCGGCAGCCACATATGGAACCCTGCTTCCAGATTTCCGATGGAATAGACCCGGATCGTCCAGATTCCTGCCGTAGGATTCTGAAAAGCCAGAAGAATCCGTTCATCTCCGGAGATGGCTTCCGACAATTCATACTGTACGTCCAGTATGGTATTTTCAAACACAAAATCATACCGCTCCCGGCTGAGAACCTGCGGTGAAATCCGGGAAATCCGTTCCCCGCCGGGTGCAGTCACCTCGGTTACAAAAAGTCCCGGCGCATTTCCCCAAAGATTCACCTGAAATCCCGGATCATTCGGTCCTACCCGCAGCTCCACATCGATATAGCCGTCATCAGAGGAAAGCATTCCGTAATAATGATGCCCCCGGTTTCCTTCATTTCCGGCGGCTGCCACCACTGCACGGCCGGAAATTCTGGAAATATAGGTCAGATAAAGTCCCAGTGGTGTTTCTCCCGTATGGCCGCCGGAATTGCTGCCCAGGGCCAGACAGATAATCAGCGGCTTTCCCTCCCGTTTGGCCAGAAGATCCAGATACCGGATACCCAGCATAATATCCGCCTCCTCATAGGCAATACTGTCCTGCGGAATCTTCAGAAGCTGCCGGATATAGGGTTTTGCTTCTTTCAGTTTCACAAAAGCAATCTCCGCCTCCGGTGCAGCTCCCAGAAAATTTTCATCCGCCAGTTCCGATCCTGCCGCGATAGCCGCCACTTTGGAGCCGTGTCCGTTCTCATCCCGTCCCGGCAGATACTCCCGCCCCTCCTTAAGCCATGCATTGATCTCCTCTTGTCCATAACTGCTTCCATAGAAAAATCCCTCCGGCACGGTTCCGCCCTGGTCTGTCTGATCCCAGAGTCCGATCAGCCTGGTTCTCCCATCGGGCGTCCGGAACACCGGGTTCTGCAGGGCGATTCCGGAATCCAGAAATCCGATGATGACTCCGTTTCCTTTCAGCTGCAGGGCCGGCTGGTTCTGGATCGTCAGAATCCGGGACGCCTCCAGACTCTCCGTATCCATCTGTGTGAGGCAGCAGGTCACCCCATAATCCCCGATGGGAAGGCTTTTCCGGTTTCCGAAGAGTTCCTCCCTCCGCACATAATACACCCGGAAATTCGGACTGACATACTGTTCGCAATCCCCCAGGGAAAGCCACTCCCCGTCCGCCGGTCTCCCATCCATCTTCCATATAAAGTCAATATACTCATCCGAAAGTATCGCTTCCCGGCAGTCCATAACCCTTCCTCCGCATAAGACCTCTGCATAGTTTATGCGAAAGAAGCCCCGATGTGCATCTGCACATCAGGGCCTTTCATGCCGTAGTTAATCTTCAAACTGGCTGTTATACAGTTTTGCATAGAATCCGTTCTGTGCCAGCAGGGTCTTATGATTTCCCTGCTCCACAATCTGTCCGTCTCTCATAACCAGGATCACATCTGCCTCACGGATGGTAGACAGGCGGTGTGCCACGATGAAACTGGTATGACCTTCCATCAGTTTGGCAAAGGCATTCTGAATCTTCATCTCCGTCCGGGTATCGATGGAGGAAGTTGCCTCATCCAGAATCAGCATGGTGGGTTGACAGAGCATCAGTCTGGTAATACACAGAAGCTGTTTCTGACCCTGGGACAGCCCGCCGCCGTCCTCACCGATGAAGGTGTCATATCCTTTGGGCAGACGCCTGATGAAGCTGTGGGCATGACTTAATCTGGCTGCCTCCTCAATCTCCTCATCCGTTGCATCCGGCTTTCCGATGAGCAGGTTCTCCTTTACCGTACCGGAACGAAGCCAGGTATCCTGAAGCACCATTCCGTAAGCAGCACGGAGACTGTCCCTGGTGAGCATCCGAATATCCGTACCCTCCACCTGAATGCTTCCGCCGTCTACATCATAGAACCGCATGAGCAGGTTGATGAGCGTCGTCTTGCCGCATCCGGTCGGTCCGACGATGGCCACGCGCTCCCCCGGCTTTACGGTCAGATTCAGATCCTCGATGAGCTTCTGATCCGGACGGTAGGCAAAGCTTACCTCCTTCAGGCTTACATTTCCTTCCACGTCGGCCAGTACCTTCACATCCTCCGGCTCCGGCGTCTGGGGTTCTTCCTCAATGAGTTCAAAGACACGGCCTGCGCAGGCAATGGCATTCTGAAGCTCGGTGATGACGCCGGAAATCTCATTGAAGGGTTTGGTGTACTGGTTTGCATAACTTAAGAAGCAGGTCAGCTGTCCGACGGACATTCTGCCGCTCACGGCTGCCAGCGCCCCCGTAATTCCAACGCCCGTGTACACCAGGCTGTTTACAAAGCGGGTGGACGGATTGGTAATGGAGGAGAAGAAAATCGCCCGCAGGGAGTATTTCTGAAGGCGGCCGTTGATCTCATCAAACCGTTCCATGGCTTCCTGCTCATGACCGAATGCCTGTACCACCTTCTGGTTTCCGATCATTTCGTCAATGAGCGCGGTCTGCTCACCTCTCGTCTCGGACTGTTTCCGGAACATATCAAAGGTATGCTTTGCAATAAAGGAAGCAACCAGCCAGGAAACCGGTGTTACCAGAAGAACTACAAAGGTGATTCCCACATTGACGCTGAGCATGAATCCGATGGTTCCGAGAATCGTGATCACGCCGGTGAACAGCTGGGTAAATCCCATAAGCAGACCGTCTGCAAACTGGTCTACATCTGCGATGATACGGCTCACAATCTCTCCCGTTGATTTCCGGTCAATGTATTTCAGCGGCAGAATTTCCAGTTTGGCAAATGCCTCATTCCGGATATCCCGCACAATCTGATACGTCAGTTTATTGTTGCAGATGTTCATGCCCCACTGAGCCAGTGCAGTGATACCGATCACCATTGCCATCTGCTTCAGCACGGCAAAAACGCCTGACCAGTCTACATGGCCTTTGCTCACGATACAGTCTACCGCATCGCCGGTGAGCAGCGGAATATACAGGGTAGATGCTACTGTGATGGCTGCCAGCAGAATGGAAATGGCCAGATAGAACCAGTAGCGTCCCATATAGCGGAGTACCTTCTTCAGCACTTCTGACTGTTCAGAACTCATTCTCTTACGCATGGACGTTCCCCCCTTCCTCTGCTGCCGCTTTCTTTCCTTCTTCTTTCTCAAACTGGGAATAGTAAATCTCCTGATATACTTCACAGTTATCCAGAAGCTCCTGATGGGTTCCCATGCCTGCCACTTTCCCATCATCCAGTACGATGATTCTGTCCGCATGGCGGATGGAGGACGTTCTCTGGGATACGATGAAGACGATGGGCTGTCCGTCCATCTCACGGATGGATTTCCGAAGCGCCGCATCCGTCGCAAAGTCAAGGGCTGATGCACTGTCGTCCAGGATCAGGATAGCCGGTTTTCTCACCAGCGCACGGGCAATGGTCAGTCTCTGCCGCTGGCCGCCGGATAAGTTCTTTCCTCCCTGCTCAACCTGAGCCTTAAGCTGTCCGTCCCGGTTTTCCACAAAGTCTTTTGCCTGTGCAACGGAAAGAGCCTGCCACATTTCTTCTTCCGTGGCATCCTCTTTTCCCCAGCGGAGGTTATCTTCGATGGTTCCGTGAAAGAGCACGGCTTTCTGCGGTACCACGCCTACCATATGGCGCAGGGATTCTTTGTCATAATTTTTTACGTCCTCGCCATTGATCCGGACGGCTCCCGCTGTCGCGTCATAGAATCTCGGAATGAGGTTCACCAGACTGGATTTACCGGAACCGGTACCTCCGATCACACCGATGGTCTCCCCTGCATGGGCGGTGAAATCAATATCCGTCAGGGATTCCGTCCCTGCCTCTGCATAGGTCAGTCCCACATGGTCAAACTGCAGGGAGGTAATGGTAGCTCCGACCTCTTCGGTTCCGTTCTTCATGCTGCACGGAATCTCGAAGATGCTCTGAATACGGTTTCCGCAGGCCACCGCCTTGGTCACGGTGATGATCAGATTTGCCAGCTTCACCAGCTCTACCAGAATCTGGTTCATGTAGTTCACCAGCGCTACCACCTCTCCCTGGGTCAGGATTCCTGTATCCACCCGGATGGCTCCTGTGTAGAGCAGCACGATGACCGCACCATTTACGATAATATAGGTCATCGGATTCATAAGACCTGAAATGCGGCCTACAAATTTCTGCAGGTCGGTCAGATGTTCATTCTCCTGCCGGAACCGTCTCTGTTCCTGTCCTTCCATTCGGAATGCCCGGATGACACGGACACCGGTCAGGTTTTCCCTGGTCAGTCCCAGCACCTGGTCCAGTGCACTCTGTACTCTCCGGTACATGGGCATTGTCCAGAGCATGATGCCAAAGACCACGATGGAGAGAAGCGGGATTGCCACCACAAATACCAGCGCCGCCTTCACGTCCACCGTAAAGGCCATCACCATGGCGCCAAATACGATAAACGGGGAACGCAGGAACAGACGAAGTACCAGGTTGATACCGGACTGTACCTGGTTGATATCGCTGGTCATACGGGTCATAAGCGTGGACGTACCAATCCTGTCCATCTCCGTATAGGACAGGCTCTGGATATGTCCAAACAGCTCTTTTCTTAAAACTGTGGAAAATCCCGTCGCCGCTTTCGCCGCAAAATACTGGGCCGTGATGGAGCATGCAAGGCCGATCAGACCAAGGGCTACGAGAATGAGGCACATTCTCACAATATAACCCCGGTTGCTTCCGCCGATACCCACATCAATGACTGCTGCCATCACCAGAGGCACGAAAAGCTCAAAGAGTGCTTCCAGCATCTTGAAAAGAGGTGCCAGAACCGTCTCCTTTTCATACCCCTTCAGATAAATAAGAAGTTTTTTCATATGATCTGTTCTCCCTTATGTTCAGAAACCGTTCAGGTTTCCGTATTTCCTTGACATTATAGCACAGCATATCCTATATTAAAATTATTGATTTTATATATTTCCTATATTTATTTCGTATAGTTTATAAAGGAGCAAGTAATGGATTTAAAACAGTTATCCTATTTTGTGACGGTCATCCAGGAGGGAACCATCTCCGGCGCTGCAAGAAAGCTCCACCTGACCCAGCCGCCTTTGAGCGCCCAGATGAAGCTTCTGGAGGAGGAAGCCGGATGTCTGCTCTTCGAGCGGGGTTCCCGCCATGTGCAGCTGACTGCCGCCGGACAGATGCTCTACGGACGGGCCGTCAAGATGCTGGAGCTGGCCGATATTACCACCCGGGAATTAAAGGATTACCGGGAAGGCACCGCAGGCGTCCTCCGGCTGGGCGTTGTTTCCTCCGTAGGAAGCACCTACCTCATCCATGCGGTACAGAACTTCAGGAAACAGTATCCCCATATTGATTTTGAATTAACCGAGGGAAATACCTATCAGCTTCTGGAACAGCTCTCCTCCGGCCTCATTGAACTGGCGATGGTCCGCACACCATTTTCACGGCAGGGACTGACCTCAGTCCCATTGGTCGAAGAACCGCTGCTGGCCGTCGGTCATAAAAGCTATTTTCCGGAAGGGACTTCCATCACCCTGTCTGACCTCTCCGGCCTGCCATTGATTCTGTACCGGAGGTGGGAACCTATTCTGCTGGAATCCTTCCGGGAAGCCGGGCTGGTTCCCCATGTGTTCTGTAAAAATGACGATGCCAGGACCTCTGTTATCTGGGCGGATGCCGGACTTGGCGTTTCCATCCTCCCCGCTTCCGCTTTCGGGCTGGTCAAAAATCCGGACACCATGAGCCGTCAGATTTCGGATTTCGCACTGACCTCCAGTATCTGTCTGGTGCGGAGCCAGGATACCTGGATCTCCACAGCCGCCCGTGCTTTCCTGAACTGTCTCTCTGAAACCTGTGAACACCCGTTCTCCATAATCAAAGAAAGGAGCTGATGCCTTTGGCAGCCACACAGACAAAATTACTCGAAAAACTCAAGGAATCCTTAAAAGCGGTACTCCCCATCATGGGAATCGTACTCCTCTTAAGCTTCACCATCGCACCACTCCCCTCCGGCATATTGCTGCTGTTTCTCTTCGGCGGCATCCTGCTGATCGTCGGCATGATGTTCTTCAACCTGGGCGCGGAGCTCTCCATGACCCCCATGGGAGAAAAGACCGGAAAGCAGATGGCAGAAAGCCGGCATCTGGGACTGGTGCTTTTCCTCTGCTTCCTGCTGGGCTTTATTATCACGGTCTCGGAGCCTGACCTGCAGGTACTGGCCGGGCAGGTGCCCTCTATCCCTAATCTGACATTGATTCTTGCCGTAGCAGGCGGTGTCGGGCTGTTCCTGATGATTGCCATGCTCCGTATGCTTTTTTCCATGGCACTGGCCCCGCTGCTCATCGTCTTCTATCTCCTGGTCTTTGCCCTTGCCGCCTTTGTACCCGGAGATTTTCTGGCCGTCGCCTTCGATTCCGGCGGCGTGACGACCGGTCCCATGACCGTTCCCTTTATCATGGCCCTCGGAGTCGGCTTTTCCGCCGTCCGAAGCGACAAGCATGCAGAGAACGACAGCTTCGGCCTTGTCTCCCTCTGTTCCATAGGACCGATTCTGGCTGTCCTCATACTGGGCATCCTCTTTCGTACCTCCGACAGCTCCTATACCGCCACCGTCATTCCGGAAATTCAGAATTCCAGGGATCTGTGGCTCTGCTTCCAGGATGGATTTCCGGAATACATAAAGGAAATTGCCCTTTCCCTTCTTCCCATTACGCTGTTCTTCTCCCTGTTTCAGATCTTTTCCCTGAAGCTGAAGAAACGGACATTGAAGAAGATTGCGGTCGGCCTTCTCTATACCTACATCGGACTCGTGCTTTTCATGACCGGTGTCAATGTAGGCTTCATGCCTGCCGGAAATTATCTGGGACAGCAGATTGCCGGACTTTCCTGTAACTGGATTCTTATTCCCATCGGCATGGTCATCGGTTACTTCATCGTAAAAGCGGAACCTGCAGTATATGTATTGATGGAGCAGGTGGAAGAAATCACCTCCGGCGCCATCTCCGGCCAGGCCATGGGGATGTCACTCTCCCTCGGCGTGGCGGCATCCGTCGGGATCGCCATGCTGCGGGTGCTGACCGGTATCTCCATCCTGTGGTTTCTTATTCCCGGATATGCCATTGCACTGGTTCTTTCCTTTTTCGTGCCGAAGATTTTCACCGCCATTGCCTTTGACTCCGGCGGTGTTGCCTCCGGTCCCATGACCGCCACATTCCTTTTACCCTTTGCCATGGGAGCCTGCGACGCCCTCGGCGGTAATATCGTCAGTGACGCCTTCGGCATCGTCTCCATGGTTGCCATGACGCCGCTGATTACCATTCAGATTCTGGGAACCATTTACCGGTTCCGATCCGGCACCTCCGGTTCCTTCCTTCCGGTGCCTGCCGTTTCCTACCTGGACCAGTTTGCGGAAAATGACATTATTGAGCTTTAATCAGAAAGGATAAGCTATGAACGAGATTTACCTCATGGGCCTCATCGCCAACCGGGGCCTCCGTAAAAAATATCTGGCATTTTTTGAAGAGCACCAGGTGACCGTCGTATTATCTTCCATGGCTGCCGGTACTGCTTCCAACAGCATCCTCGATGCACTGGGACTGGAAGCCACGGAAAAGACCGTCTATTTTGCCCTGCTCACCAGGGACACATGGAAATCCCTGAAAAAAGACCTGTATAAAAAGATGCAGATCGACATTCCCGGACGGGGAATCGCATTTTTGATCCCGCTCTCCAGTATCGGAGGGAAGAAAACCCTGCAGTATCTCACTGCGGGACAGACTTTGCAGATTGAGGAGGAAAGCACATTGCAGAACACGGAATATGAACTATTGGTAACCATTGCAAACGGGGGACATATTGAAACCATTATGGATGCGGCCAGAAGCGCCAGCGCACCCGGCGGAACCGTGATCCACGCCAAAGGTACCGGTGCGGAGCATGCGAAACGTTTCCTCGGCATCTCCCTGGCGGAAGAAAAAGAAATGATTTTTATTGTAGTTCGGACCTGCCAGAAACAGCAGATCATGAAAGCTATTATGGAGCGGGCCGGTGTCGGTTCCCCTGCAGGAGGCATCGTCTTCTCCCTGCCGGTCACCAGCACCGCCGGACTCCGTCTTCCGGAGGAAACCGAATAACTTTTTATACAGCATCCTCGTAATTACGGTAAAGGCGTATGGACAGAAGTCCTTTTCTGTCCAGCACCTGGCTGTAATGCACGATCTCCTCTGCAGCAGGACGAACCGTATGTTCCATTCTCTCCTGTAAAAATTCATTACTCTCCCGGCAGGCAGGATTTTTTCTTCCGTCCATAATCAGACCGCCAATCTCTTTATCCTGACCTGCCACATGGGACAGAAATCTCATCACGTTCCGCTTTGCCCCATTTCTGCATACAAACAGCCGCAGCGTCTGACGGAATAACCG
Source organism: Clostridiales bacterium (assembly GCA_963604695.1). Classification (GTDB taxonomy): domain Bacteria; phylum Bacillota; class Clostridia; order Lachnospirales; family Lachnospiraceae; genus Hominiventricola. The sequence goes on along the minus strand of CAVCTH010000004.1, from coordinate 14,966 downwards.
GATGCAGATATGAATCTGTATCGGTGATACCTTATGGTACATCCGGGAAATTTCCCTGCAGGTGTGACGCAGGCTGAACAGATGTCTGGCCGGCACATAAAAAAGCGGATTCTTTCCGTCCCTCTCCATCAGATACCTGTCGAATTCTGTCTCAATCTCCAGATGTCCCAGACCTTTTTCTTCCACATACAGATTAATGTACGGATGGCACTCACTGTCCAGCATAAAATGGCAGAGATATCCATACAGATATGCTCTCAGTACCGGGTCAGGTTCTTTCTGATACTGTTCTGCCCCATATTCAAAGAAATCCGCAGCCATGTGCTTATGAAGCCTTACTCCCTGCTGATTGATTCTGTTCTTACAGATTGGGAAATAATAAAACAGAAGATCCGGACCATGAAGCCCCAGAAGAAATGCATATTTTCCTTCCTTAATAATCTCCTGCTCTTTTTTCGGCAATACCCTGTATACTTTTTTCCCAAAACAATAATGTGCATATGCTGCCGGCATACTACCAGCCTCCTTTTTCAAAGTTTATCCTTTGTCAATTGCAGTATAACATAATTCCGGTACCCTGCATATGATGAAGTGTAAATAGTTTTTTGGAGGTTATCTTCATGGGTGACTTAAGTTCGAGAAACGGCTGCGGATGCAACAGCGGTTGTGGATGCAATTCCTGCGGTTGCGGTGGAAACAACGGAATTTTCGGCGGCGGAAGCTGCTGCAGCTGGATCTGGATCCTCCTGCTGTTAAGCTGCTGCTGTGGCAACGGCAACGGAATCTTCGGCGGCTGTGGCTGTGACAATGGCTGCGGCGGCAATGACAACAGTTGTCTGTGGATCATCATTCTGCTGTGCTGCTGTGGCGGATTTGGCAATAACAGCTGCGGATGTGGAAACGGTTGTGGCTGCAACTCCTGCGGATGCTGAAAAAACGTCGTGAAGCTGCAGGGCTGTCAGGCTTTCTGACAGTCCCTGCATTCATGAGAATTCCGTAAGCAGGATTCTCCGCTGCAGCGGGAAAAGTCCCGGCTCCGGGAACGCATGATTTCCGGCATCCGTTCATATATTGAAGAAAGACGCAGGGGGCAGATTCTACTATGACTCCATTTGATGAAGCAATGCTTCCCAAAGAACTGCAGATGCTCAAAGCCTTCCTGCCCTTTCTTCCTGTTTCCATGCAGAAAATGCTGGCAATCTACATCAAATGGACAGAGCTTCGCAATGTCATTGAATATTATAACCGAAATCCGCCTGTGCAGCTGTCCCCGGAGGGAGGCAATCTCATAAAATGTCTCAAAGAACTGCTTCCCCCGGAAGAACAGGCACAGATGGAGCAATTCTCGGACCTGTTTGAAAATATGGATCTCTACCGGGAAATGTTCGAGAGCTTCTCCGCTCCGGTTCCCGGTGCAAAGGAAGGTGACACATGAATATTCCGGACTGGTTTTATGATGAGCGGGTGCAGCAGATTGCCCCGGAAAAATTAACGCTTCTTCTAAGGCTCGCCGAACAGCTGGAAGGAAAGACAAGCCAGCGGGAAATGCTGCCCATTATCATGGGCGCCGCCGCTTCCGCCAGCAGGCAGAACCTTGGATTTACCAGAGAGGAATTTGAACTGATTTTCCGGATTATGAAAGAAGGAAAATCCGATGCGGAACAGGCACAGATGGATGATGTACTGAACCGGGCCCAGCGGCTCTTTTCCGAAAAGTCCAGAAAAGGCAGGTAGTTTTCACACTCCTGCCTCTTTTGCATCATCGGTTATTCTTTCGTATGGGTATTAATGAACTGTAACTTGGTCTTGGAATAGAGGATTTTCTGGCTGTGATACAGTCCGTAATAGCCGGATTCCAGGTAACTGATTCCCACTACCAGCAACACAAAGGGCATGAATTCGAATCCAAACAGTTCAAAACTCAACAGCATGGAAGAAATCGGACAGTTGGTCACGCCGCAGAACACTGCCGCCATACCGCAGGCTGCCGCCATGGAAGGGGACAGGCCGGTTACCTGACCGAACAGACATCCAAAGGTTGCACCTACAAACAGGGTCGGCACAATCTCACCGCCGCGGAATCCGCACCCAAGCGTCACTGCCGTAAACACAATTTTCAGAAGAAATGCCGCCGCTTCCGTCTCGCCGCCGATGGCACGCTCCACAATATTCATTCCCGCACCAAGGTAGTCTGTGGTATGCAGAAGCTTTGCCATCACAATCACCAGCAGGGCGCCTGCCACAATCCGGATCCACTCATTCGGAATCAGGTCCTTATACCAGTGCTCGGTCTGATGGAGCACCGTGCAGAACAGAATGCTCACACCGGCGCACAGGAAGCCCAGCAGCAACGTAAGAGCCGCACTTTTCAGATCCAGTGCCGGAATATTTACAATCTCGAAATGTTCCCCTTCCGCTCCTACCATGAGAGCAACCTGATGGGCGGTCAGAGAAGCAATGGCACAGGGAACAAGGGCCGCGTACTGCATGATTCCCACACTGATGACCTCCATGGCAAAAATCGCAGCCGTCAGCGGAGTGCCGAACAAAGCGGAAAATCCGGCGCTCATGCCGCACATAATCATAAGCTTGTGGTCGTATTCGTCAAACCGCATCCATTTTCCGAGGGTTCCGCCGATGCTTCCGCCCAGCTGCAGCGCAGCGCCCTCCCGGCCCGCCGATCCTCCGCAGGCATGGGTCAGAACCGTCGCGATCACAATGAGGGGCGCCATCCGGAGCGGTACATAAGTATCCGACTGGACACCCTCCAGCACTTTATTGGTTCCGGTCTTATAGGGATCCAGTTTATAGATGGCCACAATCAGAAGTCCTGCTGCCGGCAGCAGATACAGCATCCACGGATGTCCGTTCCGGAATGCCGTCACCCCGGTAATACTTCTTCCGAACAATCCGCCGAAGATTCCAAGCACCACCCCCGTCGGGCCCGCCACCAGTATCCATCTGACCAGCAGCTCCACTCTTCCAAAACACTTTATCACAAGCTCTTTCATTGTATCTCTTATCCTCTCTCATCCCTTTTTTGCCATGTTCCTCTGTCACAGCAAAAAAAGAGGGTCTGCCGGGACAGAACCGCTTCCCTTCGGTTCTGTCCAAGACAGCTCCCCTTCTTCATTTTTAAATTATGCCTTTATCTTACACCTCTGCTGCCCTTGCTGCAACCTCTTTTTCCTGTACATCGGAAGGAGCCTGCTCATAGCGTGCGAATTCATAGGAATACGTACCGCTTCCTCCGGTCATGGAACGAAGATCAGTAGAATATCCGAAGAGTTCCATCATCGGAACATCTGCGACAACTTCCGTCTTACCTGCCCCTGCCGGATTCATGCCGAGTACACGGCCTCTTCTCTTATTAAGATCGCCCATCACGTCTCCGGTGTATTTATCCGGTACCAGGACGGTCAGGGTCTCAATCGGCTCAAGGAGAATCGGAGATGCCTCCATGAAGCCCTTCTTGAAGGCCTGGATTGCCGCGGTCTTGAATGCCATCTCAGAGGAATCTACCGGATGATAGGATCCATCATAGAGAACCGCTTTCACACCGACTACCGGATATCCGGCCAGAGGTCCCTTCTGTACAGATTCCTGTACACCCTTTTCCACTGCCGGGAAATAGTTCTTCGGAACTGCACCGCCTACCACGCTCTGCTCAAATACATAGGCGGTATCCAGATCACCGGACGGCTCGAAGGTCATCTTTACATGGCCGTACTGTCCGTGTCCGCCGGACTGTTTCTTATATTTGTATTCCACGTCTGCTTTCTTGCGGATAGTCTCCCGGAATGCCACCTTCGGTTTTGTCAGTTCCACATCCACCTTGTATTTCTCAGCAAGGGTACTTACAATGACGGAAAGATGCTGGTCACCCATACCATACAGGAGGGACTGCCGGTTTTCGGAATCATTGACCGATTTTACAGTCAGGTCTTCATCCATAATCTTGGCCAGTGCCTGGGAAATCTTGTCCTCATCTCCCTTATTCTTTGCTTTATATGCCATATAGGTGTACGGTTTGGAAATATCCGTCTTACCGTACATGACCGGAGCCACTTTGGTGGAAAGGGTATCGCCGGTCTTGCAGCCTGCTTTTCCGATCGCTCCGATATCACCTGCATGGAGCTCTGCAACCTCTTCCGGCTTATTTCCTCTCATCACATAGAGTTTGCTTAATTTTTCCTCTGTCTCGGAAGATGCATTGTACAGGGTATCATCAGACTTGATAACACCGGAGCAAACCTTGATCAGAGAATACTTTCCGATAAACGGATCTGCAATGGTCTTGAATACATAAGCGGATTTTGCCTTTGCAAAATTGTAATCTGCCTGGAAGATCTCGTTGGTCTTCATATTAATACCTGCGCAGGCTACTTTATCCGGCGACGGGAACAGCTCGACGATATCATTTAACAGGTTATGGATGTTGCGGAGTTCCACACTGGATCCCATGGAGACCGGAACAATCGTTCCATCGTCTACATTGGTCTTCATGGCTGCCCTGATCTCACCTACAGAGAACTCATCTCCTGCGAAATAGCGCTCCATGAATTCCTCACTGGTCTCTGCCACTGCATCCATCATTGCTTCCCGGTAAATATCCAGGTTCGGACGGCAGTAATCCGGAATCTCACAGTCTTCTCTCTTACCGATATCGGTAAACCTTCTTCCTGCCATCTTCATGACATTGACATAACCGACAAATTTCTCATTCTCACGGATCGGCTGGTAGAAGGGTGCGATCTTCTTGCCATAGAGCTCTGTCAGTTTTTCCACCACTTCACGGAAGGATGCATGGTCCACATCCATCTCGGATACAAAGAACATACGGGGCAGCTTATATTTCTCACAGAGTTCCCACGCCTTCTGGGTTCCGACTTCCACGCCTGCTTTACCGGATACCACAATAATGGCTGCGTCTGCAGCTGCCACTGCTTCCTCCACTTCCCCCACAAAATCAAAATATCCGGGAGTATCCAGAATATTTACTTTCACGTTATTCCAGATGATCGGTACAACAGAAGTATTGATGGAAAACTTACGTTTGATCTCCTCTTTATCGTAATCGCTGATGGTGGTTCCGTCAGACACCTTCCCAAGGCGTCCGGTCAGTCCGGATACGTATGCCATCGCCTCGACCAGACTGGTCTTGCCGCTGCCGCCGTGTCCCAAGAGAACCACATTACGGATACTGTCAGTTGTGTAAACGTTCATAGCTTTTTCCTCCGATGCCATTTAGTAATCATGTTCAAATTATACTAAATTATCATCAAAATATCAAGGTCTTTGTCTAAATTGACCATAGTTTTTTGGCTGAACGCTACAGACCCTATGCAAACACCCCCGCAGATGGATTTCTGCGGGGGTGTATTTCAGCTGTTTTATTTATTTCACTACGAAGTTTACGACACGGTTCGGTACGTAAATCTCTTTTACGAAGGTCTTGCCCTCCACCAGGGATGCAATTCTGGAATCTGCTTTTGCGATGGCAAATACCTCTTCCTTGTCAGCGCCGGTCGGGATGACCACGGTGCCACGGAGTTTTCCGTTGATCTGTACACCGATCTCGGTCTGGGCGTCAACGGTCTTAGCCTCCTCATAGGCCGGCCACGGTGCCAGGGAAAGGAATCCCTCTCCGCCGACAGCCTCCCACATTTCCTCGCAGAGGTGCGGGGCAAAGGGGCAGAGGAGCTTGATGAAAATCTGCAGCTGCTCTTTGCTGATCTTTCCAACATTGTATACGTCGTTGGTCAGGGTCATCAGTGCAGCGATGGCAGTGTTGAACTTCATATCCTCAATATCGGAGGATACCTTCTTAATGGTCTTGTGAAGCGGGGTCTCCAGCTTCTCGGTGTCTTTGTCCTCAGACAGCATATCCGTAAATCCGGCTACACGCTCCAGGAAACGCTTGCAGCCCTTTACGGAGTTCTCGTTCCACGGAGTTGCTGCGCCGTAGTCGCCCATGAACAGTACATAAGTACGCAGGGTGTCTGCGCCGTAATCCTCCACGATATCCAGCGGGTCTACGACGTTGCCCTTGGATTTACTCATCTTGTCTCCGTCCGGTCCGAGGATCAGTCCCTGAATCGAACGCTTTGCGTAGGGCTCCGGCGTATTGACCACACCGATGTCATACAGGAAATGATGCCAGAAACGGGAATAGATCACGTGTCTGGTGACATGCTCCATACCGCCGTTGTACCAGTCAACCGGCATCCAGTATTTCAGCTTCTCCGGATCTGCCAGGCATTTGTCATTGTGCGGATCGACATAGCGCAGGAAGTACCAGGAGGATCCGGCCCACTGCGGCATGGTATCGGTCTCCCTTCTTGCGTCGCGTCCGCATTTCGGGCACTTGCATTTTACGAAGGAATCAATCTTGGCCAGCGGGGATTCTCCCTCCACGCCCGGCTCAAAGTTCTCTACCTTCGGCAGACGGAGCGGCAGCTCCTCGTAGGGCACCGGAACGACACCGCAGTGCTCGCAGTGAACGATGGGAATCGGCTCGCCCCAGTATCTCTGGCGGTTGAATGCCCAGTCCTTCATCTTGAACTGTACGCCTGCACGGCCAATGCCCTGCTTTGCCAGCTCCTCCAGCATCTTCCTGATGGAATCCTTCTTATTGGTATAGCCATTCAGGAAGTCAGAGTTCACCATCTCACCGTCGCCTGTATAAGCCTCCTTGGTGATGTCTCCGCCCTTGATGACCTCGATAATATCAATATGGAATGCCTTTGCGAAATCGTAGTCACGCTGGTCATGGGCCGGTACTGCCATGATCGCTCCGGTACCATATCCCATCATGACATAGTCTGCAATGAAGATCGGGATCTTCTTGCCGTTGACCGGATTCACTGCCTCCAGGCCCTCGATCTTCACACCGGTCTTATCCTTTACCAGCTGGGTACGCTCGAACTCGGTCTTCTTCGCACACTCGGCACGGTATGCCTTGATGGCATCCATATTGGAGATACGGTCTGCATATTTGTCAATGAGCGGATGTTCCGGAGCCATAACCATGAAGGTGACACCGAACAGGGTATCCGGTCTGGTGGTGTAGATCTCCAGCTTCTCGTCGACGCCGTCTACCTTGAAATCCACGAAGGCACCGGTGGATTTGCCGATCCAGTTGACCTGCTGCTGCTTGACATTGGCCGGATAATCCACATGGTCGAGACCCTCCAGCAGCTTGTCTGCATACTCGGTGATACGCAGATACCATACGTCCTTGGACTTCTGGATGACCTCGCTGTGGCAGATATCGCAGTGTCCCCCCTGGCTGTCCTCGTTGGAAAGAACGACCTTACAGGACGGGCAGTAGTTTACAAGCGCTTTGCTCCGGAAGACCAGGCCATGCTCGTACATTTTCAGGAAAATCCACTGAGTCCATTTGTAATAATCCTCGTCTGTGGTATCGATGACACGGTCCCAGTCAAAGGAAAAGCCGACTTTTTTCAGCTGGTTGGTGAATTTTGCAATGTTCTCATCCGTGATGATACGCGGATGCTTGCCTGTCTTGATGGCATAGTTCTCCGTCGGGAGTCCGAATGCATCGAATCCGATGGGGAACAGGACATTATAGCCCTCCATTCTTCTCTTTCTGGAAATTACCTCAAGGCTGGAATATGCCTTGATATGTCCGACGTGCATCCCTGCACCGCTCGGATAGGGGAACTCCACCAGGCCGTAGAACTTCTTCTTCGGACTTCCGTCCACTGCGTTGAAGATCTTCGCCTCTTCCCACTTCTGCTGCCATTTGGCTTCTATCTTACGGAAATTGTGTTTCATTTCATATGTCCTCCTTATCGACAACTACATAAGTGTAATATAGCGTGTCTGGTTTGTCAACCTCACGACAGATACCGTTCCAATGTTTTATGACAGATACCGTTCCAATGTTTCCTTCAGCTTCCGGATATCCAGGGGCTTGGAGAGATGGCCATTCATTCCGCTCTCAAGGGAAGTCTTCACATCCTCTTCAAATGCATTGGCACTCATGGCTACGATCGGGATCGTCCTTAAGTCCTCCCGGTCGCTCCTGCGGATCTCCCTGGTGGCCTCAAGGCCATTCATCACCGGCATCATGATATCCATCAGAATCATGTCATAGGCTCCGGGCTTACTTTCCTCCATCCGTTCCACTGCTTCCTGTCCGTCTTCTACGGCATCTACCAGGATCCCCTGTTCCTCCAGGATGGTGCAGATAATCTCTCTGTTTAGATCGTTATCCTCCACCACCAGGATTTTCTTTCCTTCCAGCGTCAGCTGCTCCTTCTCCGAGCCGGAGTCCGTCTTCTTCGCATCGCACCGCCTCAGCTTCAGGGTAAAGCTGAAGACGCTTCCTTCTCCCGGTATGCTCTTCAGCTGAATCGTACTTGCCATCAGATGTACCAGGCGGTTACAGATGGCGAGACCCAGTCCCGTGCCTTCCTTCCGGATGGTATCTTCATTTTTCACCTGTTCAAAGCTCTGGAAAATCCGTTCCTGGTTCTCCGGGTCGATTCCGATTCCATTGTCGGCAACCTCAAAATAAATATCGGAGTACCGGTCGTCCAGCGGTGTTTCCATCACCTTCAGCCGTACATAACCGCCGGGATTGGTATACTTGATGGCATTTCCCAGAAGGTTGACCAGCACCTGGCGGATGCGGATCTCGTCTCCCAGAAACCATGCATGCTGAAGGGAAATCTCCTCTTTATAGTGCAGGTCATTTTCCAGGATTTTGGAAGCAACCAGCACCTTCAGCTCCGGAAGAAGGTTCTGAAGGTTGCATTCAGTCTCCACCAGATGCATCTTGCCGCTCTCGATCTTCGACATATCCAGAATGTCATTAATCAGTCCCAGCAGATATTTGGAGGAAGACCGGATCTTCTGAAGACAGTCCATCCTCCGCTCTTCCGTCTGTCCATCCTCAAGGGCGATCTCCGTCATTCCCATGATACCGTTCATCGGCGTACGGATCTCATGGGACATCCGCGCCAGGAAATCGGACTTCGCCCTGGCAGACAGGTCATGCTTCTCCTGGTTAATCCTGGTCTGTATGATGGAGCCAATCTCTCCCAGTGTCTTCCAGTCCTCCGGATTCTCCCGCAGGGCTGCGCTCATGCCGACAAATAAGATTGAGCCGGAATACTGTCCGTTATCCGTTATATGGATGGCGATTCCGCCTTCTCCCCTCAGAAGCTCTGCGAACATACGGCTGCCGGAGAGTTTTTTATCCGCCACCTGAATGTTCTGCTCCCCTTTTTCTTCCAGAAAAGCAGCATAATCTGCCTCGGAGCAGCGGATGACCTGCGGCCGCTTCTCTTTCCCCGGATTCCACTCATACTCCAGGAGATTGACCATATTTTCCCTGCTGTATCTGGTAATCAGAAGGTCGTCGAACCGATAATATTCCTGGAACTTTTTCACCAGCAGGTCCATGATCACGGAGGCTGCCCCTCCTCTGTCGAAGAGGTTCAGGGTCAGGGATACCAGGCTCATCTGCTTCATATAACCCGCAGACAGGATCTCGCCAAATTCCTCCGTTACGCCTCTCTGCTTCTCTTTGTCGGACATATCCTGATAGGTGACTGCAAAAAGATTCCTGCGCTTTGCTGCACAGAGTGCCTGTTTTACCTGGCCAATCAGGGTCTCCACCGAAGCTTTTCCCGTGCTGCCTGTCAGTCCGCAGTTGAAATCCAGCTGCAGTGCCTCATGATGCACCAGCTCCATATAAGCAGTCCTCACACGCTGGAGCATGTCCAGTACATGCGGGACATCCGTCTCCGGAAACCATCCAAGAATTTCATCATCGCCTGCCCGGACAAATACCGCCGTCATTCCCTTTGGACGTCTTTGCATCGTCAGGATCACGGAAAGCTGCTCCAGCAGTACGTCTCCAAAGGTCACACCATATTGTTTGGTAATCGCCGTAAAATCCTTAAGGTCCAGCAGCGCCAGCACGCCGTCATTGTCCCTGCGGCAGGCCATCTGAACCGCTTCCAGTCCCGCATCCAGCGTATAGAAGGATGTGATGGAATCCGTCAGCTTATCCTTCTTCCGGGCCAGCTCCAGTATCTTCTGTTCATTGATATCGTGCAGGCATCCCACCATTCTCGGACGCTGTCCGTCACTGCCCTCCACCAGGCTTACATAAAGGTTGTACCACACATATTTTGCAGCACTTTCCGAATACAGGCGGAATTCCAGTGAAACGGTTTCCTTCAGGTTCTTCAGTGCTTCCTGAAGCTTCTGACGGTCAGCCGGAAATACCTCCTGGATTTTCAGATACTCCGGATGTAATTTACAGTCCCAGATACCGTCAAAGGTTCTGCTGTTCACGACTTCCAGTATCTTCTCTTCCATATGGTAGGTAAAGAAGATGTCTTTCGAGCTTTCTATTGCTACGCGGTAACGCTCTTTTTCTTCCTCGAGCAGTTCTTCTGCTTCGTTCTGGGCATCCGTCATGGTCTCAATCACCTGGTGAAGCTCATCCACCTCCAGAATTCCGGAGGGCCGGAAGCTGTGAAGTCCCGCAATGCCTCCCCGGATGCTTTCCATCAGCCGGTAGACCGGGCTGGTGATCTTCCGGGTCATCAAAATGGCAATCGCCAGAGAAATCAATGTACAGATTCCCACCATCAGAAGAAAACCGGAATAGACGGAATCCCCGACACCGAATACAGAGTTTTCCGTCACAAAGCCGCAGAGTGCCCATCTGGTATTTTCATAAGGCACGTTGTTGCTGTAGAGATTCAGCTCGCTTAACATCGCGTAGATCCTCTGCTTGCCGGAGCGGACTCCTTCTACCCGGTAAAGTCCCCGGATGGACTGCTGTTCCATCCGGAACTGACTGCCCGCCTGCCGGATCGTATGAAACAGGGTGCCTTTTCCTGTGATCAGTTCATATTCCCCGCCGCCCTTCTCCAGGATCAATGCATAGCCGGCATTTAAGTCAGAATCCAGATCCGACACCGGAAAATAGTCTGCCAGGTCGTTCTCGGATACTTCCACGCCGACGACACCATATACGACACCGTCATGGATCAGCGGCACGGAATAGGTGATCATCGAATGGTTATCCATGTAATGGTCTTCCAGTATGAAAGGCATGGACCAGTAGCCAAGATTGATCATATCCGTTTCCGGATTGGCCATGGCCGCCAGATACGGTTCATAGAAAAAGTCATCCGCACTGCGTACTCCGTTCCCTGCCAGCCGGAAATCCGTAGACCAGGAGCTGTCCAGGGAAAGGGATGCCGACCTGGCCAGCTGCTTGTCCCCCCGCTCCAGCAGAAGGTCACTGTTGTTCGCTGTCTTTGTCCTGGAGTCAGAATCCCGGATAAAAAAGCCATGGTAAGCGGCTGCCCCGGTCAGGGGACTGTCATTGGCCAGAATGACATAGATGCCGGAGGAGCTGTTATTTTGCAGCGTGGTCAGCATCGCCGGAAAGACCGAGGTGAGAAATGCCTGCTGCATTTCTCCGGACTGTAAGAATGTATCCATATCGGTTCCGTACTGATCCAGGACCTGGGTCAGTGCAAGTTCCAGATCGTCGCTTTCATAATAGATGTGGCCCCATTCCTGTATCATCTCATTTTCCAGCACCACCTGCCGGTTCTCGATGATATGGTGGTCCATGCTGACTTCACTGTTCTCCAGCTCCGACTTGATGCCGCTCAGATGCAGGACCGAGAACGGGAAAACCGCCTGTATCAGGCACATAATAATGAGCGGTATCAGAAAAATCTGCATTAAGTTTCTTTTATGTTTCATTCTCCCGTCCCTGCTGCCGCCGTCAGCGCATCACAAAAATCCGTATACCAGTTTTCAAAGGATTCTTCCGTCACATAGGGGGCTGCCGCCTCTTCCCGGGAGCTGCCGGATGCGACTGCTGCCTCTACCGCTGCCAGGTCCTCCTGGGTCCGGTCAGCCAGATGGTTCTCCAGCACCTTTCTTGCCCCGTAGCCGGATGCAAAGGCCTGGGTGGTATAGAACGTACTGTCTTCAAAATCCTCCAGCACGACTTTCAGGCTGTCGTAAGCCTTCTTATTAATATTGATCTGCTGGTCTTCGATGACCTGGTCCAGACTGTCTAAGGAATTCGCTTCCTTTAATACCGGAAGGTAAGCGGATTCACAGACGAATTTCAGGTTCTGCTCCTTCTGGGTAAACCATTTCAAAAATACACAGGATGCATATTCATGGAGCTCATCCGATTTTGTCACCGCCATTCCCGCACCCTGCTGTACCTCTACATAGGTACCGTCCTTCATGATGGGCGCATGGGCAACCCCATATTCGATGGGATACGTCTCCCCTTCGGTCTCTACATTATCCGGGAAATACATGGCAGAGGAGGTGGAACCTGTATAAGCCAGGATATCTCCGGTCTTCACATCATCCGAACGGAATTTACCCAGTGCCGTGAAATACCCCTTCAGCATCGGCACATAGTAATTCTCCCACAGCCGGTGCAGGGATTCCTTATCCGTATCGAGCACCACCTGTCTATCCTGCACGGAGAAAATATCATGCCCCATCTGCTTCATGCCAATGACAAAATAATTTCCCATGGAATCCCTTCCATAGAAGGCTTTCCCGTCGTCCGGGATATCCGGTGTCAGGCTGTCCGTCCACTCATAATATTTCTGCGCGGTCTCGGTCACGCCCTCTGTCGTCCCCAGATCCTCCAGGCTGGCGCCGGTAGCCTGGGCAAAGGGCTCCCAGTCCGTCTTGTTGATCATGAAAATCTCTGTGGACTTTGCCACGGGGAAGAGGTACAGCGCCCCATCCCGGTCGAAATATCCCTCTTTGATATAGGAATCGATATACCGGGACAATTCCTCCTCCGTAAAATACTGGCTGATATCCGCAAGGCCTGCTGACTTCTGTACGGAGTAGGCCGTATCTGCATAGGAAGAGAACAAATCCGGCATGGTCTCTGCGCCCACCACCCCGGCGGCGGAATCCGTGATTGCCTTTTCCAGGTCGGATACGGATCCCTGGCTGTAGCCCTCCACATAAATTCCCTGCTCTTTTCCTACCGTAGCATTGAAGTCCTCTATGAGACTGTCAAAGGCTGCCTGCTGGCTGCCATTATAATAATGCCAGACCGTCAGGGATACCGGGTTGCTCGGATCTAACTTTACGGTCTTTGCCTGGTTTTCCGCGGAGAATGCCCCGCATCCGGACAGGATCCCCACGCCGGACACCATCACCATCATCAGCAGCACCATCTTTTTCTTCATATCATAACTCCCTTCTCTTTTTCAGGATTCAAAAGCCTGTTTCTAAGGAAATGCCGGTTTCGTCAGCGTTTCCCTAACATTATAAACTTGCACGGCTTTTGTTGCAAGGAAAAACGCCGCGGAAAAAGCCGCAATCCGGGATAAGCACCTGGACTGCGGCCATTTTCAGGCTGTATTACATTTTAAAGAAATGTAGCTTTCACGTCATACCAGAAATCAGACTGGGAATTGCTTGAGAAAATTCCTCCTATTTTGTTATTCAGGCTGCCGTCTCCACAGGTCATAAACTTCACCGTCTTTCTGACGAAGCTCTTGAACCGGCTCTGCCTTACCGTCTCTTTTCTGCTGGCATCCAGCACACGGTACTTATGGATATATGCGGTGGCATCTTCTGCTGCACCTTCGTCGGCGCCGAGCTTTAACATCACCTTCTGTACCTTGCTCTTCTCCGTCAGTCCCATGATCTTAAGGATTTCCTTCTTCTGCTCTGCCATCTGGGCATCTCCCGTCAGATCCTGGAGATATTCTGCATCGGCTTTGGCTGTCAGGGCATGGGCTTCTGAGAATTTACCGGTCTTTGCACCCAGGAACCTGAGAAGTCCATGCTTGATGTCCCGTTTACTGAGCCCGTCAAATCCGGCCTCAAGGGCTGTATTTTCATCATTTACAGCCTTGAACATCTTTTCAAACCGATCTTTTACATACTGCTTGCGCAGGGCTTTCTTGCCATGCTCTGCCGCAGTAGTCACACCCGTAGCGACCACATTCACTGCCAGCTTTGCAATGGCGTTAGTTGCTATCAGAAGGGTTCCCAGGGTATTGGAAGCGACACAGCAGGCTGCCTTTATGCTTTTTGCCAGATTATTCACCACTTCCACTTTTCCCAGCTTGACAGCGTTTTTCATCATCACAAGCATTCTTTGTAAGCCTTCGATCTGTTTTACTTCCGCAGCAGTCAGCTCCTTCCTGCCGGCTATGATTTCTTCCATGCTCTGCTGTAATTTTGCGGATTCCTCTGATGCATTTTTGGAATACTTACCGTTCTCGAAAACAGCACACAGAGATTTCACCGTCGTACAAAGAGAGGTTATGGCCGTAAAGGGACCCGTGGCTGCAAACTCAAAATTCGTTATGATCTGCTGCGTGGTATCGGCAACTCCGGACAGGGTAGTCGATACATCTGTCAGAATCACCCCGACATCCATGACGGTCTGTATGGTACCGGCCGTATCCTTTACGGCTTCCAATCCTGTTTTTGTGTCCTCGATACCATATAATCTTGCCAGCTGGTTCTTACGCTTGGCTTCCTGGGAGCGGTTCTTGATTTCCTGTTCTTCATTTTTCAGGCTGATGGATCCTTTTTCCGCCAGGAACTTCTGCTGCAGGTATTGCGCGAATTTTCTCTGGTTCTGTTTTCTGGCGAGGTACTTCTCAGATTCCATGTAGGCAAAGGTCCTGAAATATTTCTTCACATAGGCCTTGCCCTTCGCCTTCTTGAACTCCTCCATGCTCATCTCGCCCATCATATTTTCCATACGGTCGGCTTCTTTTTCCAGGTTCTCATCCACCGTGAAATCTTTGATCTTCAGATCCGCGTGGTTCGTATAATCCCGGTTGTCAAAATGATACTTCGCATGATTGTTTTCTTCCACGTCCTCCAGCTTCAGCTCATACTCTTTGAGATGATATCTGTCAGCCAGCTCCAGCTTCATGGACATGGTC
>CAVCTH010000003.1:0-37631 GCA_963604695.1 Clostridiales bacterium | reverse complement strand
GAACCGGTGATAGCTGATGATCCAGTTTCCATAATTGTTAAAGATGGCGAGCCTGCCAACTTTAGTGTCGAAGTAACATATAATAATGAAGTTTATAAAGATACCGATTTCTCGTACCGATGGCAGAATAGTACAGATGGAGGTGATTTCACAGATATACAGGGAGAGACTTCCAGTACTTATAAAATAGAAAAAGCAACTTGTGATATAAGTGGAACGCAGTATCGGTGTATCGTTACCTATACACCGAAAAGTGAAACAAGTTCAGAAGAAACAGAGGGAACAAAAGAATTAGAAAGTAAAGCTGCAATCTTAACTGTCACGAAGACCGGAACTGGATTTCAGATTACTTCGCCTACGAATCAGACGGCGCAGGTAGGGAAATCGGCTACATTCAAGGTAAGTGTGCAGAAAGCTTATGATACGGACGAGTTGAAATACCAGTGGTATCAGGGTGAAAAAGATCAGGGTGCCGAGATAGAGGGGGCAACATTAGATGCCTATACGATTGATGAAGTTACCGCTGATCTGGATGGAAAGAAATATTACTGTGTAGTAACGGAATATGATGGAGATGAAGAAATAGCAACAGGTACATCCGATGCAGCAACCCTGACGATTGGCACAACACCGACTCCTGATCCAGAACCAGAACCGGAGCCGGAGACCTACACCGTCACAGTAAACGGTGGTTCAGCCGACCAAACTACCTGTGAGGCAGGAACGACGGTCACCATCACGGCAACCGTACCGGACAAGCAGAAGTTTGTGAGCTGGACAGGCAATGTATCATTTGACGATGCGGAGAGTGCCACCACCACCTTTACCATGCCGGCGAAGAATGTGACGGTAACGGCAACCTTTAAGAATGATTATACCATCAACATCACGCAGCAGCCGGCGAACGTATCGGTGTCTGCGGGAGGCAATGCGACATTTACGGTGGCAGCGGAATCCTCCTATGAGATGACCTATGAGTGGAAGGCCGACTACAATGACGGCAAGGGCTTCCAGACAGTGGGCGCAGGACCTTCCTTTGATGTGAAGAATGCTGTGGCAAGTATGAATGGTACGCGGTATGAATGTATCATTTCAATTGACAATAATGCATATTCCGTAACCAGCTCCGTGGCAGTGCTCACGGTGGAGGCAGCGGAGTACACCATCAAGGTGAACAGCGGTACGGCCAGCGTCGCATCCAGCAAGGCGGGAGAGACCATCACCATTAAGGCCAATGCCGCACCGGGCGGACAGCAGTTCAAGAAGTGGACGATTGTCAGCGGAAGGGTGAACTTCAGTGATGCCACGAAGGAGGAGACGACATTTACCATGCCGGCTTCCAATGTGGAGGTGACGGCAGAGTACCAGAATCAGCTGACGACACCGGTGATTACCACGAATCCGGAGAGCGTGACGATCTATGCAGGTTCCGGTACCAGCTTTAAGGTAGCGGCTTCCGGTGAGGAGCTGAGCTATCAGTGGAAGGTGGACAAGACGGACGGCAACGGCTTCCAGGATATTTCCGGTGCTACCAATGCCACCTACCGGGTCTACACGGAAGATGCTTCCATGAATGGCTACAAGTATAAATGCGTGGTATCCAACCGTTCCGGCTCCGCAGAATCCAGGGAAGCGGTGCTGACGGTGGATTATAAGATTACAGAGGGCGCACGCTCTACCTTTAATAAATCCGGCAGCAACGGACTGACCTTCAAGGGAAGCGGTGCCTACGACAAATTCCGTTATGTACAGGTGGATGGTTCCCGCATCAGCGGAAGCAATTTCACGAAGAAATCGGATCCTACGATCATCACACTGACAGCCAGCTATCTGAAAGGCCTCTCCAACGGAGAGCATACGCTGGTCATTGTGTGGGAGGACGGTAAAGCGACGACGACCTTCACGGTAGCCGGTACAGATACCAGCAGCAACAGCAGCTCTTCTTCCGGAACTACTTCCTCCGGAAGCAGTTCCTCCACATCGAAGAGTTCGGCCTCTTCTGATAAATCATCTGCAGCCGCAAGCAGCAGTACGACGGATACGAATACTGCAGAGGAAACAGCAGAAGAGACGGTAGACATGCCGGTAGTCAGGAGGGCAGAAAGTGCGGATGAGTCTGACGGAAAGACCCAGGAGACGGCGGAAGCCGAGGATACAGGCGAGAACACCTATGGGGCGAATGACAGCGTCATCACCACTTCTCTGGACGGCAGCATTGAGAAGAAGGACAGCTGGCTGAACCGCTATGCGGCAGCATGTGCCATCCTCGTGATCATCTTAAGTGCAGCCGGAATCGGACTGGTTCTCTTAAGCCGCAGAAGAAATAATAAGTAGAAATAAGAAGAACCCCCGGAGGAAACTCCGGGGGTTTGTCTGTCATGTTTTATTAATCTTCACGGGGAAGCTGTACGTAGATGCCCATACCGTTGGTGCTGTGTGCATAGATGGTACCGTGATAATGTTCCACGATGGCTTTTACCTGAGCAAGTCCGAGACCGTTGCCGCTGACACGGTTGGAACCCTGGAAGTTCAGGTCGAAGATGTTTGGCATCTCCTCGGCGGGAAGTCCAAGTCCTGTATCCTTGAAGGCAATGAAGATATTGCTTCCGGCATTGGAAAGGGTAATGACCAAAGTGCCCTCCTGCATCATGTACTTGATGGAGTTGTCGATGATATTCCGGATCATCATGCGTATGTACCGCTCATCAGCCTGATAGAGAAGGGATGCAGAGGAAGTGGAAAGCTCCAGCCGGATACCGGCTCTGGTGCAATCGGACTGCATATCTTCGACGACCTTCTGTGCCAGGGGGATGAGATCGAGATCGACGACCTGCTCATCCGGGGGAAGGATGCTGGCGGCCAGCTCCGGATCCATGGGAGGAACCTTCTTAAGCTCGGTCTCTGCCAGCGCCTTTGCCAGCTGATCGTTCTGCCGGATCATTTCCCGTATCTGCTCCGTCAGCTGTTCGTTGCTGTAGGAGAGATCATCCTTCTCCTGCCGGAGCTGGGAGATGAGGACGGCATCCCGGTTAATCATCTCCAGCGGAACCCCGGTGGGAACCGGAGGCCGTTCGGAAACCGGCTCCTCTGTTGGTTCGGGAGGGGAGCTTCGACCCGTCAGGAAGAAGATGGGAGTCAGGCATCCCTGCAATATGACAAAGGGGATGGAAAAAAGAAAATTCCTCTGCAGAAGACCGTACACGGCGCCGATCAGGCACAGCACGGAGATCGTTAGAAATACCGGACCTCTCAGGGGTGGTTTTTTATTGCTATCTGTTGTATTCATAGTCATAAGACTCCTTTACTTGTTACTTTAAATAGTGTAAGATAGCAAATAGATAATTGTCAAGAAAAAGTGTAAAAGTTTAGAAATACTATGTGGAAATGAGAATGGCGGAATGAGAATTATACTGACTGATGATGAGCAGGGGGCGCTGGAGCTCCTGAAGGAAGAAGTGGAGAATGTGCTTCCGAATGCGGAGGTTGAAGGCTTCCGCTTCCCGGAGGATGCCCTCCGCTATGCGGCAGACCATCCGGTGGATGTGGCATTCCTGGATGTGGAGATGCCGCAGATGAGCGGACTGGAGCTGGCCAGAAGACTGAAGACTCTGCATTCGAGAATCAACATTGTATTTGTAACGGCCTATGACGACTATGCCATGGATGCCATGAAGCTTCGGGCCAGCGGATATCTCTTAAAACCCGTGGACAGGAAATCCGTGGAAGAAGAGCTGGAAGCCCTCCGGTATTCGCCGGAGACAACAGAGAAGGGAATCTATATCAGGACCTTCGGACAGTTCGATGTCATGGTGGACGGGAAGATTATCACATTCCACCGCATGAAGGCAAAGGAAATGCTGGCTTATCTGGTAGACCAGAGGGGGGGCAGCGTGACGAAGAAGGAGCTGGCTTCCGCACTTTTTGAGGACAGGGAATATGACCGCTCCCTGCAGGATTACCTGAATAAGATCATCCGTGACCTGGAGGTAACGCTGGGAAAAGCGCATATCGGGGAGATCCTGAATCTCCGGAGGAACAGCTATTCCGTGAATCCCGACACCTTCAGCTGCGATCTGTATGAATATGAGCTGGGACTTCCCAGGGCCATCAATGCGTTCCATGGGATCTATATGCGTCAGTATGCCTGGGGCGAGGAGACGTTAGGCACGTTATTTTAGGAAAATGCAGACGGAATCGGCATTTTCTTAGCGTTTCTTTCACAGTCTGTCCTTCTTTTGTCCATGTTGTGTCCCTCATCTGTCCACCATGCTGTGATATTCTGATTTTAACAGTTATGCGAACATGGATTTTTACATGGGAAGAGGATTGCGATGGATGAACAGATGAGGACAAAGGTGCTGCTGGTGGAGGATGATGATGATCTTCGGCTGATTACTCTCATGCAGCTGAAACAGTGCGGATATGAGGCTGTGGGTGCAGCAGACGGACGGGAGACACTGGAGGTTCTGAACCGGGAGAGGGTCGATATCATTCTCCTGGATGTGATGCTTCCGGACTGCGACGGCCATGAACTGTGCAGCCGGATACGGAGCGAGGAGATCGGTTATCATAGACCGGTGATCTTCTTAAGCTGTCTGGGAGACGGAGACAATATTGTGGAAGCCTTCCGGAAGGGCGGTGACGATTACATCGTCAAGCCTGCGAAGATGGATACGCTGAAGGAACGGATTGAGATCAACCTGGAGAAGGCGCAGAAGCAGGAGGTCACAAACCGGAAGAAATGGTATCGGCATTTTGTGGTTGACCAGGCCACGCGGGAAGTGTTCCGGGTGGAGAACGGCACCCAGAAGGAGAAGGTGGTGCTTTCGCCCAAGGAATACCTGCTGCTGGAAAGCCTGATTTCCCATGAGGGCGAGGTGGTGCTGTACCGCCAGCTGTACCGGGATGTGTGGGAACAGGATGATCTGGATGATTTCAGGACTCTGATGGTGCATATCTCCAATCTGCGGAAGAAGCTGGTGCCGGACAATATGAACGTGATCCGTTCCGTGCGGGGCATAGGCTATCTTTTCCAGGACGAGTAGAGATAAGAGGGACAAAAGAATGCTGAAAAAATACTTGCAGAGATTTACAAAAGCAAAAAAGACAGAGGAAGGGAAACCGCGCGTGCCGGAAGAGAACGTACCCCCGGCAGTGAAGCCTGCCGGGGAGAAGAAAGAACCGGAGAAGGGGCAGGACCTTTCTGTACAGGAGCTGGAACGGGTCTGGTTCCGGAGACTGGTATCCCACAACATCCGGATGCCGATGACGATCATTACCGGATATGGGGAGCTCCTGAAGAATCACAGCTTCAAAACCAGGGAAGAAGAACTGGAATGTATCGGGAAGATCTGTAAGAACATCGAATTTATGGACACCCTCCTGAAGGTGCTGCTGGATGATGTAAGCAATGAGGAGCTGGTGAAGGAGAAGGAATGGTTTGACCTCCTGGCCTGCGGGCGGGAGACCTTTGAATATGTAAAAAATATTGCCAGAAAGTCCAATATCGCCGTGATGGTCAACAGCAGCAAGGAGAAAGTACCCTTCTACGGCAACCGGATCGTCATGAGAAGGGCGCTCTTTAACCTGATCGAAAATTCCCTCCGATATATGAACCGTCAGGGAAATATCTGCATGACGATTGAGGAGACAGAGGATACTATCTACCTGATCTACCGGGACGATGGAGAGGGAATGGACGAAAAGGAAGCAGAACGGATCACGGAGCTTTCCTATCAGGGAAGCAATGCCGGCAAGACCGGAAATGGAATCGGGATGTATCTGGTAAAGGATGCAGTGGAAAAAAATGGCGGAACCATGGAGATCCATACCGGTATCGGAAAAGGCATGGGAGTGGTCATGTCATTTAAGAAACAAAACAGTTACAATATAATAAAATAAAAGCACAGAAAGGAACGACATTATGCCGGGTAAGGAGACAGAACTCAAAAAAGAAGAACAGAAGAAGCAGCCTGAAATCAGGACCGATGCCAATCAGCAGGCGGAGGTTCAGGCGCCCCAGAAGGAACTGGTGCAGCAGAATGTGAATGCCAATGCCAACCAGATCCAGCAGCAGGACGAGGCGATCGGGCTGGAGAAGTTCAACGAGAAGATGGTCATCGAGAATCACCATGCCTTTGATCAGTTGTATGATGATACCTTCAGCCTGCTGCAGAAGGACCGTTACCAGCCGGGCGGCGGAATGGAGGCTGCGGACTATCTGGATCTGCAGGGCAGCCAGATGCTGGAAAAATTACAGGCCTGTGACCGTCAGTATAAGAAGGATCGTTACAGCCATGTGGTCGGCCATGAAAAGGAAGGACAGAAGAAGCAGTTCTCTTTTGAGAGCTTTATTCTCACGAAGGAGCTGCAGGAGGCCATGAGGAACCTTGACCTCACGGATCAGAAGAAGGTCAATGCCCTCAAAAAGCAGATCCGGAAGTCCATAGAGAACTGTGAACATGTCACGGGACCGGCGCTGAAGGCAATGTCGGATAAGTTCTTTAAATATGCCTACACATCGTCCAATCAGTATTTCGCAAATGTGAACAGCGACAGACGTTTCCTTGTGACCGTGCTGAGATTCATGGGGAACCGGCATGTGGCAGCAGGGGTGCCGGAGCATCCGAAGGAGAAGGATTCTTATATCCTGAATCAAAATGATGTGGATGCTGCGATGGCGGCCGATAAAAAAATCCTGGGCGGAGAATCTGCATTAAAGGAAGAGCAGACCGTCGATGAGCTCCGTCTGGTGGACGACCAGAAGCTGTCAGCCAGGGAAAATAAAGAAAAGCTTGGCAGTCTGTACAGAAAAGGCATTGGGAACCTGACAGAAAAAGAAAAGAAAAAACTGAATGGAATGACGGGAAAAGTATTCCGATGGACCTATCAGTGGGATCCGTCCCTGATGCTCTATGAAGCCCAGAAGGATCCCTCCGAAAAGGTTCCCGGCAAAGACGGGGAGCTGGTTCCGCGGCAGCTGGATTTATACCGGAACCAGACAGACCTTTTGACCTTTGCAGATACCCTTACAGAGCGTATGCTCCAGCAGATTGCCGACTATTGTACCGTCAGATATGACCTGTCGCAGGAACCGGCTTCCAAAATGATGCTGGTAAATGCGCTGAAGAAGACGCTGGGAGATTCCAAGGATTTTGCGTCTATCAAGAGCATTTCCGGAGAATTCATAACCGGCAAGAAAGACCTGATGACCGGAAAAGACGGTCTGGACGTCTCTGTATTTACGAATTCAGCGGCAGTACAGCAGATGAATTCCCTCTGCGGCTTTATCAGAAACTATGCTGAGAAAGTGAATGAACAGAACTTCTACTCCGGACTTATGGTGAAGGACAGGATTTTTGAACTGCAGAAGATGACGGAACAGAGCCGGACATCTGTGAAGGAGGCCTTTGATCAGCTCCGGAAGGATGTTGACCAGGTACTGAAAGCGAATTTCGCCGAGGGCGAGATCCCGGTGGATAAGAACGATACCGACCTGCAGAGGATGGAGAAGGAGCTCGGCGGGCTGAGCGGCAAGAATCTGGATCAGCCGAAGTATGAGATGTCCTACCAGAACCTGTACTCGATGAACCTGACGTTCCGCGATTCCCTGAACCGTACCATCGGCGAGCGGGAATATGAGGTCGAGGAAAAAGGGAAAAAGGTGACAAAGAAGAAGGAAGTCATCGATATCTCGACAGAGACCTTCACGGAACTGCGGGAATCCTATAAGAAAATTGAGCTCACCATGAAGCGGATCGTGGAGAGCTATAAGCAGGAAAAGCACGTGGAAGGCACCCTGGAGGATGCGTTAAGAGGAACCGGGGAAGAGTGGGCAGAGCTTGTCAATGAGCCGCTCTGGAGTTCCTACAGACTGGTATATTCCAGCTATCAGCATGCGGTGGATGTGGCAGCCAGATTCCGGAGCGATCTGGAAAAGCACGGCGCCATGAAGGACAACATGATCAGCGGCTATTACGGCAATGTGAAGGATGTCCGGAGAATGCTGGAAAGATGTGAGAAGAAGCTGGATGCATCGGCGATGAACGCATCCGTTGCTGCAGAATACGAGCGGGTGCAGGAGCTGCAGAAGGAATATTCCGAGCTGCGTAAGAGCCTGAGCGGAACGGATAAGGCAGCGACGGAGCGCGACAAGATCAGCGAAGGCAAAAAGGTCTACGAGGCCCTTGCAAAGTATGATGCCCTCAGGACGGATCTGGCCAGCAAGAAGAAAAATTATCTCACAAAGAGTCCCCAGGGCAGACAGGTCATTCAGATGGTGAATGACATGAAGATGGATTACTGTGCAAAGCTTCTGGATGAGAAGAAGGAAGAGCTGGCCTATTATGAGGGCAGCCTCCTCAAGAGGGAGATGCAGCTTCTGCGGAACAAGGAACAGCAGAAACAGCCGGAAAATAAGAATCTCACCCAGGCAGAGCAGATTGCAGATGCGATAGCTGCTTATAAAAAAATAAAGAGCAGCCTCGACGCCTATCTGGGACGGTATGGCGATTTAAAGGAAAGCTGCTATTATGTAAAGGATTTTGAATTAAGGAAAGAACATTATATCAGAAAAATCAAAGACCAGGCAGATGCGATGGTAGTCTCTGTATGTGATCAGGTCACAGAGGAGATGGAGCTTGACAAGAAACTGGAGAAGCCGGTATTTGACGAGTCATTTGGCCGGACGATCCGCGAAATGGCACAGGTTAAGCAGAAGGAATGCACGCAGGAGGAGGTCAATGCATGCCTGGATGAATGGTTCCATCTTACCCTGGCTTCCAGAAGCCTTGATATGGCCGGAATGAAGGCAGATGAAATTCTGCAGAGGCTGGGATATGAGAGCGGTTTCCAGGATGATGGAGAAGAGATCAGTATACCGAAAAGAGTGAAGATGGCTGTTCCGATTAAGCAGCTGAGAGAATGGTACAAGGGAAAAGCGGCAAAGCTTCTTCCTCTCTGCAAGGAGATGGAGAAAAAATTCCGCGAAAAGACCGGAAATGCATCAGAGATTTTCAGTAAGATTGATTTTGAGATGAATTTTGAAGACTATCTGATGCGGCAGACGAAGCTGGGAGCACAGGTACATGCTCTGGTTGGAATGGCCGGTGCGCTGCATATTGGGGATCTTGAAGATGAAGAGAAATTTGGCGAACTTGCGGAACTGGATTTCATTAACTTCCGTATGAGCCAGTCCAGAGATGCGGCTGCTGCCTACTTCAACATGGAGAAAGATAATAAAGAGCTCTATGACAGACAGGCAGTGGAAACCTACCGGGATCTGAAGAGGGAAAATAATCTGGAAACGAAAAACGAAGCCCTCAGAAAGAGATATTTTGCCCAGCGTGATGAAGCGGATGCCAGTGAGGATCCGAAAATCAGCGTCAAAAAGGCGCTGGAGCAGCTGAAAGCAAAGGATCTGCTGATTGAGAAAAATTCCAAATATTTCCAGGATGTGATGGACGCTGCGTTGGCTCTGGAAGCATGTGAGAAATCAAAGACAGCCTCCTATAGCGATATGCAGAAGGCATATGAGCTGGTTCAAAAGACGGCAGAGATTTATATCCAGAAAAGGGATAACTGGAACCATGCGTTCCGTGATATCGGAAAACAGCGTCTGAATGCGGTGAAGGATCTGAAGGATGCCATTGAACCGCGGTTTGCAATGCTGGAGGGCTTCCGGAAGTCGGATCATACTTATGAGGACCGTAAGGCATACATTGAGGGACAGGTTCAGAAGCTGAGGACTTTCCGGAACGAACTGGAGAGAACCGGTGAGGAACACGCAGACCGGAACTTCCTGATCCGGTTCCGGACGGAATTTGCGAAGGATCTGAAGGCCTTTGATGAGGATACCCTGACGAGCACCCGCGCAGGGGTAGACTACATGGTGGATCTGAAGGACGAGGAACTGAAGCTTAGCAGGCTCACGACCAAATACCTGCTTAGTAAATCGGAAGACCTGATCAAAAAATGCCTTCAGAATGAACCGGCTTCACTGCCGAAAGAAAAGCAGTACGAGCTCTGGGCGGAGTGCTACAGCTTCTACAGCGAGAATAAGAAGTTCTGTCCGGCAGAGGCAGAGCATAGCCTGCAGACGGTGGAGATGCTGAGCAAACGGTTTATGGATGCCAGGGAATTCAAGGCAATTAAGGACAACATCCAGGCGGATGAGAAGCTCGCAGCGGCCTATGCCCAGGGAAAAGATGTCAATGTTGCTGACATGCTGAGACTGAGATTCAAGCATAAGAAATTCCTGAAGGGCGTCGGCAAGATCAAGATGGGATCGGCGATTCCGGGATATGATGTATTTGTCCAGAATATGCAGGTGATCGGCGAAAGAACCAGGAATGCACTGACGACGGAGACTGCACCGGGGCTGATGGCGAAAGCACAGAAGCTCCTGGATGAGAAGCTGGAGACATTAAGAAAAGAACTGGGAGACCATGATTTCATCGGTAATGCAGCCGGTGCGGAAGTGACGGAGAAGATCCGGGACGGACTGCATGAGATTGCATTCCTCACAGAAACCTTCGGATTCCTGAAGAATATTAAAAAATATAAGAAGGACGATCTGAGGCGCGAGGAAAAGGCAGCGGAGTATGCCGTGGTCTTCGAATATTACGAACGCCAGAGACAGAGCCTGGAGAGGATTCTGGCAAGCTATGCAGTCCGGGATGTGGTTGTCGATGATCTTGACTTTGATTATAAGAAGGAAAGTAAGAAGGATCATACGCTGTCGAAGGGATATGGTACGATTTCCAGGGTGAAGCTGGTGGATAAGAGACTGGCAGATCTGGAAGAGGATGCCGAACGTCTGGAGGATGCGGATGTGGATCTTCTGACAAGTTACATCAGCTATGCTGCTTCGGTGGAAGCCGAGACAAAGCAGATGGGAGGCTTAAAGCACCTCTCCCAGAACCAGCCGGAGATGGCGGAGGAACTGAAGCGCCAGATGACGGTGCGGACAAAATTTGAAGCATATCTGAAGCGGCTGGAAGAGAAGAAAGCAGCAGAAAAAGAGACTGCAAAGAAGAAGGCAGCCGCCCCGGTACAGCCGGAAAGCCAGCGCTATCAGGAAAGACTGCAGCAGGCCTTTGACAATCTGGCGGTCAAGTACAGTAAGAAGCTGGAGAAGAAGCTGAAGACGATCGCAGATTACCACCTGGACAGCAGCCAGGAGCGTATGTTATGCTACGTTACCAGCCTGAGCAAGAGCTTTGACGAGGCGCAGGAATTTCTGAAGCTGGTCAGAGACTGGGAGAGAAACAACGGTCTGCAGGTCGGACAGACGGCAGCCTTTACCAGACTGCAGAATGCGGTAAATGATATCACCAGACAGTCGGCGGAAGGGCTGAGGCAGGATGGCTTTGAGGCTGTTGCAAAACAGCTCAGAAGGAGAGTGCAGGATCTGAAGACAGAGGATGCCATGATGCGGTATTCTACGGAGCAGGTGTGCAAGATGCGCGACGGCAACTTCGGCATGACCCTTCGAGAATTGGGAAGCCTGAAGCTTTCCGGCGTCAATGACCTGCATGTGAATGAGAAAGTCAAAGCAGAGAGACTGCACTATGATGCGGAAGGCTATGACAAGCTGAAGATCAACAAATCCTGGTCCTTCAAGGTATTCGGCTATACGCTCTGGGGCAAGGATAATTATTCCCTGGATGACTTCATCGGACGGATAGAGAAGGCAGTGGATCTTTATGAAAATGACTTCCTGCTGGAAAGGGAGAGGAATGCCCTGAAGCCGGGTGAGAAGCTCCGTACACCGCTCCGGGATCTGCTGGGCGACATGAATACGGTGAAGACCATGGCAGAACGTCTGTCCCGTCCGGAAGAGGTTCCGGAGGGAGAACGCACAACCCTGGTAACCTCCTTTAAAGGACTGATCCGGAATCTGGATCATAAGTTCACGGAAGCATGCCTGGCTGTCACGGGACTTCCGCCTGAGGAAGATATCCTGATCGATAACAAGACCGGCAAGTGGATCAACAAGAAGACCAAGGAAGATATCAGCAAAGTCCATGAGAAGGCAGTGAAACAGGTGAAGAGCTGGCAGAAAGGCTGGAAGGATTATTATGTGATCCTGAACACGCTGCCGGAGCAGGTGGAATCCTATTTCGACCGTCTGCCGTGGTCAAAAGAGAAGATACAGAACTATAAGACACGTTCTGACCACAAGTGCTTCATGGATGTGATGGGACGCCTGACGGAGGTTCTGGCAGGAAATGCGGGAGAGGACGTGAAGGAAGACCAGCTGGTGGAAGCGTTGGGATTTGCCAGAATGTGCACGAATGCCTATGCGGAATCTGCCCTTGAGCATAATGTCAACATGGAGTGTACGACCTACAGCGAGTACCTTGCCGCAATGGTGGAGAACAGATGCTTCCAGCATGCGCAGAAAACCATGGACCGGATCAGGGAGATGAGACCGGAAGACCGCCTGAAGGATGCGGGTGAGGTTTATACGGCGCACATCAGATATATCAGCAAATTCTATCTGGCTACGGGTCTTGGAAGAGACAGCTTCAAACAGATGAAGAAGAACATGGACCTGCAGATGAAGCGCATGGGTCTTGGGGAGCTCGTCGTGAAACCGGACGGATTAAAAGAGCTTCAGGAGTCGGTGCTGCAGGAGATTCTGGACAATATTAAGATTCCGGAAGTGGTAGAAGGGGACAAAAATTCCCGGTTGGACAACCATATCACGGAGGAGTATAAGGCAGTAAAATCTTTATTTGGCGCGATGCTGATGAGATCGCTGGCCATCGATGACACGGAAGAGCTGGCAGCCCATATGGCGAAGACCGGTGAAGACTTCCGAAAAGCCGCCGAAAAGGTAAATGGAAAGAGCTGGTGGCGGATTATCTGCAATATGATCGGACGTATTATTCCATTATAGAGCAGCAGCAAGGCCATGGCCTGTCACAGGACAGACCGTGGCTTTTTTCGAGATTCTTATTTGAGGTGTTTTCCTGCTTTTTTTCTTGAGTAAGTATTTTCTTTCTGCTATAATCATAAGGATGAGAAAGGAGCAGATTATGTTGCGAGACATCGAGATAGATGACAAAGAGCAGGTGGAGGAGCTGCGAAGACGTTACGGACATGAGCTCTCCGCCCATGCGTTTGCCAGCCTTTTTCTGTGGAAAGACAAGATGAAGCTGTCTATAGAGCCGGAATCGGACGGCTTTCTGATACAGACGGAAGAAGAGAAGGAGCATGTGTATTTCTATCCCTGTGGTTCTGAGGCGGCACAGTTCCGTCTGCTGGAAAGACATATGGAGGAACCGGGGTTCACGCTGGTCTATGTAAGGGAAGAGGACAAAAGGTTCCTGGAGGAACATTTTCCCGGGCAGTTTTCTTACGAAGAGGCTCCGGAATCGGATGAATACATATTTTCCAGGGAGGATTTCCGGAATCTGAGCGGTTCCGCCTATGCGAATGTACGGAAGCGGATGAACCGCCTTGCGAGGGAGCATCAGCTGGAGGTGTCCCCTTTTTGTGATGAGGACGAAGAAGCGGCATGTGCCCTGATGTCAGGATGGGAAGAAGCGGTTTCCCATACGGCGGGAAGCCATGGACTTCTGGATGACGGTATCCCCCAGAGGGCGCTCCGTTATCGGAAGGCACTGGATCTTCTGGGACTGACGGTCCGGGTTGACGGAGAGGTCAAGGGAGTTGCCTTTGGATTCCTGCTGAACAGCGATACGGTAGATGGCTGTACGGAATGCCATGATCTGGAGATCGAGGGACTCTCGGTCTATATACAGAGGGAGATGCTTCTCCGGGCACCGGGGCAGATCCGGTATATGAATGGGGAAGAGGATCTGGGAATTCCGGGACTTCGGACCATGAAGCGGTTCCTGAATCCATGCAGGATGAACCGTATATTTACAGCACGAAGACTGGAAGGATAGTAATATGGACACGAAAGAAAAAGACAATTTGTTTTCAGATAAAATGTTTAAAAGACTGTGGTTTCCATCCATGGCCATGGCCTTTGGACTGGCACTGGGGGATATGGCAGATGCCATTGTGGTAGGACAGAAGATGGGTGCTACCGGACTGGCAGCTGTAAGCCTTGCCCTTCCGGTCTACATGGTGATTAACGTCTTCGTACATGGATTCGGTATCGGCGGTTCCGTAAAGTTCTCCATGCTTCTGGGACAGGGAAAGAAGGAAGAGGCCGTCAGGTCCTTTAATCAGATTCTCGGACTTCTGATGCTGCTGGGAATCGGATTCGGAATCCTCGGCAATGCGGCGATTGTACCATTTCTGCACCTGCTGGGCGCGAATGCCGGTGACGGCATGGTCTATACAGCCTGTATGGAATATGTGCGGGTGCTGCTGTGCGGCCTGCCGGTTCTGTTCCTTTCCTACCTTATGAATTATTATCTGAGGAATGACGACCACCAGACCCTGGCGGCGGTGGGCTTTACCGTGGGCAACCTCTCAGACCTGCTGATGAATATTATATTCGTCATGGTGCTGGATATGGGAGTATTCGGAGCGGCTCTTTCCACGATTCTGGGACAGGTGGTCTCCATTGTGATCTTCCTTCCCGGATTTTTCGGAGAAAAGGGAAACGCGAGGTTCTGCCCGTCACAGATGGTGCCGCGGGATCTTGGGGAATCCTTCCGCTGCTTCCGGGTAGGATTTTCCAGCTCGATCGAATATCTCTGGCAGTTTGTATTCCTGCTCCTGCTGAACCGTTCCCTGATGCGTTATGCGGGGGAGGAAGGCGTGGCCATCTTTGATATGGTGCAGAACATGTCATACCTCATCACCCGGATCTACGAGTATACAGCAAAAGCGATGCAGCCCCTGGTCAGCACCTACAGCGGCGAGTATAACCGCAAGGGAGTGAAGAATGTACTCCACAAGGGCCTTCGCTATGGTTCCGCAGTGGGAATTGCGCTCAGCGTGATACTCTTCGTATTTCCGGAACTGACCTGCAGGATCTTCGGCCTGGATGGGGCAGGACTCGGCAGCGCGGGAACCATCGCCATCCGGATCTACTGTCTGGGAGGCTTTGTGGGAGGTATCAATACGATTCTGGAGAATTACTATCAGGCGCGGGAGGACGAAAAGCCGGCCTATGTATTGTCTACCCTCAGGAGCGCTGCGGTGCTGCTGCCGGTATCTGCGCTTCTGATTCCCTTCGGGACGCCGATCCTGTGGTTTTTCTATCCGCTGAATGAATACCTTTCCTTTGGCATCTTCAAACTGCTGGAGAAGAAGCTGAAGAAAGCAGAGCTGCCGGAGGAACGCATTTACAGCTGTGTGATCGAAAATAAGATCTCTGATTTTACGGAGCTGCTCTCAGGGGTACAGGCTTTCTGTGAGAAGTGGGAAGCGGACCAGATGCAGCAGTATTTTGTAAATATGACGGTAGAAGAGGTATGCCAGATGATCATGCGGCATGCGTTTAAGGAAAAGGATGGAAGCTACATAGAGATTACCCTGATCGCACATGAGAATCAGGAGATCGAACTTCATCTCAGGGATAATGCGGAAGCGTTTGACCCGCTTTCGGATGATGATGATCCGGAACGCATGATGGATATGATGGGAATACAGGTGGTAAAGGAAAAGGCGAAGGAATTCTTTTATCGCCGGTACCAGGGATTTAACACCACCATCTTACGTATTTAATCAGATAGAAGAAGGAGTGCAAAGCATTGAAAAAATCACTGAAAAGACGAGTCAGTTTTGTTATCTTCCTGATGGCGGTACTGATGGCTGCGGCTGCCTGCACCGTGAGTTACCATCTGTATTCCTCCATGATCGAAATGCATTATACGGACATGGCGGAGAATCTGTCCAAAACCCTGGTGACCGCGATTAATACCGATGAAGTAGAAGTGCTCCGGGATGCGGTGCTTACCATATATCGGGACGCGTGTCAGGAAAACGGGGGAAGCCTTGATTTTGAGAACATGACGGAAGAGGAGCTGCAGTCATATTATGAAAGATATGAGTCTGTCTATGAGCTCCCGGAGTATCAGCAGCTTCTGAAGGTGCTGCAGGAATATTCCGAGGACAATGATACCGAGTCCATTTATATCGGTTATTTTGACCTGGAGACAGGTTATGGCCTCTATCTGGTGGATGGCACTATCACGGCGGAAGCAAGCCCGGTAGGGTCGGCGGATCCCATTGAACCGGTCAGTCTGGCGCAGATTGCAACGGGAGAGTACGGTTTTCCGCCGAATATTACGGACTACAGTGAATATGGCTGGCTGTGTTCGGTGGGAAACGGTATCTATGAAGATGACGGAACCATGATTGGCACCATATGCATAGATATTTCCATGACCAGTGTAAAGGCAGACGGGCTGGCTTTCCTGATCATACTGATATTTGTGATGCTTCTTGTCAGCGGGCTGGCAGTGTTTATCGTGAGCCGGATGATGGCAAGGACCGTGATCCGTCCGATCAATGCCCTTTCCAGGGCGGCTGCTTCTTTTGTGAAGGATAAGCAGGAGGGAAATGCAGAAGGCGCTTCCGGTATCTCGAAACTGGAGATTCATACAGGGGATGAGCTTGAGAATCTGTCGGATTCCGTGAAACAGATGGAGACGGATATCAATACCTACATCCAGGATCTGACCACCATGACGGCGGAGAAGGAACGGATCGACGTGGAGCTGAACATGGCCACGGAGATCCAGGCCAGCATGGTGCCGCGGAATTTCCCGGCTTTCCCGGACAGGACGGAGTTCGACATCTATGCCAGTATGACACCGGCCAAGGAGGTGGGCGGCGACCTCTATGATTTCTTCCTGGTGGATGAGGACCATCTGGGTATCGTAATCGCCGATGTATCCGGAAAAGGTGTCCCGGCGGCACTGTTCATGATGCTGGCAAAAGCCCTGATTAAGAACTCGACCCTGAACGGCGGAAGCCCGGCTGACATTTTTTATAATGTCAATAACCAGCTGTGCGAGAGCAATGAGATGAATATGTTCGTCACGGCCTGGATGGGTGTCCTTACTTTGTCCACAGGCCGGATGGTCTGCGCCAATGCGGGACACGAATTCCCGGCAGTCTGCAGGAAGGACGGCAGATATGAGCTTTTGGAGGATGTCCACGGATTCGTCCTGGCGGGACTGGAAGGCAGCACCTACAAGGAATATGAACTGACGCTGGAGCCGGGAGACCGATTCTTCGTCTATACGGACGGTGTGCCGGAGGCCACGAATGCAGCAGAGGAATTCTACGGGACGGACCGGATGCTGGATGCACTGAATGAAATACCGAAGCTCGAACCGGAGGAACTTCTGAAGCACATGAAGAAGCGGGTAGATGAGTTTGTGGGAGATGCGGCACAGTTTGATGATCTTACGATGCTGGCCTTCCATTACATAAGTGGGAAGAAGGGAGAAAACTGATCATGACAATTACAAAGAAGCAGGATGGAAACCGGATGGAGGTATTTCTGGAAGGAAGGCTGGATACGGTCACATCCCCGGAGCTGGAGCAGGAGATGGAACATCTGCCGGAGGAGGTCACAGAACTGACCCTGGACTTTGAAAAGCTGGACTATATCTCTTCCGCGGGCTTACGTGTCCTCCTGCAGCTGCAGAAGACGATGGGAAAGAAGGGCAGTATGGCGGTGCGGAATATTAATTCTGTCATTGAAGAGGTGTTCAGACTGACGGGGTTCAACAATATTCTGCATATCCTTCCGTAAACCTTTAACAACTCTTTAGATAAAAATGCCAAAAATGTGTTAATATAGTATAAACGATAAAATGAAGCCGAAAAAAAGTGTTTTAATAAGGAACAAGAGAGGGGCAGGCTGGTGAAGAGCAACGAATTATTATCATTTAGCAGAAACAGATATTATAAAGGAAAGATGCTGACGTCCGCTGATTTTGAAGCAGAACAGCTCTATATGAATAATAAGCGCCGTTTTGTGAACCGTACAGTGGTTGGTTCCGGAATTGTGTGCGGACTGAATGTCATCAGTCTGGATGACCTTTCCGTCATGGTCGAGAGCGGTGCGGCCCTGGATGATACGGGGCGGGAGATCGTGGTGGACAGTTCCGTGGTAAAAAAACTGTCAGCGATTGCGGGCTTTGAAAGCCTGACCACAAACCAGGCAAGCCTGTGTGTGCGTTATCTGGAGAAGGAAGAGCAGCCGGTCTATTCCATTAACCGGCAGGACAGCGGCAAAGAATACGAGTATAACCGGATTGAGGATGGCTATGAACTGTTCCTGACAGACAGCGAGGGGCTCGAGGACGAGTTTGAGACGGAGACGGAGTTCTATACCGGCGGCACCCTCATGGAGAATCAGGATTATCTGGTGACGTTACGTCTCCCGGCCAATATCTGCGCCGGACATTATGTAAAGCTTGAGCTGACCGCAGAGAAGCTCAGCGATGAGAACACGACCTTATTCTATGAGGCAGTGCTCCAGACCCCGGTACTGACCACACTGGAGGGCAGCCAGGAACTGAAGGTCAGCCTGGAAGGTGTCAAGCTGGAAAAGAACCAGAAGATTACCAGGGAATACTGGATGCTGGCACAGACAGAAGAGTACGAAGATACCAGCATCATGGTAAAATCCGGAAGCGCAAAGGCTTACGTGGATCAGGTAGAGTGCCCGGTGAGCATCGGAACCTCCTATAAGATTAACATTGTAGACATCAAGCCGGAACTTCTGGCAGCCAGGGAGACCAGCAGGGTGAGCCTGGAGCTGAGAACTCTGGGAGCTTATACCGGGATGATCCGACTGGCGGACATCAGTCTGGTACGTACCGAATCCGCCTATCTGATTGAGAAGGTAGATGAATCTGTCAGAAAATACGTAGAGACTCCCTGCGATGCCTGGAAGCGGATGGAATACAGCAGCTGCTTCTGCGAGAAGTATCCGTTCCTTACGGGAAAGGCACAGGAAAGCAGGGAAGAACTTCCGGGACGGAAGGACGGACAGAATATTCCGGATATTCCGAGAATCGCAACAGGCATTGTGGAGATCCCGGTGGGGGATCACGCAAAACGCGGAGATATCTGCTACTCCGGCGAGATCATGCACGGACTTGGCGCCGGAAATGTCTATGTGGAAGTAGGATATGAATATCTGGAGGCGAACGAGACACTGGGCAGAAATGCCAAGACCACAGTCTATGGTAACCCGATGCTCTTCGACCAGGGAGAGCTGAAGGTGGCAGCCCAGACGGCGGTCAAGGTGTTCAATGACAAGGGAAGCTTCATGGTAGCCCTGAAGCTGGAAGAAGATGTGAGCATGCTGGTTCTTACCTATCGCTGGGTTGCAATCCGGTACGACAGTGAGAAGCAGAAGGAAGAGGTGGACATTAATAATATCCAGTCCATCAGCGTGGTGACACCGACGATTGTGATCGGAACCAAGGAAAGCTATTACTTCCAGGTGAAATTCAATAATATGAAGAACTGCTCCCTCTCCTATGAGCTGACGGAGCAGGGAAGCGGTGAGATATCCCCGGAGGGCATCTATACGGCGCCGTCCAGGGAGGGTGTATATGAGATACGGATCTACTGCACGGATAAGCCGCTGATCTGTACCTATGCCTACGCCATTGTCAAGAAGAAAGCAGTTGAGGAACCTGCTGTGAGGGAGAATAAGGCCTCACAGGAAAGTCCGGCATCTCAGGCCGACCTGGACAAACCGGATGAGGGAAAACTTCCTGAGCTGAATCTGAAGAAGGGACTTCTATGATATACCAATCCGATAGAATAACGTACTGTCCGGTCATGGAGGCTTTCCATGGAACGGTGAATGACGTACTGATCTGCAGGAATGCCGATACGGACAGGAACAGCTTTTATACATTGCTGGTCTTAAAGGACCATGAGGCAGTGAAAAAACTGATCCGGATGATGAAGACATCCCCCCGCGGAAGCGACTGCTGCCTGGATTTCTTCCAGTATCAGAACCAGTATTGCATGGCATTTCCGCAGGTGAAGGAGAGAAAACTGTCGGATTTCTATATGGCATCCCAGTTTTCCCTGAACCGCTGTATGGATATCTGCAAGAATCTGGTGCTTCAGTGCATGCTCTCCGGGCTTCCGTATCCGCTTCTCTATCTGGTACTGAAGCAGGAACAGATCCATCTTCTGAAGGATTATAATATTGAACTGGGATATACACTGAATCTTGCGGAGCTGGATGAGAGCATCGGGGAAAAGGAATGCACGGCGGAGTGTGCGGAGATCATCAGGAAACTCCTGCAGCCGAAGAAGAACCGGAGAAATATCGGATACCAGCTGCTGACGAAGAAGCTTCCCAGGGAAGGTTACCAGACACTGCAGGAGCTGTACCGGGATCTGAGGGCAGCAGAAAAAGCAGGAACCAGACAGCCATTGCTTGGCAGGATCAAGATCTGGTGGAACGATGAGCAGGGAAGATTTTTCAGGATGCTGCTGATCGTCTGTGTGGTTCTCCTTCTGTTTACGGGTGTCTGCTTCCTGTCGAAGCTGGTATTTGGAGATATTCCGTTTTTAAGAATTTTATTTAATCATTTTAAGATAATCGGAACAGAATCATTAGTTTCGTAGAGGAAGAGTGTATATGAATATCATAATTATATTTTGTCTGGCAGTTTTGCTTGTGGCCATGGCAGTCATGGTCTTCAACCGTTCCCAGGCGGTGCAGCGGATCGGAACCATCGGACTGACACTGGTGCTTGCGATAGGAGGTTCTTCCCTCTATGGTTTTTTGAAGGCCTCTGAATTTGCGGAAGAACAGTATGAGAAGATGTATACGCTTTCTCTGGGAAATGTGTATTCCTATCTGAAGGAGCTGGAGAGCAACGAGGAGATTTATTCCTATAACAGTGAAGACCTCCTGAAGCAGTCTGCATCGGCTGTGGATGATGCGCTGCCGGCCGTGAAGGACAATGATCTGTCCTATCTGGATATGTCCCTGGTATGCAGGGATGAAAGCGGTACTTATTACGAATGCTACAGCGACGGACAGGATAAGTCCTTCTGGGATGATACAGAGAAGAAAGCCCTGGACATGATCGCCGTCTCCATTAAGAAGCAGACAGCAGTCTGCCGGAGGACATCCGATGGAAACTTCCTTCTGGCGATTACGGACAAAACCAGGGTGGCGCCTTCCTATGCGATGGTGGTAAAGGTATCCGCCAAAGCCATGAATACGGATATCCGTCACCTGAAGCTGCAATATGCAGTCTTAAGCCTTCTCTTCATTGCAGCAGGCATGGCATTGACCGCCTTTGTGGTGGCTGTACAGGAAAAAGAGATCCGCAGGATGCTGCAGCTGGTCAGCCAGGTGGCAGAGGGAAGGAAGAACTGGGACAGCCTGAAGGCGGACAACAAGCCGGTGCTCCGGGAAAGCACGGAGATGCATACCCTTCAGAGCGGGCTGTGGCAGATTGCTTCCAATATTGAGTGGATGAACTATTCCAAATATAAGATGCTGCAGGCTTATTACCGGTTCGCACCGAAGCAGATCGAGAAAATCCTTCACCGGGAAACCATCCTGGATGTGGGACCCCTTGACCGGGTGACGACGGAAGCAGCCCTTGCCTTTGTTTCCTTTGCAGAGGAAGATACCATTCCGGAGAGGGAATATCTGCGGATGATGGTGAGAAATTACATGCATCTGGGTGAGGTCCGGAAGGAGTATGACGGCGTCATCATTTCCGGAAACAGCGACCTGAGCACCGTGAAGCTGATGTTCAACGAAGAGACGAAGAAAGCGCTGGATTTTGGTATCAGGCTTGCCTCCTGCGAAAATCTGGATGAGGGCGCCGGGGATGCATTCATTCTGCTTCACCGTACCAAATTCGTATACGGCGTGGCAGGGGATGATGAACAGGCATTCACCTATGTACATTCCAACGAACTGAAGGCACTGGACAACTATGTGGAGAAGCTCCGGAAGATGGGTGTCCGGATGGCGGTGACCGACTATGTACACGAGGTCATTGAAAAGGAAACAGTGACAAGGTATATCGGCTATATTGAGGATGCCGACTATACATTTAAGCTTTACGAAGTGCTGGATGCCCATCCGGCTGACGAACGTCAGAAGCGGCTGGAGCTGAAACCGAAGTTTCAGAAGGCACTGGGACTCTTCTATAAGAGTGATTTCTATCTTGCCAGAAATCTGTTTTCGGAGATCCTGCGGAGCTGTCCGACAGACGAAGTGGCAAAATGGTACCTGTTCTTATGTGAAAACAGCCTGAACAGTGAGGATCTGGAAAATCAGTCCTTTGCATTGTTTTCACAGAAATAAGGAGCGATAACATATGAGGCAGTTTTGGAATACAATTGTCCAGATTGTGAGGCTGCGGCTGAACCGCATTCTGGTTGGAATCCAGAGATTATCCTCTCCGGCTTACCTGTTTCAGGTATTTTTACGACGGGTTGGTAGTTTCTTCAACCGTCTTCTGGACATTAAACCAAAGCACAGAAAAGATTATTATACCATCTTCGGATGGATGGTCAGCCGGAGGCTTGTGAATCTTCTGCTGATTCTGGCCGGTATCGGCTGTATCTTCTATCTTTCCGTGACAAGACCTGTGGGGAACAGCAGTGAGAGTGGAACCGGCTCCTCTGTGTACAAGTATTCTTCCATTCCCCTCCGGTTCGTGGACGGTGAGGTGAAGATTAAGGCGAAGGGCGGATATATCGCTTACGAAGGCCATGTCAGCAAAGGCTATGCCAACGGAACCGGTAAGCTCTACGACAAAGAGGGCGGCCTGGTCTACGATGGCGAGTTTGCACAGAACAAATACTCCGGGACAGGAACCCTGTATTACCCGTCCGGACAGAAGGAATACACCGGTGAATTCAGCAACAACCTTTTTGAAGGAACCGGCACCCAGTACCGGGAAAGCGGTGCAAGGCTCTATGAAGGAGCGTTTTCAGAAGGAATGAAGGAGGGGGAAGGCACCCTCTACGGAGCTTCTGATAACCAGGTGTTCAAGGGAAATTTCCATCTGGATGAGATTATCTATACGCAGCTCCTGCAGAAGAATGCGGAGGAGCTGGGCTCCCTGTATACCGGCAGCCAGATCATCTACCAGAATGGGGATACTTCTGAAAATGCGGTAGTGCTCTCAGATGTGGACGTGATCTATGATTCCAAAGATACGTCAACCAGTGTGGATGACACCATGAAGTCCGATGTGCTCTGTGTCGCAAAGTCCAGCTTCGTCTATGGCAGTCAGAAGATTGACACCATAGAGGGACTGACGGAGGTTCTTGGAGAGCCGGAATACGAAGGCAACAGCTATATGACATTTCTGGAAGCAGTGGGTATCAGCTGGCTCCAGAGCCATGGAAAAGCCATGGAGATCGATACGGGCCTGAATATCGAGTCCGTATTTGATTAAGTAAATACCGTGAAGAGTTATGAAAAAGAAACATCCCTGTACCTTCATACTTACGAGGTAGGGGAACAGACTTATACATTTGTATCACAGGATAAGACAGGCAGCTTCTTTATGTATGAGATCGAGTAATGAACCAAGGAGGAATGAAGGGTTGAAAAAGCGTATCCTATCTCTGTTATTGAGCTTCAGTATGATCCTTCTCATTCCATCCGGATGGGTCGGCGGCGGAGTCGTGCAGGCGGCAGACAAGGTGCTGGATATCAGCACGGCGAGGTCGGCGGCGCTCTCTGTCAGTGATGAATATACGAAGATCCAGAACAAGCTGACACTGGCGAAGGTGCAGTATACCCAGTCCGTAAAGAAGCTGAAGCTGAAGGAAAAGAACCAGAGATCCTTCCGGTGGTCTCCGCTTTTAAGCTTTAAGCTTCCGGAGAGCCCGGATCTGGCAGATTCCTATCAATATACCTACGAGCCGCTGGAGCTCCAGTCAGAGCTCGACCAGCTGCAGCATCAGCTGAACGATTCCGTCTACAGCATTTATGAGACGGTGGAACTTCAGTTCGTGGAGGTTTACCGGCTGCAGGAAAAGATTGCTTATAATGAGAATCTTCTGGAGGAAGCCCGGAAGACCCTGAAGAAGAATCAGGCAAGGCTCCTGACCGGGGATGCGAGCCAGACGGACATTGATTCCCTGAATACGAAGATCAGCACCCTTGAGAGTACCATTGCTTCAGATTCGAGAAGCCTGGAGGCCGGAAAGGACAAGCTCTCAACGGCAACCGGCCTTGATCTTACCAGCTATACCTTTTCTTCACCCTTCGTGGATGCGGAGATGGACAGGGATGATCTGGAGGATCTGATCGAGGTCACACTGGACCGAAGCGATACTTACTATCAGGCACAGCAGACCTCCTCCAATGCACTGCTGGCACTGAATACCAACTACAGCCTGATGGAGAAGCAGTATGGTTCCTCCAGGCTGTCCATGATCGACAGCTACATCAACCAGGCAAAGAATGGAGAGCGGATTGATTCGGCGGCATTCAAACTGAAGTACAATGAGCTTCTGAATGCGGTGGACGAACCGTGGACCGGCAATTTCAAGATTCTGTTTATCAAGATTCCGAAGGAATGGCTGAAGGGTTCCATCGATGGCGTCCGTTATGTAGAGGATGAACCTTATGCATTGTATGAATCCGCTGTGGAATATCAGAATGCCCTGACAGAAGAAAATTCCACGAAGGACGAGATCACACAGAATGTGAAGGACAGTTTTGAAAATTATGTCTCTGCGAAGAACGCCTGCGAATCCGCAGAGAAGAATATAAAGGCGAAGGAAACAGAACTGAAGAAGGATGCCTACCTGAACAGTACCGGGAAAATGACCTATGAGGAATATGATACGGTGCAGCAGGAATACGAGGAGCTGCAGCTGGATTATCTGCAGGCGCAGGCAGATTATGCAGGTATTCTTTACAGCTTTGACCGGCTTACCTGCGGAAAGGTTTCCGAGTATATGACCGGCTCCGGTGTCAGCCTGTCGGGTACATCCGGAGGCACCAGTTATGTGGTGGAGGATGACGGCGACGGAATCTATTATTATATCCGCACACTGGCTTCGGATAATGTATTTGAAGTGGGACTCAGTACAACGGAGGATCTGGAGACCAACATCGATTTCTTTGAACTCTGGATCGACGGGGTACAGGTTGGCGGGAAGACTTCCATTGACAGCACGATCCGCCATCTGGCGCTGGATACCATGGATGCCGACAAGGTGGTCATCCGGCTGTATGCGGGAGACGAATTTGCAGATGACTGCGAGATCGACCCGACTGAATATTCCGGAAAGCTCACGGTGACGAATTATCATGTGGAGCAGAAGGAAAGTGAGGATACGGTGGCAACCTATTCCGTAACGACACAGAAATCCGGGTTCATGAAGCTTACGGTCACACCGAAGGATGGGGAGCAGATTGCATCCTATCTCATCCGGACATCAGACGGAACGGCTCTGGTCAGCGATGAGAAGATCAGTATCCGGAATACCTTCCAGTATCTGCCGGCTGCAAACAACAGTCTGGAAGAACTGACAATAGAGTTTTATGACAGCAACGGTGAGCTTCTTTATGAGGCCGCCTTCAACACAGACGATCAGACAATCGTCAGGAAGAATCCATAAGAGAGGAGAAATACCATGAAGAAAAAGGTCTGGGGAGCATTGATGGCAGTTCTGATCTGTACCGCCATGATTTTTCAGACAATCCGGGTATCCGCGGTCACCAGCGACCGGGACAGCGGCGTGAGCTCTGTCCACGTATCGGACAGCGAGATCGAAGATTCTACCCTGGTCATTGGCTCCTATCTGATTCATATCAATGGAATGACGGACGAGATCTACAGTCTGGCGCAGGAGTCGGCGAACGAGTTTAACCAGAATAATATGTACTACAAGTCGGAGCTGGCCTCCGGACAATGGTATGAGATCACCGATGCCTCCTCCATTGCAGACATTACCTCTGCAGGAACCGCAGTATCGGCCAGTGTGATCGAGGCCCTGGAGTTCACCCATAAGGTGGATGCCTCCGGCGTCATTACAGATCTTCGAACCGGCGGGACGGTAGAAACCTACAATATTAACGATCCTTATGATCTGGAAAATATGCAGGAGCTGGAACCGATCAAGCTCCGGTATCAGTTCCTGGAGGCGAAGGAATCAAAGACCGACAGTGATGATAAGAACATCGAGATCATCGGTATTTTCTTCGGGCTGAATATCCAGGATTCCACGACAAAGGAGTGCGATACAAAGCTCAGCGCCCTGGAAACCTACAAAAACGGGTTGAATGACCGGGGAAAACCGGCGACCTGGACCTCTGAGACAGAGACGGTGGCAGGAAGCGTGGATGCACAGCGCAGGGTACAGTCCCTTACCACTCTTTCCGATTACCTGGATGCCATGATGAAAAAGGTCACGGGCCAGGAACAGGAGGTCATGACCAGCGCCGAGTATAACACCAGACTTTCCGCAGCCACGACGGCATCGGAAAAGCAGCTGGTGACAGAGGAATATCAGTCGCTTCTCAATGCCGGCAGCACCTTCTCAAGTGTGGGGCTGGGCAGTGACTATCAGGAGGATTCGGAGCTGGTGGATGCCATCTCCCAGGCAAAATCCAATGTGGAAAGCAGCATCACGACCTATACGGCGAAGCTTCTTTCCGAAGGCTCCACTGCCGCTACGAAGGCGGTATACCAGTACAGCAACGACCTGATCGACTGTGCCTATAACGGCGACACGGACGGGGCGGACACCGCAGTCAGCAACCTGGTCAATCTCGGAAATATCATGAAGAGTGTCATCGCTGATGCAGGCGGGGAGCTGGATACCCTGAATGCAGGACTTGTGGAAGAGGCTTATACCGCATGGACAGGCAAGCTGGCCGCCGGGGTGAGCCCGGATTATCAGCAGGCGGTAGAGAACGGTTCCGCAGAAGCGGTTCTGAGCAGCTATCTGACCAGCCAGCAGAGTGATACCAATGCAGCCAGGGTAGAATATCAGACCATGCTGCAGGAATCCTGGAAGCGGATGGATAACGAGAAAGCCCAGGAGGATGTGCTGAACCGGATCGACGGGGTGTCGGACCTGGAAGCAATGGTTCCGGCAGATGAGGCAGAATCCTATCAGCTGGAGACCGTAGCGGAGCACCTGAACTGGCTGCGGACAGAGCTGTCAAGCCTGGTGGCAGAGTCCGGTGATTCTTCAGAGCTGGATAATCTGAAGAACGAGAAGGATGAGCTGGAGAAAGAACGGCAGAACGCACTGGATAAGAATGATTTAAGCACAGCAAAACGTCTGGCAGCTGAGATTGAAGCGAAACAGACGGATATGGATAACCTGACAAAATCCCTTACGGATACGCTGAACTCGGACAGCAGTTCCGAATCCGATAAGGCGAAGGCGCTGGCCGGACTTTCTGACGGAAGCACGGCGAAGATGCTGAACACACTGGCTTCTTCCATTACAACCGGTATTCGGGACGGATCCGGGGTGGATAACCAGATGTCAGCGTTCTCTGCGCTGAGCAGCTACGATCCTTCGGCAGCTTCCTCCGCCCTTGCGGAGATCAAGGATGCCCTGGAGGGTGCGACGAACCTGGATGACGACACGAAGGATCAGCTGGAAG
This sequence comes from Clostridiales bacterium, assembly GCA_963604695.1. GTDB lineage: Bacteria > Bacillota > Clostridia > Lachnospirales > Lachnospiraceae > Hominiventricola. The sequence goes on along the minus strand of CAVCTH010000003.1, from coordinate 10,087 downwards.
CCACGGTAAGCGATCTGGAACAGCAGGTGGCAAATGCGGTTGACAGTAATCTCGACACCGATGCGCTGAAGAATCTGCTGGCCGGATATTTTGGGGCATACCTTGAAAGCGGAAGCTCGAATGCCTCGGATTCCCAGATGGCAGGCGCCCTGATCGGCCTTTCCACCTACGCGGAGGATGCGGACAATGCGGATGCCAGGGCACTGGCAGTATCCCTGGCCGGAAAGATGGCAGCCGACGGCAACGACTATATTTATGACCAATATGATAAGGATACTTCGGAATACCTTTCCCTGAAAGCGCTTTCCAGAGTCCTTTCCTACCGATACATATTTGATAATGCACACTATACCGTGACCTTAAGCAAGTCACAGAGCTATTACCTGTTTACCTATGGTAAGGAGGAGTACATGTCCACCGGAAAAGTTCCGGGGACCCTGCTGAAGGCAGCCGGCCTGATGGGGACGCTTTATATCTCCAGTGATGATGGAAGCAGTATCTTCGGCTGCAGCGGCTATTATGTACCAAGAAGCAGTTACGCATCCGTGCGGACCCCGGAGATGGAATCCATCATTCAGGAAGTCTACCAGATGCTGATAGAAGGAGGAGCATAGGAGATGGCAGATTATACGATTATCTCAGATGTCAGCAGTTACATATGCAAGATGCTTCGGGAAAAAATGTGTCCGGAGCCGGTTCCTTCCCCGAACAATATTGAAATCTCTTCCCCGACGTCGCAGGATGTAGACTATATCATCGGTCTCTATCTGTATGATGTGAGGGAGGAAGGCGTGACCCTCAAGGTACCGAGGATGTCCGCCGGAGGAACGACTTTAACCAAGCCGCCGGTACCGTATAGCCTTTACTATATGGTATTTATAAACGGTTCTTCCCAGATGGGATTAAAAGCACCGGATATACAGAAAATCATAGGCAGGGTAGCACAGATCGTGAGTGACAACAACTCCGTCTACCCTCACCAGCTTCAACCATGGCTGGATGCTACAGAACCCCCGATAGTGCTTTCTCAGGCGAAGCTGGCACTGGAGGAAAAGGTAAGGGTGTGGCAGGCGATCAACAAGCCATACGAGATCAGCCTGTTCTATAAGGCGGCACCTGTATATGTATCCAGTGAGATTATGGTTGATCCTCCGCGTGTCAGTGAAGCTATGTTTGGCATTGACATGATTGGGCGTGAAAGGAGGGATCAAGGATAAGTGGAAGCTTCAATTACGTATTCCCTGGACCTGATTGTAAGGCTGATTGACACGACCACCGGTCTTGCGGTAGAGTCTCATCAAGTCATGTTTTATGAGAATGGCAGCCAGGTGACATACGTCAGGAAGGAAGATGGCGTCTATGTTGGCATGAATATGGGCAGGACGGACAGAGAGCTCCTTGTACGGGTAAAGGGATATCTGGATACCCGGGTGGAGGTCCGTTATGCAGAGCTGACGGGCAGGTATCCTGAGATTTTTGTAAATCTTATACCGGAGATTCCAAGGTACGGCTATACTGACGTACTGGAACTGAAGGGTAACCTGCAGGGAATCGAATCGGTCGATGCGATATCCATGACGGAGACTTATGCCAGCGCACAGGCCTACCAGGAGAAGAAACAACAGTTAAAGATTTTTTCTTCTAAACGGCTGACTGAGAGAGCATATGCTCTGGTCCACACAGAGCCGGACTCGTTTGAAGAATTTCACATTCTGCCCGCGAAAAGCGGTCAGATCCTGAAATTAACAGAACCCCTTCAGTCAGGCTGCAGTCCGGAGGAGAGAGTCACGCGTATCATCCGGGGGCGGACAACAGGATCCGGAGATTATACCCTGCGGGTACGTGGAGACGGGCAGGGAACCAGCTATCTGGTTCGATATGTTGTAAAAGGACAGACAGAATTTAAGAGGATTGTCTTTGATGATCCGGAACACAGGAGGCTATAGGAGAAGATGGGAGTGCTGACAGTGACAGGCGCAAAGTGCACCTGCCCCTTTGGAACAACACCCTGCACATTGCAGGTAACTTCACAGTTGAGCTGTCTGGCAGACGGACGGCCGATTGCGACGATACAGGATATGCAGCCCGGTGCCAATCTTCCCACCTTCGGGATGTGCTCATCACTGGCAAACCCGACGGTGGCAGCGGCTACGGCAGCGGCCCTTGGAGTGCTGACTCCGCAGCCCTGTACGATGGTTCCGGCAGGAACCTGGATCGCATCGAATCCAAAGGTCCTCATCAGTGGAGTTCCGTGTCTGACCAATGATGCAACACTTGTATGTGGCTTTGGAGCCGGGACCATTTCCATAGTGGACCCCGGACAGACAAAGACAATCGTTTAATTTAGAAAGGAGAACATATTATGGCTCAGTATTTTTCACCGGGAGTATACGTAGAAGAGTATGACAACTCTCCCAGAGCAATTGAAGGAGTAGGAACCTCCGTAGCAGGATTTCTTGGATTTGCAGAAAAAGGACCTGCAGAGGGAGCACCGACACTGGTTACCAGTTACAGAGAATTTGTACGGCTGTTCGGCAAACCGTTAAGCGAGTTTGAGTACGGCGATTACCGTTATCTGGCTCCGTCCGTAGAGCAGTTTTTCGTAAACGGAGGAACCAGCTGCTTCGTAGTACGTACCCTTCTGCCGGGCGCAGTCAAAGCATCCGCACAGAAAGGTGCATTAAAGCTGGAAGCTGTCAATGAAGGAAAATGGGGCAACCGTATCCAGGTAACCCTTACCTCCGTCACCAAACGGAAAATGCAGATGGTAGGAAAGACCGGCGAGTCCTTCGTTGCAAAGAACGTAGAAGGCTTCCGTGAGGGAGACCTGGTATGCTGCAACGGCGAGTATAATAAGATCAAATCCATCTTTGACAACACCGTTACCTTTGAGCAGCCTTTCAAAGATAAGATCGTAGATACCGCACTGATTCCGAAGACCGTTGTATATCTGGTAGAGACCGATATCTCTGTCCGTTACGGTGAGGAAGCAGAGAACTACAGAGGCGTAAGCTTCAATACGGCCAGCCCGAATTACATTGCTTACCGCATGGCCAACAGTGACCTGGTAAAGGTAGAGGCAGAGGCTTCCGAGCAGATCGGCAATCCGGTAGCAGCTATCCTGGGCGAGGGCAATGAGAGCGGCATGTTCACGCTGGAAGGCGGACAGGACGGAAGCATCAGCGAAGTAACCGCAGGCACCTTCTTAGGCGAGGACAACGGACCGGGTAAGAGAACCGGACTGGAAGCATTCGTAGAGAACCAGTCAGTCAGCATGCTGCTGGCACCGGGCATCACCATTCCGGAGGTGGTAGTGGCAATGGTAGGTCAGTGTGAGACACTGAAAGACCGTTTCGCTATCCTTGATATGCCGAAGGAAGCATATAAGGTAAAAGAGCTTCTGGAGTATCGGGAGATGATTGATTCCACTTATGCAGCAATGTACCATCCGTGGATCCAGGTTTATGACCGTGCATCCGGCAAACCGGACTTTGTTCCGCCTTCAGGTGCAGTTGCAGGTGTCTATGCAAGAACCGATGCCACCAGAGGTATCCACAAAGCTCCGGCAAACGAAACCGTATTTGCCAGCGGCTTAAGTGTAAACTATAATAAATCCGAGCAGGATTTCCTGAATCCGGCAGGTGTCAACCTGATCCGTGCAATTCCGGGACAGGGCATCCGTATCTGGGGTGCACGCACCGCCAGCAGCAACAGCAACTTTAAGTATGTCAACGTAAGAAGACTCTTCATCTACGTGGAGGAGAGCATCAAGGCAAGCACCAACTGGGTGGTATTCGAGCCGAACGATGCAACACTCTGGGATCGCGTAAGAATGACGGTCAACGACTTCCTGGAGGGTCTCTGGAGAGGCGGCATGCTGGTAGGAAATACTCAGGCAGAGGCATACTTCCTGGAGATCGGACCGGAGACCATGACCAGAGAGGACATTGCAAACGGACGTCTGATCTGCAACATTGGTATTGCACCGTCCAAACCGGCGGAGTTTGTAGTATTCCGTGTTACTCAGTTTACTGCAGAAGCAGGAACTGCTGAGGGCGCAGAAGAGTAATTAAAAAGAACTGGAGATTAGAAAGGAGTAACTATAGATGGCAGACATTGGCATGAATTCATTACAAGAGGCATATCCGTGGACAAAAATGCATTTCCTCGTAACACTCCAGAATGTGGCATCCGCACAGGCAGCATTCAGCGAGGCAACCGGAATGGAGGCTACGATCGATGTGATCGAGTTCCGTCAGGGAAATTCCAAGAGCTTTTCCCCGATGAAAGTACCGGGACTTGTAAAACACGGTAACGTAACACTGAAATATGGTTATACTGCAAGCAACGAGTTCCGTAACTGGGCTTCCAGATGCGTGGCAGATACCAGAGGGGCTGCTATGGACCGTCAGAAGGTGCTCATCGAGCTTCTGGATGTAACCAATGGTCTTTCCGAGGCAGTTGTCAAAGGAAGCACGACCAACCAGTACATCCTGGAGGATGCATGGGTATGCAAATATACCGCACCGGATCTGAATGCGACCCAGAGTGAGATCGCTATTGAGACACTGGAGATTGCTTTCGAGCGTTTAAGCATCCCGGGATCTTCTACCGAGAATCCGACAACCTAATGATCAGATTACAGACAGTCTGGCGGCGAGTATCCCTCGCTGCCGGATTTTCTGCCATAAAACAGGAGGAACCAAAAGATGCAGACAGTATATGATTTTACACTGCCGAAGGGATATGTAGACGGAAGCGGGGAAGTGCACCGGAAGGGAAAGATGCGTCTGGCTACGGCCGGGGATGAGATCGGTGCCACGAGGGATCCCAGGGTTTTAAGCAATCCTTCCTATCTTACCATCGCACTGTTAAGCAGGGTGATTACGGAGATCGAAGGAGTGGAAGTGATCTCAGGAACCACCATCGAGCATTTCTTTACTGCAGATCTGGCATTCCTTCAGGATATGTACCAGAAAATCAACAATGTAGAAGCGCCTGTGATGCGTGTACATTGTCCGGACTGCGGCAAGGAGATCGAAGTTCCCGTAAATTTTACTACGGAGGGTTAAATCTCTATCCGGAAGAATCCATGTATCAGGAAATGGCATTTATCTCATATTATTTCCACTGGTCCGGCGATGAAGTGATGAACCTGGACCATAGAAGCCGGAGAAAATGGTGCCGGGAGATCTCGGATATCCACAAGAGAATTAATCCCTCGAAAGACGAACGAAAAGAAATCCCGCTGACAGAGATGAAGCCTACTTCATTCTTCAGGTAGGAGATAAGGAGGAACCATGAGTTACAGTAATTTACTGGTTTTCAATGATGGCCTGACGGTCATGCCGGCGACCCACTTTGTACTTCGGGTGGAAGGTGCCATCGACGTTCCCTGCCGTGCCATCCGGAACCTGCGGCGGGAAAATGAATTTGATTATATTCAGGAGGGCGGGCTCAACGATTACGTACATATGAAGAGAAAACCCATCTCCAAACCCTTCACCTTCCAGGTGGAACGTTATGCGGGCATCGATACGCTGGATCCGCTTTCGCTGGGTACGGAGCTGACGCTTCCGCTGATCCTGTTTGTCTATGACCGTCCCCAGACGTCGAACGGCATGGACGCCCACCGTTATTATACATTTACGGGCTGTACGGTTACAGCGAAGGATTATGGAGAATTGAACGCAGAGAAAAGCGGTCTTCTTGTGGAAACCACGACGATCGCATTCCGCGAGATGGCATGTATCGACACGCCGTGGTCTGATTCCTTCAGGGAAAGGGACAGACTGTAAGATCAATCACAGAGGAGGAATAGCCAGTGCTTACCATGGGAGAACCGATAAAACTGAAGACGATAAGATCCATGGAGACATTGGGGGATGGATTTTCAGAGCGCATTATGGGAAATTACCAGATGCTGGAAGAAACTATGACTCCTACCGATATGCTGCACTTTATCGCTGCCCCGCCGGAACTGTATGTGGATGAGGCAGGGATGGCACCCCTGGTCAATCACAATAACGTGTCCAATACACAGAATGTGACCATGCAGCTTGTCAATAATGTACTGAACCGGATACTGGTATCGGATACCATCAATCTGAGCTATCAGGACCGGGTATTTGTGGAGAATATACTCCGGAAGATCGGAGTGACGGATGTACGGGAGTTCATCAGGCAGGTGAACCTGATGAAGCAGGAGACAAAGAATACAAGGGAGCTTCTGACGCTGTACCATTCCGGAAAGGACGTATTGGAGAGAATCCGTGAATACCAGACGGAGCACACGGATACCGGGAGGAAGGAACAGACGAAGGAGGCCGGGGAGAATACGACTCAGGTCTACTGGCTCCAGCAGGAGGTGTTAAACCGCCTGCATACCGAAGAAATCTATCAGGAAATGACGAACCTCGTCTCCGTAAGATACGGGAACCCCATCCGGGTGAGCAGACAGGAGATGCAGGTGAGCGAACAGTCCATGAACGCAGAGCAGCTGACGCTGAACCGTCTGCGGAATGAGACCTTCCACCAGAACCAGAATCTGGTCTATCACCGGATCAATACCTATGAGACCGGTGATACAGCACTTATTTCAGAAAATTATGAGCAGACCGTCAGCAATATGGTGCAGGCGGTGCTCTTAAACGCAATCAGCCAGATCTACCATACGCGGTACACAGAGCTGGCACACCACGCGTCCACCTGGCAGTGGCTGACCGATGCCATCCATGTGAATGCACAGAATACCTTCCGGAGATTTGAGAGCTATCATAACCGCCTGAATCTCACGAAGGAACAAAAAGACGAATATCATGAGCATCTGCAGAATTATGAACGTGCGGAAATCACGGCACTGCAGCAGCTCTTTGCACATACAGAAGAGATGACGCAGAACCGTCAGGAGGTTCAGAACCTCACAGAGGCAGAGCTTCAGTACCAGACGGTGGAGAACCATCTCACAGAAGAACAGCAGACAATAGAAACGATACAGAATGAGATCCTGGAGAAGCAGGAGGACACCCATAAGCATGTCTTCAAGATCTCAGAGAAAAAGCGGGAAGCCGAGATCCGCAGACAGCTGGAGGTCATCAACCGCCAGAACCTGGAACGGCTGGAGAAGCTCCGTCTCCTGGAGTCGGAGAAGAAGGGAACGCCAAAACCCGCCACCATCAACCGTGAGAAGGCCAGAAAGGATGCCCTGCGGGCTCTGGACCATCCGGAGGAGGTGGTGATGGAGTACCTGAACAGCACCACGGTCCAGACGGAGACAGAGAAGGAAGAGCGGGAGCGCCTGAAAGAGATCATGGGCGAGGACACAGTCCGTATCCTGGAGACCCTGAAAGGCTATCAGGAGCACCCGGAACGCTATCCGAATGTGGTTACCTCGGAGGGGCAGGCCATGAACCTTCTGATGAGGGATATTCAGGGACAGCAGGAAGCCCGGACGGAACAGGAGCGGATGGAGCAGCAGGAGCTTGTCCATACCCAGGTCAGGGAAGAAAGCTCCAAAGAAGTACAAAGAGTATTAAAAGAAACAGAGCGTTATCAGACAGAACGGATTCCTGCCCGTCAGCAGACGGTGGAGACAGTGAGGGAGCAGGTGGAGCTCTTCCATAAACAGAACGAGACCTCGATCAACGAAGAACTTCTGCAGGAACTGGAGAACCGCAGCCGGAAGACGGTACAAAGCGAGATCCATACAGTGAATGAACAGGTGCAGGAGACGAACCACGTAACGGAGCTGGTCACCAACAAGGTCAATGAACTGAAGCTGGAGCAGGACCAGAACATCGAGCGTCTGGTAAGCCAGAACGTAAGACAGCAGCTGAATACCCTGTCGAACCAGGTGTTCAGCAAGCTGGAAAAACGGATGGATTCAGAGAGGCGCAGAAGAGGAATATAAGGAGGTGGGTAAGAGATGAGTCTGACAAAAGCATGTCTGGTTTTTACGAAAAGCAATTTTGTCGTACAGGAAAAAATTACCCTGTCAGCACAGAAGTCCGGTCTGCTCACGGAAATAGCAGGTCTTCAGGAGAATGCAGAAGAACTGGCAAATAAAAGAACCAAGCTGGCGGTGCTGGAGACAAGACTTGCCAATCTTGAGAACAGCAGCGTATTTCAGGGGGTAGAAGATAATGAAAGTGATATTCTGCAGTTCCAGTTTAACCCGTCTACCTTAAGGATATCCGCCTACGGAGGCGGCATGCAGCCCATTTATAATTTCGCAAAAGACAGTGACGGTGACGGGAAACGAGACGGGGATGCCCAGATCGCCTACGGTCCCATCCAGGAGAACATCACCGTGGATTTTAAGGTCATCTTTGATGCGGAGCATAATACAGATGCTTTTATGATAGACAAGCTGAACCTGAGTGAGACCAGTGCAGTAAAAAGTGCCCTTGATATTAAGTCGCAGGACGTCTATTCTGTCCGGCAGATCGTGGAAGGCTTCCTTGCAGTGATCCGTCATCATGAACAGCGTAAGGTGACCTTCGCCTGGGGTCCCATGAACTATACCGGGAATATGAATGCGGTACAATGTGCCTATACCATGTTTAATCCGTCAGGAGAACCGATCCGGGCCGAAGTGACGATCCGTATTCTGGCATGTGAGGTGGAGGATACCGGAAAATGGGGGGACCGATATGATGAGCTTCTTGGAAAAGTAGCTGGGAAGGAAGGCTCTGACTGGTCAGGTAAAGCAAACAACCTGATCAATCTGCAGCTCTAAAGAAGGAGAAGAGAACTTATGTCACTTACATCAATGCTCCAGAAAAATGTGACCGGAACCGTGGACAAGGCCTATATTCTGTTCCGCAGGAGGCAGGAGGTGGAAGATCCGAAAGACGTGAATGATGCTTTTTCCTTTCTTGCGAAGATGGGGGAGAAGATGGCCGCTTCGGCAGCCGCCCAGACGGGACAGGAGGGAAATATTGCTGTCTATGGGGAAAATGATTACCAGCCGATCAAGGTCCAGTACAATCCCAGCACGCTGCAGCTTTCCAGCCGGGGCGGTAAATCCTTTAACCGGTATTCCGGTGTGGGGGGAAACGGAAGCGGACAGTTCCAGATTGATGATATCCCCTTTGAGGTGACGCTGAACATGGATCTGATCTTTGACAGCATGGAAATAAGAGATGCATTCTCCTATCTGGATGGCAGCACCGGTTCCATCACCGGCGCCGCAAAAAAAGCAACTGCCATCAAAGATTCGGTTTCCGGTCTTTTTCAGAATCAAAATGCGGCAGAAAATCAGGAATATAACGGATTGACAGTGCAGGATGCATCTGAACTCTTCGTATCAGCCATTACGAATGCCTATACGAGAATGATCTGCGTTGTCTGGAATAAGACGGTGTTCTGGGGCGAGCTGTGCGGTGTCACGATCGAATACAGCATGTTCAACAGTAAGGGAAGCCCCATCCGTTCCAAGGTACATCTGGAGATCCGGCAGGATCAAAGGTCGAATGCAACTGTGGCAGCCTGGAAGCGTACATATAATGGTCTGTTTACAGCAGCAAATAAACTGTCAACGGATAAGAAGCTGACCAGTACCAGCAGCATGGTTTCCAATTATCTGAACCTGAGCTGACATAGCAAAAGAGAAGAGATACGAACATGGCAAAATATAATTTTGATGATCTGAAAAAACAATATGGTGGATTTGACAGACCGGTACTGGTGGTGCGGATTGACGATAAAGAGGTAGGAAGTGCAGACAAGGGATATCCGGTCTCTGACCTCTATGTGGATCTGACCAGCGGATATGAGGCTTCCATCGCAGAATTTTCCCTTTATGGGGCCTACGACAAAGCGTCTGCCAGCTATAACGTCAGCAGCAATCTGAAGAAATTTACAAAGATGGGCGCCAAGGTGGAGATCTGGACAGGTTATGGGACGGAAGCGAAGAATATTTTCGTAGGGGCCATCATGCGGGTGAATTACCGCCACGGGATGGACGAGGTTCCCTGTATCCGGGTTACCGCCATGGATGTGAAGGGAATCATGATGGCGAGCACCTATTCCCGGCAGCTGAAGGCCACCAGCTATTCGGCAGCCGTGCAGGAGGTAGTGGAGAAGA
>CAVCTH010000002.1:27859-37704 GCA_963604695.1 Clostridiales bacterium | reverse complement strand
TATGTTGTTTACCGGAATTTTACTGGGGCCTTATGTGCTGAATCTGCTGGATCCATCAATTCTGGGAATTTCGTCAGAATTACGGCAGATGGCACTGGTCATTATTCTTTTGAAGGCAGGACTGTCGCTGGATTTATCAGATCTGAAAAAGGTGGGCCGCCCGGCAATCATGATGTCCTGTGTACCGGCATCTTTTGAAATTCTTGGCTTTTTCCTGCTGGCGCCTTATGTGCTTGGTATTACCCGGATTGAAGCGGCGGTTATGGGCGCGGTTCTGGCAGCAGTGTCCCCGGCGGTGGTGGTGCCGAGAATGGTGCAGCTGATGGAGCAGGGCTATGGAACGGAGAAAAGTATCCCGCAGATGATTCTGGCGGGAGCTTCCTGTGATGATATTTTTGTCATTGTGCTGTTCTCCACGTTCAGCAGCATGGCGCAGGGCGGACAGGCACATCTGATGGATTTCGTAAATATTCCGGTTTCGATTGTACTGGGAATTTTGCTGGGAATTGCAGCGGGCTGGATATTAAGTCTGTTTTTTGAGACGGCTTACGCCCATGCACACTGTGTCCGGAACAGCATGAAAGTGGTGATTGTGCTGGGAAGTGCATTTCTCCTGATGTCCGTGGAGACATGGCTCAAAGGAATCGTATCCGTGTCCGGTCTTCTGGCCGTGGTGAGTATGGCGTGCACCATTAAATTGAAATGTGTGACATCAGTATCAAAACGCCTTTCTGAAAAATTCGGCAAGCTCTGGATTGCAGCGGAAGTCATTTTGTTCGTACTGGTGGGAGCGGCTGTAGATATCCGCTATACTATGGAAGCCGGAATTGCGGCAGTCTGCATGATTTTCCTGGCACTTCTGTTCCGGACTGTGGGCGTACTGCTCTGCGTGGCTGGGACCGGTCTTAACCGCAGAGAGCGGCTGTTCTGTGTCATTTCCTATCTGCCGAAGGCAACGGTGCAGGCTGCCATTGGCTCGGTTCCCATGGCGATGGGACTGCCCTGCGGAAAAATTGTGCTCTCTGTTGCGGTACTGGCGATTCTCATTACCGCGCCACTGGGGGCTATTGGAATGGATGCCACTTATCAGAAACTGTTGGAGCATGCGGATTTGAAGCAAAAAGCATGCAATTGAAAATAAGGACTATAAATTTTTTGTAAAAACTTAGTGCAAAGGCATAAAAACCTTGCATATTTATGTGCGGAGGATTATAATGTATTAAGTTTTTATAAACTTTATAAAGAAATTATACGCTTCAGGCAGATATGCCTGATCAGATAGAAATAGATTGGAAGTAACGGAATGCAGTATACAAGAGAGTCAGCAATCGAACGGCTGCTGAAAAATTATGGGCCATATTATAACATTCATATGATCGAAGATGATCAGACCCCGATCACAGCCCGCTGTGATTTTTTTGAGCATTCCGGCCAGTACGTAATCTCAAAGAAGGCAGAGTTGTGGTCTGCAGAGAACGAAGAATTTCTGTATCTGCTGAACATTCCACATCTGACACTGCCGCTGTTTGAGCAGTGGAGAGATTACATCTATGAGGATGGCATGAAACGGATTCATGTGGGTCCGGGACATATGGCCTCCTACATTACGGCAGTCTTTGTGTGCGATACCTGTGACGAGGACGCATTGAAGGCACTGAAAAAATGCCGTATTTACAAAAGTTTTCATTTTTCACTGCATGGATGGATGAATTTCCATGCTGCGCTGGTCCGGGTGGCAGACAGCCGTATTGATGCCAACCGAAGCGGCCACCATGTGGCGAAAATTTTGAAAAAAGTACTATATTCGCAAACACGGAAGGGAGTAAGTAAAAAATGAATTCATTAGTACTTCTCGTTATCTGCGTCGCTATCCTGGCAGTCGGATATGTCTGTTACGGCGGCTGGCTGTGCAAACAGTGGGGCGTAGGTGAAAGCAAAACTGAGACACCGGCTCATACCATGGAGGATGGTGTTGACTATGTACCGGCAAAAGCACCGGTTCTGATGGGACATCATTTTTCATCCATCGCAGGCGCAGGCCCGATTACCGGACCGATCGGAGCGGCAATGTTCGGATGGCTGCCGGTTACCCTCTGGGTTCTGGTCGGAGGTATCTTCTTCGGCGGTGTGCATGACTTCGGGGCACTGTTCGCATCTGTCCGCAATAATGGACAGTCCATCGGAGAGATCATTTCTTCCAGCATGAGTAAACGTGCAAAACAGCTGTTTATCATCTTCTCTTATCTGACCCTCATTCTGGTAGTAGCAGCATTCGCTTCTATTGTAGCCTCTACCTTCGGAGCAGTCTATGATGAGAGCGGAGCATTGGATATGGCAAAATCTGCAACACCGGCTACGGTAGCAATGATTTCTTTATTGTTTATCCTCATTGCGATTGTATTTGGTTTCTGCGTATATCGCCGGAATATGCCCATGGGAATTGCATCTGTATTCGGCGTGCTTGCCATCGTTCTGATCATGGCCATTGGTATGAATTATCATCCGCTGTATCTTTCTACAAAAACCTGGATGATCATTGTCGGAATCTATATTGCGATTGCTTCTGTAACGCCGGTATGGATCCTGCTTCAGCCGCGTGATTACTTAAGTTCCTTCCTGCTGTATGCGATGTTGGCAGTAGCAGCCTTCGGCGTTGTCGTAGCTCATCCGACCTTTGACAGCAGCTTCCCGGCGTTCAGCGGATTTGCTGTTGACAATGGAAATGGTGTCCAGTATATGTTCCCGGTACTGTTTACCACAGTAGCCTGTGGAGCAATCTCCGGATTCCATTCACTGGTTTCTTCCGGAACCACATCCAAGCAGCTTGACAAAGAGAAAGACGCAAAACCGATTGCCTACGGCGGTATGCTTCTGGAGTGCGTACTTGCAGTATTGACTCTTTGTGCGATCGGATATGCTTACAAATGGAATACACAGAATCCGGACAACATGCTGACCGGTGCAACAGCCATCTTTGGTGGCGGCATTGCCCATATGATCGATGACATTATCCCGGGAAGCTACAGTATCCTGAACTCTTTACTGGTACTGACTTATTCCGCATTCTGTCTGACCTCTCTGGACACAGCAACCCGTCTGGCACGTTTCATGTTCCAGGAGTTCTGGCTGGAGCCGGGAGAGACTCCGAAGGATATCAAAGAGGGTTGGAAGAAAGTGATGGTAGATCCGTACTTCGCAACCATCCTGACGGTTGTGCTTGGTATCCTGCTTGGTATGACCGGATACACAAAGATCTGGGGACTGTTCGGAGCTGCGAACCAGCTGCTTGCAGGTATCGGCCTTCTGGCAGTAGCTACCTGGCTTGGTAAGATGGGTAAGAACAACAAGATGTTCCTGATCCCGATGGCATTCATGATTGTTGTGACCATCTGCTCTCTGGTGCTGACGGTTAAGAACCAGGTCGGTATGATCATGGCAGGAAGCTCTGACTGGGGTCCTTATGCACAGACTATCCTCGGTGTGTTGCTGATCATCCTCTCTGTTGTCCTTGTAATTGAGGGTGTACAGACCCTGAGCAATCAGAAAAAAGCAAACGCTTAACTTTATATACGGCATGAAGAGACGTCCTTCGGGGCGTCTCTTTTATCGTATAGGAAACTGCGTTTCCATACGACAAAAACACTCCGCGAGGATCTGATTTATATGTGAAGAAAATTCATGTTATATTCAAAAAACAAAAAATATTTTCTCATTTTTAAAAAGTGTTGACATCTGAAGAAAGCGGACTATAATCATAATCGTTTTATAGATCAAATGCAGTGAACAGGATACGGATTATTTCCGGAATGCCAATCAGAGAGTTTTCGGCTGGTGTGAGAAAACAGGCATGGAAAGAATTCATCCCCTGCCAGCAGCCTGGGTGAAAGAAAGCACCGGTAATTCAGGACGGGCAGTCCACCGTTATGAGGACACATATTCATTGACAGAGGTTGTCGAGGATATGGCAGAGAGGCCGGAAGCTTTCGGCAAGAGAAGTGGTAACGCGGAGGAATATGAAGACCTTCGTCTTCTTCAGAATCCATCTGAGGAGGGCGGGGTCTTTTTGCTTATCTGATCGGATAAGCATCGCAATTCCTTTGTACAGACCCGGATTTGACCTGGAACACGAGACTGAAAAGATGAGGAGAGAGAAGACATGAATACGTTAGTGATCGTAGTAATTGCAGCTGTCTGCCTGTTAGCAGGCTATACCTTATACGGACGCTGGCTGGCGAATAAGTGGGGCATCGACCCGAAGGCAAAGACGCCGGCTTACACAAAGGAAGATGGAAAAGATTATGTACCCACCGATGGATGGGTGGTATTTGCCCATCAGTTTTCTTCCATTGCAGGCGCAGGCCCTGTGACGGGAGCCATTCAGGCGGCTGCATTTGGCTGGCTGCCGGTACTGCTCTGGATTATTCTGGGAGGCATCTTCTTCGGAGCGGTTACGGATTTTGGGGCACTGTATGCCAGTGTAAAGAATGAAGGGAAATCCATGGGACTTCTGATTGAAAAATATATTGGTAAGACCGGAAGAAAATTATTCCTCCTGTTCTGCTGGCTCTTCACCCTGATTGTGATTGCGGCATTTGCGGATATGGTAGCAGGTACTTTCAATGCTTACACGGTTACAGACGGAGTTGCTTCTCTTGCAGAAAATGCACAGGTGAACGGAGCAGCCGGAACCATTTCCATTCTGTTCATGGTATTTGCAGTTGTATTCGGACTGATCCAAAAACAGACCAAAGTAAGCGGCTGGAAAGAAGTAGTGCTTGGTCTGGTATGCACCGTAGCAGCACTGGGAATTGGTATGAATTTCCCGATGGAAGCAGATAAAGCGACCTGGTCCTATATCACCTTTGCCTATATTTTCCTGGCATCTGTCCTTCCTATGTGGCTGATGAAACAGCCCCGGGACTATATGACCACCTTCATGTTTGCAGGGATGATCATCGGCGCGACTCTTGGAATTGTCGTTGCGCATCCGAACATGAATCTGCCGGTGTATACCGGATTTCATAATGACAGTCTTGGAAATCTGTTCCCGATCCTGTTTGTGACGGTTGCATGCGGAGCCGTTTCAGGATTCCACAGCCTGGTATCTTCCGGTACTTCATCCAAGACCGTAGCAAATGAAAAAGATATGCTGAAGGTAGGATATGGAGCCATGGTGCTGGAAAGCCTTCTGGCGGTACTGGCACTTTGTGTGGCGGGGGCAGCAGCAGCCGCTGACGGAACCGCAGCCGCAGGAACCCCGTTCCAGATTTTCTCCGGCGGAGTTGCTGGGCTTTTGGAAATGTTCGGTGTTCCGGTCTATGTGGCATCCTGTTTCATGACCATGTGTGTATCCGCCCTGGCACTGACCAGTCTGGATGCCGTTGCGAGAATCGGACGGATGTCTTTCCAGGAACTGTTCAGCGTGGATGATATGGAGCATGCGGAAGGCTGGAGAAAACTGTTCTGCAATACCTACTTCTCCACCATTGTAACCCTGGCATTTGGTTATATCCTGACCCAGGTCGGCTACTCCAATATCTGGCCGCTGTTCGGAAGTGCCAACCAGCTGTTGAGTGCCCTGGTACTTATTACCCTGTGTGTGTTCCTGAAAGTCACCGGCCGTGAGAACAGAACCCTGTTCCCGCCTCTGATCATCATGCTGTGTGTCACCTTCACCGCACTGGTGCAGAGAACCATCGGTCTGGTCAAAGCATTCAATGCCGGAACCGCAGTCTTCATGGTAGAAGGTTTACAGCTGATTATCGCGATTCTTCTGATGGTACTTGGTGTAGTTATTGTGGTAAACTCCGGAAAAGAACTGTTCAATAAGAAGAAAGAGACCGCATAAAATAGAATGCTTGTAACTGTTCAGACAGCAGCCAGACACTTGCTGTCAGGCTGCGTAAGAACCTGATTCAGGGGTGAACAGTAATGAATACTTAAAAAGTATCGCAACACGATTACTATATGTATTTCACATTCATGCATGGCTGTGGTACATTATACTCAACAAAAGGAAATCAGATCTGAAAATCCAATCGTAACTGAACAGGGCTGTGGAAGAAAACACAGCACACAGAAAGGCAAGGTGTCTGTTATGAAGAAAATTTTAAGTATGCTGAATGAATTTTTTAGGGAGTATTACAACAGCTTTTCCGCTATATGTGCTTAAATGTGAATTTAACCTGTATTTGTAAAGTGTTTGCGAATAAATAGTAGAAAGTCCGGAAGACTGTAAGCCTTCCGGACTTTCTGCGTAATTGAAAAGCACAGGGAACCTGTGATAGAATATAACTGTTCAGAATCATGCACATGGATTCTGAATAATTACGAAAATGACAGCAGGAGGATACCCCGGATGAAGATAGAACAATTACTGACAGCCATGACGGAATATGACCATGGGGATGCGAAGCGCATCCAGCATTTTATCAAAGTATATGAGTTTGCCAGAATGATCGGTCTGATGGAAGGGCTGGATGAGAAGACACAGTTTACGCTGGAGAGTGCGGCAGTGGTCCATGATATTGGAATCCATATTTCTGAGCAGAAATACGGAAGCAGCAGCGGAAAATATCAGGAGTTGGAAGGCCCGGCGGAAGCGAAAAAGCTGCTGGATGGCTTAGGATGGCCGGAGGATGTGACAGAGCGCGTCTGCTATCTGGTGGGGCATCACCATACCTATCACGATATGGATGGCATGGATTATCAGATTCTGGTGGAAGCTGATTTCCTGGTCAATCTTTTTGAGGACGAAGTGTCTGCAGACGGATGCAGAAATGCATATCAGAAAATATTCCGGACGGAAAGCGGAAAACAGCTCTATCGGACCATGTATCCGACAACATAACCATAACACAAGGGGGATTTTTTGCATTGAAGCATCTTTGTATAGCGGTTCTGGCACATGTGGATGCGGGAAAGACAACATTATCGGAAGCAATGCTGTATGAAAGCGGCGCCATCCGAAAGTTGGGAAGAGTGGACAACAAAGACGCATTTCTGGACACTCATGAGTTGGAACGCGCAAGAGGAATTACCATATTTTCAAAGCAGGCAGAATTTACTCTTGGAGACTGGAAAGTAACATTGCTGGATACACCGGGCCATGCAGATTTTTCCGCGGAGATGGAACGGACATTGCAGGTGCTGGATTATGCGGTACTGGTCATCAGCGGTGCGGATGGCGTACAGGGGCACACGAGAACCCTCTGGCGGCTGCTCAAACGCTACGGTGTTCCGGCATTTTTGTTTATCAATAAAATGGATCAGAACGGAACGGACAAAGAAAAGCTCATGGAACATCTGAAGAAAGAACTGGATGATCGGTGCGTGGATTTTGACTGTGATCAGACATCCGGAGAATTCATGGAAAATGTGGCAGTCTGCGAGGAACAGGCACTGGAGCATTATCTTGAGCAGGGAGCTGTCACTGAGCAGACGATCCGGGAACTGATCCGGGAGCGTCATGTATTTCCGTGCTATTTTGGGTCTGCACTGAAACTTGACCGGGTGGATGTGTTGCTGAAAGGACTGGAACAGTATTCTTATGTGGAAGAACCTGAGCAGGAATTTGGCGCGCGTGTTTTCAAGATCAGCCGGGATGAGCAGGGAGGCAGACTGACCTGGCTTCGGGTGACCGGAGGAACGTTAAAAGTAAAAGATACGCTGAGCGGAACGGCGGATGAGGAAGAGTGGCAGGAGAAGGTAAATCAGATCCGCGTCTATTCTGGAACCAAATATGAGACAGTGAACGAGGCAGAAGTGGGCATGGTCTGCGCGGTGACCGGTCTTACGAAGACAAGAGCCGGAGAGGGACTGGGAATGGAGCATCACACCAACCTTCCGGTGTTGGAGCCGGTATTGAACTATAAACTGACGCTGCCAGGAGAATGCGATCCGGTGCAGCTGCTTGGAAAACTACGTCTTCTGGAGGATGAAGAGCCGGAGCTTCATATCCACTGGAATGACAAGCTCCGGGAAATCGAAGTCCAGCTCATGGGAGAAGTCCAGATTGAGATACTGAAAAAGCTGATTCTGGATCGTTTTGGCGTGCCTGTCGATTTTGATAAAGGAAATATTGTATATAAGGAAACCATTGCGAATACTGTGGAAGGAGTGGGACATTTTGAACCGCTTCGTCATTATGCAGAAGTACATCTGCTCATGGAACCGGGTGAGCAGGGAAGCGGTCTGCAGTTCGCGGCAGATTGCAGCGAAGATCTGCTGGACCGGAACTGGCAGCGGCTGGTATTAACACATCTGGAAGAACGCCAGCACAAAGGTGTGCTCACGGGATCGGATATTACAGATATGCGGATTACGCTGGTGGCAGGCCGTGCTCACCAGAAGCATACCGAGGGCGGGGATTTTCGCCAGGCAACTTATCGGGCCGTTCGTCAGGGGCTGATGCAGGCAGAAAGTGTATTGCTGGAGCCCTGGTATGATTTCCGGCTGGAAGTGCCTTCAGAGACACTGGGACATGCCATGATGGATCTGGAGCGCATGAGAGCAGAGATGGGACTGCCTGAGCAGGAAGGGGATATGTCCGTGCTCACAGGCGGAGTCGCAGTGGCCTGCATTAAGAATTACCAGAAAGAGATCAATTCCTATACAAAAGGAAGAGGAAGGCTTACCTGTGTCTTCCGGGGATATGGGCGCTGCCATAATCCGGAGGAAGTGCTGGAGCAGAGCTGGTATGATCCGGAAGCGGATCTTCGGAATCCGTCGTCCTCCGTCTTCTGCTATCACGGAGCAGGAACCATTGTTCCATGGTATGAAGTGCCGCAGCATATGCATCTGGAAAGTGTGCTGCAGAAAAACGGCAGTCTGAGAGAATCAGCGCTTCGGGAGAATCCGCTGGAAGATCTGAATCAGCCGGAAGAGAGACGCCGTCCGGCAGTACCTCTGGGCAGTGCGGAGGAGGAAGAAGAACTGCAGGCTATTATGCAGCGAACCTTCGGCGAAGAAAAACTCCGCCGTTATAACGATCATCCTGCTTCCAGAACCTATGGGGCAGAAAAGCCGGAGAAAGCAAAGCCATACAAACCAAAAGCAAAGCTGCCGGAATATTTTCTGGTGGATGGATACAACGTTATTTTTGCGTGGGAAGAATTAAGTGATCTGGCGAAAGTAAATATCGCAAGTGCCAGAGAAAAACTGCAGGATATTATGTGCAATTATCAGGGATTCCGGAAGTGCAACCTGATCCTCGTCTTCGACGCCTATCGGGTAGAAGGACATGAGGAGGAGATTGTTCCTTATCATAATATCCATGTGGTCTATACGAAGGAAGCAGAAACCGCCGACAGTTATATTGAGCGGACAGCACATCAGATTGGGCGGAAATATCAGGTGACCGTGGCAACCTCCGACGGCCTGGAGCAGATCATTATCCGCGGACAGGGCTGTGCCATGATGTCAGCGCGGGAATTAAAAGAAGAGATCAACCGGATCAATCAGGAAATCCGCCGGGACTATGTAGAACAGTTCCCGGGCAGCAAGAATTATCTCTTTGATTACCTGCCGGAAGATCTGCAGAAACATCTGCAGGATGTGCGGATGGGGAATGCAGAATTCGGAAGTCATCAGAAGAAGCAAGAGGAATAGCTATGGAACGAAATATTGACATGAAGGAAGTGTCAGATGGAAAATTATATACAGCCAACGACATGGTAAAAGCGGACTGCGGCGGCTGCCAGGGCTGCTCGGCATGCTGCAGCGGTATGGGCGAGTCGATTGTGCTGGACCCTCTGGATATCTACCGTTTATGTTGTGGATTACAGACCGATTTTAACGGACTCATGGTGGATAAGATTGAATTAAACATCGTGGACTGCCTGATT
>CAVCTH010000002.1:0-27371 GCA_963604695.1 Clostridiales bacterium | reverse complement strand
TTAACCAAACAGTTTTTCAAACCGCTCCATGGCTTCTACGGTCTTCTCATAGTTACCGAAGGAAGTCAGACGGAAGTAGTTCTTACCATTCTCGCCGAAGCCTGCGCCCGGGGTTCCTACCACCTGGATATTCTGCAGCAGGTAATCGAAGCACTCCCAGGATTCCATGCCATTGGGGCACTCAAACCAGATGTACGGAGAGTTGATGCCACCGAAGAAACGGATGCCAAGTTTCGTCATGGTATCAGCAATGACTTTGGCATTTTTCTTGTAGTAGTTAATGTTCTCCTGGCATTCTTTGATGCCCTCATCAGAGAAGACCACCTCTGCACCTTTCTGTACAATATAGGAAGTACCGTTGAATTTGGTGCACTGACGGCGGTTCCACATGGCGTTCAGGGACATTTCTTCACCGTTGGAAGCTTTGAAGGTCAGCTCCTTCGGAACAACCGTGTAACCGCAGCGGGTTCCGGTAAATCCTGCAGTCTTGGACAGAGAGCAGAACTCGATGGCGCATTTCTTTGCTCCCTCGATAGCGAAGATGCTTCTCGGAAGTTCCGGATCGGAAATAAATGCTTCATATGCAGAATCGAACAGGATCACTGCATCATTGGCCAGCGCATAATCGACCCACTCTTTCAGCTGTGCTTTGTTGTAGCAGGCACCGGTAGGATTGTTCGGGGAACACAGATAAATGACATCTGCATGCTGATCCTTGTTCGGCATGGGCAGGAATCCGTTCTCTGCATTTCCGGCCATGTAGGTGACTTTATTTCCGGCCATGATGTTGGTGTCCACATAAACCGGGTAAACCGGGTCCGGAACCAGGACTACATTGTCGTGTCCGAACAGATCGGTAATATTTCCGGTATCGCTCTTTGCACCATCGGATACGAAGATATCGCCCGGATCGACTTCGACTCCATTTTTCTTATAGTAAGCAGCAATGGCATTTCTGGTCTCTTCATAGCCCTGCTCCGGACCATATCCTTTGAAGGTCTCTGCACTTGCCATAGCGTTGACACCCTCATGGAGTGCCTCGATAACTACTTTTCCAAGGGGCAGTGTGACATCACCGATTCCGAGACGGATGATCTGTGCGCCTTTTTCCGGATTTGCTTCTTTGTAAGCTGCGGTACGGTGTGCGATTTCGGAGAAGAGGTAACTTGCTTTCAGGTTCAGATAATTTTCATTTAATTTTGGCATGATCTATAATCCTTTCCTAACATAAATAACTTATTTATTCTCGTTCTTTGCCTTCAGTGCGGCTGCCACGAATCCCTTGAACAGTGGATGCGGACGGTTCGGTCTGGATTTCAGTTCCGGATGCGCCTGGGTAGCAATGAAGAACGGATGATTCGGCAGTTCAATAATCTCCACAATTCTTCCATCCGGTGACAGTCCGGAAAGAGTCATTCCGTGATCAATCAGAGTAGTACGGTAGTCGTTGTTTACCTCATAACGATGACGGTGACGTTCGTGGATCAGTTCCTCTCCGTAAAGCTCATAGGCTCTGGAGTTTTTGTCCAGTACACACGGGCAGGAGCCAAGACGTAAGGTTCCGCCGATATCTTCCACACCATTCTGGTCCGGCATCAGGGCAATGACCGGATAAGCAGTATTCGGATCCAGCTCGATGCTGTGGGCAGCTTCCAGTCCGATGACGTGGCGGGCAAACTCTACGATGGAGAGCTGCATGCCAAGACACAGGCCAAGGAACGGAATACGATGCTCGCGGGCATACTGGATTGCGGTAATCTTACCTTCGATTCCGCGATGGCCGAAGCCGCCCGGAACGAGAATGCCACTTACATCAGAGAGCAGTTCGCCCACATTTTCAGGAGTCACGGTCTCAGAGTCAATCCATTTGATATTGACAACGGCATGGTTGTCGATACCGCCGTGCTTCAGCGCCTCTACCACAGAAATATAAGCGTCATGGAGCTGGATATATTTTCCAACCAAGGCAACGGTTACCTCTGTGGTCGGATGACGGAGTTTGTTGACCATCTCGGTCCAGTCGGTGAGATCCGGTTCAGGGCAGGGCAGGTTCAGGCATTCACAGGCTACCTGGGCCAGATGCTCCTGCTCCATGGCCAGCGGTGCTTCATAGAGATATTCTACGTCCAGATTCTGCAGAACGTGATCTTTTGGCACGTTACAGAACAGTGCAATCTTGTCTTTAATGCCCTTTTCCAGAGGAAGCTCGGTACGGCATACGATGATATCCGGCTGGATTCCCATTCCCTGCAGTTCTTTGACGGAAGCCTGGGTCGGTTTGGTCTTCATTTCGCCGGATGCTTTTAAATAAGGAATCAACGTCACATGAAGAAGGATAGCATTCTCATGGCCAATCTCATGCTGGAACTGACGGATGGCCTCCAGGAACGGCTGGCTCTCAATGTCGCCGACGGTTCCGCCGATCTCGATGATGGCAATATGCGTATCTTCGGAAGTGAAATTCCGATAGAAACGGCTCTTGATCTCGTTGGTGATATGCGGGATGACCTGTACGGTTCCGCCGCCGTAATCTCCGCGGCGCTCCTTCTGAAGAACGGACCAGTATACCTTACCGGTCGTTACATTGGAGTTCTTATCCAGGCTCTCATCAATAAAACGCTCATAATGTCCCAGGTCAAGGTCGGTCTCTGTACCATCATCGGTGACGAACACTTCTCCGTGCTGTACCGGGTTCATGGTACCGGGGTCAATATTGATGTAAGGATCGAATTTCTGCATGGTTACTTTGTAGCCACGTGCTTTCAGCAGACGTCCCAGGGATGCGGCGGTAATTCCCTTACCGAGTCCTGATACAACGCCTCCGGTGACAAATACATACTTTACTGGCATATGATTGATTCCTCCTGAATGTATATATTAAAAAATGCCCTATTTTACAAAACATAAAATATTATATCGCCGCTCATCCGAAAAATCCATATAAAAAAGACTAAAAATTTTATTGTTTTGAAAATATGACGTAAAAACCAGGTGGATAGATGTGACAGCCTGTGAAAGGAACATCCGCAGGCTGTCATTTCGGGTTTTTTGGAGTAAATTCCTTTATAGTAATTTAAGAATTAGATATCAAATTTTCGCAGAAGGTGTATTGATTTATAAAAGAAGGTTCACTATAATAAGAGGTGCTACGCGCAAGGAGGAGAAAGATGAACAACAACAACACTCCAAACGGAAATGGAGACAAGAGAAATAATGGCAAATTTCCTAAAAACACCCAGAACATGATGATGTTTCTGGTGTTTGTTATGATAGGAGTCCTTCTTTGGGGACTGGTGCGTGATCAGTACAAGGAAGCAACCACACAGGAAATTACATATGATAAGTTTGTAGATATGCTGGAAGAAGATCAGATCGCCAGTGTGGAAGACACCGGAAGCACCTGGAAGATCACACCGAAGGAGCAGACCGGCGGACTGCCCCAGAGCTACTATACTGGTAAAATGAGTGACGACGACCTGCTTCCGCTTATGAAGGAAAAGGGCGTGGAGATCAAACCGTATATTCAGGACACCTGGTCAGTGATAATATGGAATATTATTTCCATTCTGGCACCGATTCTGCTTCTGTGGCTGGCCTTTGGCGTGCTGATGCGTCGTATGGGCGGCAGTGGCGGCATGATGGGGGTAGGAAAGAGCAAAGCTAAAGTCTATATTGAAAAAGAGACAGGCGTTACATTTAAAGATGTGGCTGGTGAGGAAGAAGCTAAGGAATCTCTGGTAGAAGTGGTAGATTTCCTGCATAATCCGGCAAAATATACCGAGATCGGTGCGAAGCTGCCGAAAGGAGCCCTGCTGGTAGGCCCTCCCGGAACCGGTAAGACCCTGCTGGCAAAAGCCGTGGCAGGAGAGGCGCATGTGCCGTTCTTTTCCCTGGCAGGTTCTGATTTCGTGGAGATGTTCGTGGGCGTGGGTGCATCCCGTGTCCGTGATCTTTTTGAGGAGGCGAAGAAAAATGCCCCCTGTATCGTATTCATTGATGAGATTGATGCCATCGGTAAGAGCCGTGACTCCCGCCTGGGCGGCAACGACGAGCGTGAGCAGACCCTGAATCAGCTGCTGGCAGAGATGGATGGTTTTGAGAGCAATCAGGCCTGCATCATTCTGGCGGCAACCAACCGGCCGGAGGTCCTTGACCAGGCATTGCTCCGTCCGGGACGTTTTGACCGGCGGATTATCGTGGAACGTCCGGATCTCAAAGGCCGGGAGGATATCCTGAAGGTACATGTGAAAAATGTAAAGATGGATGAGACTGTGGATCTGGCTGCCATTGCACTGGCAACCAGCGGTGCGGTAGGCGCGGACCTGGCCAATATGATCAATGAGGCAGCGATCCTTGCCGTGAAACACGGACGCAAGGCCATCTGCCAGAAAGATCTTTTTGATGCTATGGAAGTGGTACTCATGGGGAAGGAGAAGAAGAATAAGATCCTGAGCGAGGAAGAACGGAAAATTGTTTCTTACCATGAGGTTGGCCATGCACTGACCGGTGCTTTACAGAAGGATGCGGAACCGGTACAGAAGATTACGATTATCCCACGTACCAATGGTGCACTTGGTTATGTGCTGCAGACACCGGAGGAGGAGAAATTCCTTCTGTCCAAGAAAGAGATTCTGGCCCGTCTGGTCGTGTGCATGGGAGGCCGTGCAGCAGAGGAAGTGGTATTTGATTCCATTACCACCGGCGCATCCAATGATATTCAGCAGGCAACCAACCTGGCGAGAGCCATGGTAACCCAGTATGGTATGTCCGATAAGTTCGGTCTTATGGGACTGGAATCCAGAGAGAGCATGTACCTTGATAACGGAAGTGTCCTGAACTGCAGTGACGAGACCGCATCCCATGTGGATGAAGAAGTCATGCGGATTCTGAAGGAAGCTTACGACGAGGCAAAACGACTGCTGACTGAGAATCGGGAGTGCCTGGATAAGATTGCAGAGTTCCTGATTGAAAAGGAAACTATCACCGGAAAAGAATTTATGGAGATTTACCATAAAGTACGCGACGGTGTGGAAGATGAGAAATATCATCAGGAAGAACTGATTTTTGCAGAATAATACAATATGGATCTGAGGAAAAGCCGTCAGAACGCAGTGGAAGTCCTGCGCTTTGGCGGCTTTTATGTTTCCAGGAGAAGGAGAAATAAATGGCCATATTTAATATAGAAGAAGAACTGAAAAAGCTCCCTTCCAAGCCGGGCGTCTATCTGATGCATGATGATAAAGATGCCATTATTTACGTGGGAAAAGCCATCTCTCTGAAAAACCGGGTGCGGCAGTATTTTCAGTCCAGCCGGAACAAAGGCGTGAAGATTGAGCAGATGGTGACCCATATTGCCCGGTTTGAATACATCATCACGGATTCGGAGCTGGAAGCGCTGGTGCTGGAGTGTAATTTGATCAAAGAGCACCGGCCCAAATACAACACCATGCTCATGGATGACAAGACTTATCCGTTTATCAAAGTGACGGTGCAGGAGGATTTTCCAAGGGTATTGTTTGCACGGCAGATGTATAAGGATAAGGCGAAATATTATGGCCCCTACACGTCTGCAGGGGCGGTAAAGGATACTATTGATCTGATTCACAAGCTGTACGGTATCCGCACCTGTAATAAGCAGCTGCCGAAGATGCAGGGGAAGGAGCGACCGTGCCTGAATTACCATATCCACCAGTGTCCGGCGCCCTGCCAGGGCTATATTTCCAAGGAAGAATATGCAAAATCTGTGAAAAAAGTACTCACCTTCCTGAACGGAGATTATGCGCCGATTCTGAAGGAGCTGGAAGAGAAGATGCTGGCGGCTTCTGAGGCAATGGAGTTTGAAAAGGCCATTGAGTACCGGGAACTTCTGAACAGCGTGACCAAGATTGCCCAGAAGCAGAAGATTACCAGCAGTGACATGGAGGATAAGGACGTCATTGCCATGTCCGTAGATCAGCATGACGCGGTGGTGCAGGTATTTTTTATCCGGGATGGCCGACTTATCGGGCGGGATCATTTCTGCCTGCGGATTGCCAACGGGGACAGCCGCCCGGATGTGCTGTCCGCCTTTATCAAGCAGTTTTATGCGGGAACCCCGTATATTCCAAGAGAGATTATGCTCCAGTATGAGATCGAGGATGCAGCCCTCATTGAGGAATGGTTAAGTGGCAGAAAAGGCCAGAAGGTGCATATTCAGGTGCCGAAGAAAGGTCAGAAGGAGAAGCTGGTGGAGCTGGCGAAGAAAAATGCGGATATGGTTCTCACCCAGGACCGGGAGCGGATCCGCCGGGAGGAAGGCCGTACCATCGGCGCCATGAAGGAGATCGCAAAGCTTCTGGATCTCCCGAAGCTGGAACGGGTGGAGGCCTACGATATTTCCAATATCAGCGGATTCCAGACCGTTGGTTCCATGGTGGTCTTCGAAAAAGGACGTCCGAAGAGATCGGATTACCGGAAATTCCGGATTCGCGGCGTACAGGGAGCAGACGATTATGCCAGCATGGAGGAAGTGCTGACAAGAAGGCTTTCTCATTATGAAAATTATCCGGATTTGATTATGATGGACGGTGGCCGGGGCCAGGTTAATATTGCACTGAAAGTCATGCAGCAGCTGAATATCGAGGTGCCGGTCTGCGGCATGGTCAAGGATGACAAACACCGGACCAGGGGTATTTATTTCCGGAATATAGAACTGCCCATTGACAGGGACAGTGAAGGGTTCCGGCTGGTGACAAGAATTCAGGATGAGGCTCACCGTTTTGCTATTGAATATCATCGCTCCCTGCGGAGTAAGGAACAGGTGCATTCCGTGCTGGATGATATACCGGGCATTGGACCTGCCAGAAGAAAGGCACTGATGAAATCCTTCCGGACGCTGGAGGAGATAAAGACTGCCACCGAGGAGGAGCTGGCAGAGGTGGAAGGCATGAACAACCGGTCGGCGAGACAGGTTTTTGAGTTCTTTCATGTTGCGAAGAACGAATAAAGACGGTATACTGATAACAGAAAAAAGGTCGTCGAGGGCCAATAAAAGAGAACAGGAGACGAGACAATGCCGACAGTATCATTGAATAAAATGATTGAGAAGCTGGAGCTGAAAAACCTGACGCCGGAAGTGGACACCGAAGGAATCGAGATCAGCAGCCCGGACATTAACCGTCCGGCACTTCAGCTGGCAGGATATTTTGAACATTTTGCATGTGAGCGTGTACAGATTATCGGATATGTAGAGTACACCTATCTGAAAAGTCTGGGAAGAGAAGAAAAACTGAAGAACTATGAGCGGTTTATGTCCAGCAAGATTCCGTGTGTGATCTATGCATCCCGCACCGAGCCGGATGAAGACATGTATGAGATGGCGCGGAAATATAATAAACCGCTGCTGTTCAGCAACCGTATGACTTCTCCTCTGATGGCAGAAGTTATCCGCTGGCTGAATGTGGAGCTGGCACCCTGCATTTCCATCCATGGCGTGCTGGTAGATGTTTATGGTGAAGGTATCCTGATCATGGGTGAGAGCGGCATTGGTAAGAGTGAGGCGGCTCTGGAGCTGATTAAGAGAGGTCATCGTCTCATTACCGATGATGTGGTAGAGATCCACAAAGTCAGCGATGATACTCTGGTGGGAACTTCTCCGGAGATTACCCGTCACTTCATTGAACTCCGTGGTATTGGTATCATTGATGTCAAGACCCTGTACGGTGTTGAGAGTGTCAAAGAGACACAGAATATTGACCTTGTCATCAAACTGGAAGAGTGGGACAAAGACAAAGAATATGACCGTCTGGGACTGAACGAAGAATACACGGAATTCCTTGGAAATAAAGTCGTATGTCACTCCATCCCGATTCGTCCGGGCCGGAACCTTGCCATCATTGTAGAGTCTGCGGCAGTCAACCACAGACAGAAGAAGATGGGCTACAATGCGGCACAGGAGCTGTATCGTCGTGTACAGGAGAGCATCAACCGCAATAAAAAATAAAAGAATCAGGGGGAGAAGGAGATGCAGGAATACTGCTTTGGAATCGACGTAGGAGGAACTACCGTAAAGATGGGCCTGTTCCGCACCAACGGAGAGCTGCTGGAAAAATGGGAGATTCCCAGCCATACGGAAAATGAGGGAGCTGCCATTCTGCCGGATATTGCAAAAGCGGCGCTTGGCAAGCTGGAAGAGCGTGGAATTGCCAAAGAGGAAGTGGCAGGCATCGGCATCGGTGTGCCGGGTCCCATCGACGCCAACGGCGTGGTACC
Source organism: Clostridiales bacterium (assembly GCA_963604695.1). GTDB lineage: Bacteria > Bacillota > Clostridia > Lachnospirales > Lachnospiraceae > Hominiventricola. The sequence continues at coordinate 19,121 of CAVCTH010000002.1, read as the reverse complement.
GCATACGGCGAATCTGGGCTGGGGATACAAAGAAGTAACCAGAGAGTTGACGGAATTGACGGGGCTGCCCAGTAAAGGCGGAAATGACGCCAATGTGGCAGCACTGGGAGAGATGTGGAAAGGTGCGGCAGCAGGCCATAAGAGCGGTGCGATGGTGACGCTGGGAACTGGTGTCGGCGGCGGTGTCATTATTAATGGAAAGATTATTACCGGCGCGCACGGCGCAGGCGGTGAGATCGGACACATCCATGTGGATGACGAAGTGCCGGGTACCTGCGGCTGTGGAAATCACGGCTGCCTGGAACACGTAGCTTCCGCCAACGGCATTGTCCGTCTGGCAAAATGGATGCTGGAAGAGACGGGTGCTAAGACGGTTCTGGATCCGGAGACCATGTCAGCAAGAGAGATCTGGGATGCGGTAAAAGACGGTGATGCATTTGCCTGTGAAGTGGCAGAACGGTTCGGAAAATATCTGGGACTGGCACTGTCTGCAGTCGCTGGAACCGCAGATCCGGAAGTATTTGTTATCGGAGGCGGAATGTCCAGAGCCGGACAGATTGTCATTGATTACATTCAGAAATATTATGTGAAATATGTATTCCGGGGATGCCGGGATGCGGAGTTTATTCTGGCAAGCCTTGGAAATGACGCCGGTATGTACGGCGCAGCCAAGCTGGTCATTGAAGAATAAAACGGAATAGGACATATAACAAAAGGGCAAGTTACTCATCATTTGATGAGCGGCATGCCCTTTTTCTGTACGGAACTGCATCCGCTTATTTGCGGATAGCAGCTCTCTTTCTCATAGTCGGGTCCAGAATCTTCTTACGGATTCTTAAGGACTTCGGAGTGATCTCCAGAAGCTCGTCGGTGTCGATGAACTCCAGAGCCTGCTCCAGGCTTAATACTCTCGGCGGAGTCAGCTTCAGAGCCTCGTCAGCGCTGGAGGAACGGGTGTTGGTCAGCTTCTTGGTCTTGCAGACGTTGATCTCGATATCCTCTGCTTTACCAGTCTGTCCGATAACCATACCTGCATATACTTTGACGCCAGGTCCGATGAACAGGGCGCCACGCTCCTGTGCATTGAACAGTCCGTAGGTGATGGACTCGCCGGACTCAAATGCGATCAGGGATCCCTGTTTACGGTACTGGATATCTCCCTTGTACGGCTCGTAACCATTGAAAATAGTGTTCAGAACGCCGGTACCCTTGGTATCGGTCATGAACTCTCCACGGTATCCGATGAGGCCTCTGGCCGGAATGGAGAACTCCAGACGGGTGGAACCGTTGCTGTTGGTGTGCATGTTGCGAAGCTCGCCTTTACGCTCGCCCAGTTTCTGGATAACGCTTCCGGAGAATTCATCATCCACATCAATGTAAGCCAGCTCCATAGGCTCCAGCTTCTTGCCGTTCTCGTCATAATGATAGAGAACCTCTGCTTTGCTGACGGAGAACTCATAACCTTCACGGCGCATGTTCTCGATCAGAACGGACAGATGCAGCTCACCACGGCCGGATACTTTAAAGCTGTCGGTGCTGTCGGTCTCTTCCACGCGAAGGCTGACGTCGGTATTCAGCTCTTTGAACAGACGGTCACGCAGATGGCGGGAGGTAACGAATTTTCCTTCCGTACCGGCGAGCGGGCTGTCGTTGACATTGAACTGCATGGAAATGGTCGGCTCGGAAATCTTCTGGAACGGAATGGCTTCCGGTGCTTCCGGTGCGCAGAGGGTATCTCCGATGTGCAGGTCAGCAATACCGGAAATTGCCACGATGGAACCGATGGTTGCGTTCTGTACTTCTACTTTGTTCAGTCCGTCGAATTCATAGAGACGGCTGACTTTTACTTTTCTCATTTTATCCGGATCATGATGGTTGACGATGACCACATCCTGGTTGACGGAAATAGTACCACGGTCTACTTTACCAACACCGATACGGCCTACATACTCGTTGTAGTCGATGGTACTGATCAGTACCTGAGCCGGTCCTTCCGGATCACCTTCCGGAGCCGGAATATAATTCAGAATGGTATCAAACAGCGGAGTCATATCTTTGCCCTGCTCGTTGGGATCCAGGGAAGCGTAGCCGCCTTTTGCGGAAGCGTATACAAACGGGCAGTCCAGCTGTTCGTCGGTAGCGTCCAGATCCATTAAAAGCTCCAGAACTTCGTCTACCACCTCTTCCGGTCTTGCTTCCGGACGGTCAATCTTGTTGATGCAGACGATGACCGGCAGATTCAGCTCCAGTGCTTTTTTCAGAACGAATTTGGTCTGAGGCATGGAACCCTCGAATGCGTCTACCACAAGGATAACGCCGTTTACCATCTTCAGAACACGCTCTACCTCGCCGCCGAAGTCTGCATGTCCGGGAGTGTCGATAATGTTGATCTTCACATCCTTATAGAAGACAGCCGTATTTTTGGAAAGAATGGTGATACCTCTTTCTCTCTCAATATCATTGGAGTCCATGACACGTTCTGCCACTTCCTGATTGGCACGGAACACGCCGCTCTGTTTCAGAAGCTCATCGACCAGGGTGGTTTTACCATGGTCTACATGAGCGATGATTGCTATATTTCTTACATCTTCACGTTTCATACTAAAAACCTCTTCTTATTTGTCTCACTCAATATCCTACAAATTTAATAGTGTATCATATTTTCCCCGGAATACAAGCTTTTTTCGCGCGACAGGAATAATTTTTTATATTTTAGGTATATTTGGAAGGAGAGCGGAATATATTTTACAGATAAAAATACATGAAGAGACACTTCGTCAAAAAGAAGGGAGAACAAAATGATGTCAGATAAGATCATCGAAAACAACCAGGTATCCATTATGGGAGAAGTCGTATCTACATTCACATTCAGCCATGAAGTCTTTGGGGAAGGCTTCTATATGCTGAGCGTATCCGTAAAGAGGCTGAGCGAGTCCTGTGATGTGATACCGCTTATGATTTCCGAAAGGCTCATTGATGTCAATGAAGACTATCGGGGAGCGTACATTCGTGCAACGGGACAGTTCCGTTCCTACAACCGCCATGAAGAGAAGAAGAACAGGCTGGTATTGTCCGTCTTTGTGCGTGAACTGGAATTTACAGAGGAAGAACTGGAGAATTCCAAGACCAACCAGATTTTCCTGGATGGCTATATCTGCAAACCGCCCGTTTACCGGAAGACTCCGCTGGGAAGAGAGATTGCGGATATTTTATTGGCAGTAAACCGGCCTTATGGCAAGTCTGATTACATCCCCTGCATCTGCTGGGGAAGAAACGCCCGTTTTGCATCCGGATTTGAAGTAGGGGGACATACACAGATCTGGGGACGGATTCAAAGCAGGGAATATATGAAGAAAATCGATGAGGAAGAAAGCGAGAAGCGGGTAGCTTATGAGATTTCTGTGAGCAAACTGGAATACCTGGATTGACAGGCGGGAATAGGTAGTTGCTCTAAAAAAATCAAAATTATGCAATTTTTATGCGGCGGACAACAACATTTGTCCGCCGTTGAGCAATTGTGACAAAAAAATGAAAAATAAGGACAGAAAGCAAAAATATTTTGACAGAAGTGACAAAAAGTCACTTGCTATACAAGAGCAAATCGAGTATAATGTGAGCAAGATTTGAAATAAACTAAATGGAATGAGCAAAGTGTGAGCAGAGATCCTACGCCATGGGAGTTTGCTCATATTGTGTTTATAAAATATGTTACTTTAACAGAATAAAGAGCAGAAAGAGGAAGCGCACATTATGGCTGGTTTAAAAATCAGAGTAATGAAGACCGTCTCAGAGGGGACGAAGAAGATTATCATGCGCCGTGCAAGAATGGAAGGGCTGGATATCCTTTTCCATGAGAATGCAGCATTAGCTTTGTGCAACGGAAATGTCTGTGACCTGATCTACGCCAGCGATCTGGCACAGAAGGCATCCGATGTGGAGGTGTTCGAGATCAGCGGGAACTGCCCGCAGCATCTGACCTGCCTGGCAATTCTGGGCACGGCATCCGCCGTAGACGAGGCGGTAAAGAGGATTCAGAGCGAACTCTGATCCAAAATGACAATTGAATAACGAGAACAGATCAGGATCGTTATTGGAGGAAGCGAAAATGAGATGTTTTTTCTCATATGATGAAAATGGCAGAAGCAGGAGGAAAATGCAATGGGAAACTATTATGTGAAGCCACGAATCTACATGGAGAGAGAAGGTCTGCGTGAAATCCTAACGGGAGTAACGCGGGCCTTTATTGTTACCGACAAATTCATGCATGAGAGTGGAAAAGTCAGTTATCTGACCGATGTACTGGATCAGATGGGAATTGCTTATGAGATTTTCTCAGAAGTAAGACCGGATCCGGATATCGCGACGGTGACCAAAGGGATCGGTATCATGACCGAGTTTAAGCCCCAGGCACTGCTGGCACTGGGAGGAGGCTCTCCCATTGATTGTGCAAAGGCAATTAACTACCTGTCTGCACGCCAGGGATTTACCGAGAAGTGCAAGTTTGTAGCGATTCCGACTACCAGCGGAACCGGGACGGAGGTCAGCCGGTTCTCTGTTATCAGTGATCCGGAGAAATCAGCCAAGTATCCGCTGGTAGCAGACGAGCTCCTTCCGGATGCGGCAATTCTGGATGCGGAACTGACCAAGACGGTACCGCCGTCGATTACGGCAGATACGGGAATCGATGTTCTGACCCATGCCATTGAGGCATTTGTATCCAAGAATGCCAACGATTTTACGGATGCGGCAGCAGAGAAAGCCATTAAACTGGTGCGCAGCAATCTGTTAAAAGCCTATAAGACGCCGGATGATCTGGAAGCAAGACAGCATATGCATCATGCATCCTGCCTGGCAGGTATGGCATTCAGCAATGCGGGACTGGGATTGAACCATGGCATGGCACATACCCTGGGAGGACATTTCCACATTCCACATGGACGTGCCAATGCGATTCTTCTTCCTTATGTAATGGCTTACAACTGTGGATGCCATGACAAGCTGACAGAACATGCCAAACGGTATGCAAGAATTGCAAGGCTTGCAAGAATGGAAGGCAGCAGTATCCGCCAGAGTGCATTCAATGTAATCCGGTCCACCAAACAGCTGATCAAACAGCTGAACATTCCGACCAGTATTGCAGAAGCAGGCGTATCCAGAGAAGATTTTATGGCAGCTCTTGATGAGATGGTCAATGCAGCCATGAATGATGCGTGTACCGCAACCAATCCGAGAGACTGTACGCCGGAAGAAGTAAGAGAGCTGTTCCTGGCAGCTTATGACGGTAAGAGAATCTAAACGAATAAGGAGGATATCCGATGTTTGGAGAGGAACATAAAGAGCGGATTATACAGGAGTTTGTCCCTGGTAAACAGGTGACTCTGGCTCATGTGATTCCGCATCCGGTAGAAGCCCTGTATGCAAAGATGGGACTGATTGATGCCGAGGGAGCTATTGGAATTTTCACCATCACTCCCAGCGAGGCAGCTATCATTGCAGCGGATGTGGCCAGTAAGGCGGCCGGCATCCAGATCGGCTTTGTAGACCGGTTTAATGGTTCCCTGATTATTACAGGGGATGTGGCAGATGTAGAAGCAGCCCTTCATGATGTCATGCATGTCCTGTGTGACAAGATGGGATTTGCAGGAACGACGATTACGAGATCGTAGAAAGAGGGGATCCGTGATGGAACAGAAGATGAAAAGAAGAATAATTATGATTGGACGATCCATGGCGGGCAAGACAACTCTTTGTCAGTACTTAAGCGACCAGCAGCTGAAATATAAGAAGACGCAGGCAGTGGAGATCGTGAATAAAAACATGATCGACACACCGGGCGAATATCTGGAGCGTACCTATATGCGCGGTGCCCTGATGGTATCTGCAGCAGATGCGGAGACGATTGTTCTGGTGCAGGATGCCACAGAGAACGGAACCATGTTCCCGCCGGGATATTCCAGCAGCTTTGCAAAACCCTGTATCGGGGTGGTGACCAAGAGTGACAAGGCAACGCCGAAGCAGCTGGAGGACGCACAGAAGTATCTGAAGATTGCAGGAGCGAAGAAAATCTTTGTGACCAGCAGTTATGAGGGTACCGGATTTGAAGAATTTCTGAAATATTTTGAAGAAAACTGATTTGTGACGGAAGGAGATTTCCATGAAAGAAACCATATTAAGTGTTGGAATCGATATCGGAACATCCACGACGCAGCTGATATTCAGCAGACTTACCATTGAAAATGAAGCCAGCAGCTATGTGGTGCCAAGAATCCATATCGTGGATAAGGAGGTTACCTACCGGAGCAAGATTTATTTTACACCGCTTCTCTCCCAGACGGAAATTGATGCGGAGAAGGTGAAAGAGATCATTGAGCAGGAATATAAGGATGCCGGCATGAAACCGGAGGACTTACAGACCGGAGCCGTGATCATCACCGGTGAGACCGCCAGAAAACACAATGCGAACACGGTCCTTGCTTCCTTAAGCAGCATGGCAGGTGATTTCGTAGTGGCAACTGCAGGACCGGATCTGGAATCTGTCCTGTCCGCCAAAGGAGCCGGAGCAGACGCTCTTTCCGAAGAACACCGGCAGGCGGTAGCCAATATCGATATTGGCGGAGGAACCAGCAACATCGCGCTGTTCCATAAGGGCAACCTGAAAGGAACCAGCTGCCTGGATATCGGAGGAAGACTGATCAAGATCGAAAACGGACGGATCAGTTATATTTACACGAAGATTCAGAAGCTGGCAGAAGCGCATGGCATTCACATTGCAGTGGGTGACCGTGCGGAGGAAACGGTCCTTTATAAGATCTGCGAACTGATGGCAGATCAGCTGGCCATGGCAATACACGCCATGGAGGCAGACAGCCTGCATGCAGGCCTTTACACCAACGACGGAAAGCCGTTGACCAGCGAGCCGAAAGTGGACGCCGTGACTTATTCCGGCGGCGTGGCAAGCTGTTATTATAACGGAGAACCGGCCAATGTATTTGAATATGGAGACATTGGTGTGCTTCTGGCAAGAGCCGTGAAGAACAATCCGGCATTGAAGCAGGTTCTTACATATCCCGCAGCAGAGACCATCCGTGCAACGGTAGTCGGAGCGGGAACCCATACTACAAATGTTAGTGGCAGCACCATCAGTTACAGCGATGGACAACTGCCCATAAAAAACATTCCGGTTCTGAAACTAACGGAGGATGAGGAGCAGAACCCGGCTATGTTCAAAGAGTCTTTACGTCGGAAGCTGAAGCTTTACGAAACCGAAGGCACACTGGAACAGGTTGCCATTGTTTTTTCAGGTAAATATCATACCAGCTTTGTTCAGGTTCAGGAGCTGGCTCATATGATCGTCGATGGGGCGGAAGAGGTAATTGCCGGACCACACCCACTCATCCTGGTCATCGAAAATGATATTGCAAAGGTGCTCGGAAACGCCATAAATGTACTTCTGAAGCGCCAGAAGAACTTCATCTGTATTGATGGAATCTTTGCAAATGATGGTGACTACATCGACATCGGGGAACCGGTAGCGCAGGGACGCGTCGTTCCCGTTGTCACTAAAACTCTAATCTTCAATACATGATAAAGGAGAGTGAACAGGTTGATTTTAAAAACAAAATTATTCGGCAAAGTGTACGAATTCAAATCTCTTCGTGAAGTTATGGCGAAAGCCAATGAAGAGAAGTCCGGCGATAAGCTGGCAGGCATTGCCGCAGAATCAGCAGAGGAAAGAGTCGCTGCGAAAGTAGTTCTTTCTCATATCACCCTGGAAGACCTTCGTAACAATCCGGCAGTTCCTTACGAGGAAGACGAAGTTACCAGAATTATTCAGGATGGAGTCAATGAATCCATCTACAACCAGATCAAAGGCTGGACGGTATCTGAGCTCCGTGAGTGGATCTTAAGTGAAACAACTACCGGCGACATGATCAAACGTGTATCCAGAGGTCTTACCAGTGAGATGGTAGCAGCTGTCTGCAAACTGATGACCAACCTGGACCTGATTTACGGAGCTAAGAAGATCCGTATTACCGCACATTGTAACACCACCATCGGCCTTCCGGGAACATTCTCATCCCGTCTGCAGCCGAACCACACGACCGATGATCCGAAAGGTATCATGGCATCTGCAATGGAAGGCTTCAGCCTTGGCTGCGGTGACGCAGTACTTGGACTGAACCCGGTAGATGACTCTGTAGAGAGTGTAACAAGAATCCTGAAGAGCTTTGACGAGTTCAAGAACAAATGGGAGATTCCGACTCAGATCTGCGTGCTTGCACATGTAACCACCCAGATGGAGGCAATTGAAAAGAACCATGCGCCGATTGACCTGATGTTCCAGTCTATCGCAGGTTCCCAGAAAGGTAACGAGGCATTCGGACTGAACGGTTCCATGCTTCAGGAAGGCCATGACATGATGCTGAAAGAAGCAACCAGCACCGGCCCGAACGTGATGTACTTCGAGACCGGCCAGGGTTCTGAGCTTTCTTCCGATGCACATAACGGCTGGGATCAGGTAACCATGGAGGCCCGCTGCTATGGACTTGCCAAGAAATACAGTCCGTTCCTTGTAAATACCGTAGTTGGTTTCATCGGACCGGAGTACCTGTATGATTCCAAACAGGTTACCCGTGCAGGTCTGGAGGACCACTTCATGGGCAAACTGACCGGTATTCCAATGGGATGCGACGCATGCTATACCAACCATATGAAGACTGACCAGAATGATATTGAGAACCTGGCAACCCTTCTTGTAGCTGCAGGCTGTAACTACATCATGGGCGTTCCGGAAGGTGATGACTGTATGCTGATGTATCAGTGTACCGGATATCATGAAGCAGCCAGCTTAAGAGAGATCTTCGGACTCCGCCCGATCAAAGAGTTTGATCAGTGGCTGGAGAAGATGGGATTCTCAGAGAACGGAAAACTGACACCGCTCGCAGGCGATGCATCCGTTTTCTTAAAATAAGCAGGAGGTGAATAATTTTGGTGAGCGAGAAAGATTTAAGAGATATTATTGCACAGGTGCTTACAGAGATGAACGTAAGCGACAGCGCAGCTGCATCTGCAGTGGAAGCTGCCGTGACAGAGAAAGCCTCTGCACAGAAAGAACCTGAAATTGAAGATGGATGCTGGGATGATATCACAGCAATTGATCTGAGAACACAGTATCTGGTAGAAAATCCGGTAGCGAAGGAAGCATACTATGATCTGAAACAGTACGCTCCCTGCCGTCTGGGTATCGGCAAAGCAGGTGCCCGTTATAAGACCCTTCCGGTTCTGGAGTTCCGTGCAGCACATTCTGCAGCACAGGATGCTGTATTCTCTGATGTAGATCAGGATTTTGTAGATAATATGGGACTGTTTACCGTACAGACCAAATGCGACAGCAAAGATACGTATCTGACCCGCCCGGATCTGGGACGTGTGTTAAGCGATGAGGCAGTTGCAACCATCAAAGAAAAATGCAAGATGCATCCGACCGTACAGGTCTATGTATCTGACGGATTAAGTTCCGCAGCAATCGCAGCCAATGTGGGCGATGTACTGCCGGCTATCGAGCAGGGACTTAAGAGCTACGGCATTGATTACGGTACCCCGTTCTTCGTAAAATATGGCCGTGTTGGAGCTATGGACCAGATTTCCGAGATCACCGGCGCAGATGTTACCTGTGTACTGATCGGTGAGCGCCCGGGACTGATTACCGCAGAGTCCATGTCCGCATACATTGCTTACAAGGCAACCGTTGGAATGCCGGAGGCAAGAAGAACCGTTGTATCCAACATCCATAAAGATGGAACCATTCCGGCAGAGGCCGGCGCACATATTGCTGATATCATCAAGAAGATCCTTGATGCAAAGGCAAGTGGTACAGATCTGAAACTTTAAGTCGAACGGAGGGAATAAAATGAAACGCGATCCATTGAAAGCATCAGTGCTTGCAACCAAACTCATCCCGAATGTAAGCCCGGGAATGGCAAAAGAATTAAACCTGACACCGGATCAGAGATCTCTGGCACTGATCACAGCAGACTGTGATGATGTTACTTATACCGCACTGGATGAGGCTACCAAAAAAGCTGACGTTCAGGTAGTATATGCAAAGAGCTTCTACGGCGGTGCTGCTAACGCAAACACCAAGCTGGCAGGAGAAATTATCGGTATCCTGGCAGGACCGAACCCGGCAGAAGTAAAGAGTGGCCTTGAAGCAGCTGTAGATGTTATCGAGAATCAGGCACATTTCGTATCTGCAAATGATGACGACTCCATCTGCTACTATGCACACTGCATTTCCAGAACCGGTTCCTACCTTTCCGAGGGCGCAGGCATCAAAGAAGGCGAAGCTATCGCATATCTGATCGCACCGCCTCTGGAGGCTATGTACGGTGTGGATGCGGCTCTGAAAGCAGCAGACGTAAAAATGTGTGTTCTGTATGCTCCGCCTTCAGAGACCAACTTCGGCGGCGCACTGCTGACCGGAAGCCAGTCTGCATGCAAGGCAGCATGTGATGCATTTGCAGCAGCTGTAGAGTTTGTAGCAGACAATCCTATTGAATAAGTTCAGAGCATAAGACAGTCCCACAGTGCAGACACTGTGGATAAAGCAAGAGGTATGAGCATATGCAGGCATTGGGAATGATAGAAGTATATGGTTACCTTACAGCAGTCGAAGCTCTTGACAGCGCATTAAAAGCAGCGAATGTTTCCAGACTGGGTGTGGAAAAAGTAAAAGGAGGACTGGTAACGGTTCTGGTGGAAGGCGATGTGGGAGCTGTCAAAGCTGCCATGGATGCCTCCACAGCAGCGGCTGAGAGAGTCGGAACCGTCATCAGTGTTCATGTGATCCCGCGTCCGGCGGATGATGTGACAAAGATGCTCAAAGGCGGAAGCAAACCGGAAGAGCCGACTCCTCCGGAACCGGAGCAGCCATCTGTACCGGAAGTTCCGTCAGAGCCGGAGCCGTCAGTGGAGCCGGAAGTATCTGCAGAACCTGAATCCGCACCGGTAAAAGAGACCGTACCGGAGAAAGCACCTCAGGATGTAACGGTGGAAGAGATGCAGACCATGGGGGTGGATGCACTCCGGAAGCTGGCAAGGGCAATGGAGATTAAGAACATGACCCGCGCGGAGATCCGCTTTGCAAAGAAACAGGAGCTGATTCAGAAGATAACAGAGTTTAAAGAGTCATAGTATATAGGAGAAGTTGCTTATGCAGTTATATGATAAAGACCTGTTGTCAGTACAGGAAGTGCGTGAGCTGGTGGAAAAGGCCAAGGCGGCTCAGGAAGAGTTGAGCCAGAAGTCACAGGCAGAAGTCGATGCGATTGTAAAATCCATCGCGGATGCAGGTGTACGCAACGCGAAGCGTCTGGCAAAACTGGCTCATGAAGAGACCGGCTTTGGTATCGAAGCTGACAAGGTAATTAAAAATGTATTTGCAAGCCGCGATGTGTATGAACACATCAAGGATATGAAAACCATCGGAGAACTTGGATATGATGAAGAGAAGAAAGTTCGCACGATTGCAGTTCCGGTAGGTGTGATTGCCGGACTGATCCCGTCCACGAACCCGACTTCCACCGCATTTTATAAATCCGAGATTTCCATTAAGGCAGGAAATGCCATTGTATTTTCACCCCATCCGAATGCAAGAAACTGTATTCTGGAAGCAGTAAAAGTCATCCGTCAGGCTATTGCAGAGGCAGACGGAAATGAAAATCTGGTATCCTGTATCACCATTCCGACCATCCAGGCTACGGATAATCTGATGAAACATCCGGATGTGGCACTGATCCTTGCTACCGGCGGAAGCGCCATGGTAAGAGCCGCTTATTCATCCGGAACACCGGCCATCGGCGTAGGCCCCGGAAACGGACCGGCTTACATTGAGAAGACCGCAGATCTGCCGCTGGCAGTAAAGCGGATCATGGATTCCAAGACCTTCGACAACGGAACCATCTGCGCATCCGAGCAGTCCGTTGTATGTGATAAGGATATGGAAGCTGCCGTAAGAGCAGAGATGGAAAAACAGGGAGCCTACTTCCTGACCGACGAGCAGATTGCAAAACTCGGCAAGTTCATCTTAAGAGCCAACGGCACCATGAATCCTATGATTGTAGGAAAGAGCGCACAGGTCATTGCAGACCTGGCAGGCATTGATATTCCGGCAGGAACCAAAGTGCTGGTTGCAAGAGAGACCGGCATCGGACGCGGCCATCCATATTCCAATGAGAAGTTGGCACCGATCCTGGCATTCTACACCGCAGACGATTATAAAGGAATCTGCAAACTGGCACAGGACATTCTGCATTATGAGGGTGCAGGCCATACGTTCAGTATGCATACCAAGGATCCGGAGATGGTAAAATATTTTGCCATGAGAGTTCCGGCTTCCCGTATCATCGTAAATACTCCGAGTGCTCTTGGCGGTATTGGCGGAACCACCGGACTGATGCCGGCACTGACCCTTGGCTGCGGAGCCATCGGAGGAAGTGCCACATCCGAAAACGTAGGCCCGATGAATCTGCTGAACAAACGCCATGTGGCAGAGGGACTTCTGGAACTTGATGAGATCAAGGCAGGACTTCCGACCTGTACCGACGGCGCATGCAGAGGCACGAAGGCAGAAGATGTTGATATTGATGCAGTCGTAAACGAGATCGTAAAGAGACTTCGTTCTATGTAAGTAATTAAGAAAAGGAGAAAGAAAAATGGCAGTAACACAGGCATTGGGAATGATTGAAACAAAAGGACTTGTAGCTTCTATCGAGGCAGCAGATGCAATGGTAAAGGCAGCAAACGTAACGCTGATCGGTAAAGAGCACGTAGGCGGCGGACTGGTAACCGTTATGGTACGCGGCGACGTAGGAGCTGTAAAGGCAGCAACCGATGCAGGCGCAGCAGCAGCTGAACGTGTTGGCGAGCTGATCTCCATCCATGTAATTCCGAGACCGCATGAGGAAGTTGAAGCAATCCTTCCGCACCTCGGCTAAGGAATTCACTGTCACAGACAGAACGTACAGATTAAGGAGGAAAGAAAAATGGCAGTAACACAGGCATTAGGAATGATCGAGACAAAAGGACTTGTAGCTTCTATCGAGGCAGCAGATGCAATGGTAAAGGCAGCAAACGTAACGCTGATCGGTAAAGAGCACGTAGGCGGCGGACTGGTAACCGTTATGGTACGCGGCGACGTAGGAGCTGTAAAGGCAGCAACAGACGCAGGCGCAGCAGCAGCTGAGCGTGTTGGCGAACTGATCTCCATTCATGTAATTCCGAGACCGCATCAGGAAGTTGAGGCTATTTTGCCCTCCTTATCATAAGTGAGTAAGTACCGGCCGCCCGCGTATCCGGGCGGTCGGACAATATAGGAGATAAGGAGGTGGCTTAACTGCGATGAAGGTAATTACAGAAGCAATTCTGCGGGATGAATTAAGAGCATCCAAACCGGATACTTACGTCATACCGGATGGACAGATTCTTTCTCCGGCAGCAAGAGAATATCTGCAGCAGTTAAAGATCAAAATTATCAAAGAAAAAGATAAGCCGCTCCCGAAAGAAAAGGTGGAGATTACGGCTACAGAAGTTCCGGGAATCCCGGAAAGTGCAGTCGCCACTCCGGCACCGCCGAAACCCAAATATGTGGATGACGCGACAGGTGCCTTCTATTATGAGAAGCCGGAGCATATGACCCAGCTTGTCAGAAATGTTCTGGTGAACAAGGATGATAAGAGGATTGTATTCCGTGGAAAACTGGACAGTCTGGAAGCACTTTTCGTGCTGAATCAGACGATTTTGCTGGAAATGAAGGAAGATCAGGAGTTTATCGATGATCTGGAGGACATCCTGGTAAGTCTGCGCGAAATGATGCGCTGCGACGTACTGGATGAACCGTTTACCAGAGAAACGATCATCGGCCTGACGCATGAGGAACTGCGGGCACATTCCCACAACCCCATGAAATATTACAAGGTAAAGCAGATGGTATTACCGAGCTACAAGCTTGGAAAGACCTATGCCCTTTTAAACCAGCTCAGAACAGCGGTCCGTGAAACCGAAGTAGCGGCTGCATCCGCATTTCATAATGGAAAGAGTTATGACAGGGCAGATATTATAGAAGAACTGAACCGGATGTCCAGTGCCGTACATATTATTATGTGCAAGTATCTGGCAAAGATCCAGAATCAGGAGACGTGATGAAACAGTTTATTGAATCGGTAGTGGATTCTATCGTACAGAGCGGTCTGGTAGAGGTGGAAGTATCCGCCAGACATGTGCATTTGACGCAGGAGGATGTAGAACTGTTATTCGGAAAAGGAGCAGTGCTTCATCCGAAACGTCCGCTGTCTCAGCCGGGACAGTTTTTAAGCGAAGAACGCGTGACTTTAATCGGACCGAAAGGAAAGAAAGAGCGCGTGGCAGTACTGGGATCCGTGCGGAAGGCAACACAGGTGGAACTTTCCATCAGTGACTGCGTGGCACTGGGAATCAAAGCTCCGGTACGTGAATCCGGAGACTTAAGAGATGCAGGACCGGTGGCTATCGAAGGACCGAATGGTACACTCAATGCATCTTCCGCTGTGATCGTGGCAAGAGCCCACGTACATGTTCCGCCGCAGGTGGCTGCAAAGCTTGACCTTCAGGACAAGGAACGTGTCAGCGTACAGATTATGACCGAGAGACCGGTGACTTTTGATAACGTTGTCATTCGTGTCAGTGATCAGTTCCGCTACAAGATGCACATCGATTTCGATGAGGCCAATGCGGCGCAGGTCAGCGGATTCACCCTCGGAAAAATATTAAAGCAGTAAAGGAACACAGATGGATATTCAACGGGTAGAGACATACATGAAACGGGTAGCCGAGTCTGAGACAAAGACGTTTACTCCGGTAGGAGACAAATTAAAAGTTGGTCTGGACCTGGGTACCGCATACATCGTAATGGTGGTGCTGGATGAGGAAAACAATCCCATCGCCTGTGAGAAACAGGCAGCAGATGTACTTCGGGACGGCGTAGTGGTCGATTATCTCGGAGCGTTGAACATTGTAAAAGCTCTGAAGGCAAAACTGGAGCAGCGAATTGGAAAGGAACTGGTAAATTGTGCCATTGCCATGCCGGCCGGAACGGACGACAGCGTCAAGACACATACCTATGTGGCAGAAGGCGCAGAGCTGGAAGTGACAGCAGTGCTGGATGAGCCCAGTGCAGCCAATGCCATTTATCAGATTTCGGATGGCGTCATTGTAGATATCGGAGGCGGCACCACAGGACTTGCACTTTTAAAAGACGGCAAGGTGGTGGAGATCGCAGACGAACCGACAGGTGGTACTCACCTGACTCTGGTGCTTTCCGGAAATTATCACATTCCGTTTGCAGAGGCAGAAGCCATTAAACAGGATTATTCCAGACATCGGGAGATTCTTCCGATTCTGAAACCGGTCATTGAAAAAATGGCAACGATTGTAAAGAAAAATATCGCTTCAAAAAATGTGGATACCATTTATCTGTGCGGAGGTACCTGCTGTCTGACCGGTATGGAGAAGATCATTGAGAAGGAGACGGGAATCCCGACCATCAAGCCGGCAGATCCGTTCCTTGTCACACCGACAGGTATCGCTATCAATTGCAAAGTATAAAATAAAGAATGGAAAGGAGGGGAGCGCGTGGAACTGGATGCTATGATCAGTGAGATCTGCAGAAAAGTACAGGAACGTGTGGCAGAGCTGGAAAAAGAAGAGGCGGCAGCAGCTGCAAAAGCCGATGAGAACAAACCGGCACTTCTGCTTCTGGCGGAAGACCACGGCATGACGTGCCATCCGGTGCTGGAGAGCAAAAAGCTTGCAGAATGCTACCGTGTGGAATGTGCTTTGCTGAAGGAAGAAGAATGCGATGTAGCTTCCTATGAAGGCGTGATCGCTTTTACACTGACCAACGAATCCCTTGGAAAGATTGCCAACGGAATCTTCGACAACGATTACACCAGAAGATTCGGAACCGCACTTCTCCTTGGAAAAAGGATATTTATTGCGGAGGAAGAAGTGGAACTGTATCGCTACAAGGATACAGCACCGGCCGGTTATTACAGCCGTCTGGAAGAAAACTTAAAATTCCTTCAGCAGAACGGAGTGACGATTGTTCCCTTAGATCAGCTGGAAGCAGCTGTTCTGGGAGAAGCTGTTTCAGAAGAAACGGCATCTGCTCCGAAGAAAGAAGAGCCCGTCGCAGAGAAAGAACAGCCGGCCCCGGATAAAACCGTACAGCTGGCGAAACGCATCATTACAGAGAGAGATGTCATCAGTGCCCGGGAAGAAAAAGTTACCTGCATTCAGGTAGGTAAGAAGGCGATTCTGTCAGATCTTGCCAAAGAGTACGCGAAGAAATACGGAATCCGTATTGTGCGTGAGGAAGGCGCATCTGACAGGAAAGGAGCCCGTGCATGAAGATAGGACGTGTAATCGGCAACATCTGGGCGACCAGAAAGGATGATAACCTTTCCGGATTAAAGCTTCTGGTGGTGCAGCCGCTGAATCTTCTGAATGACCAGCCCATCGAGACGCCCATTGTGGCAGCAGACATTATCGGTGCCGGTGTGGGAGAGAAGATTCTCTATGTAGGCGGAAGTTCAGCGCGTGGCGCGGCTGGTGGCCAGAATATTCCGGTGGATGCAACCATCGTCGGAATCGTGGATGACCAGGAAGTCGACGAGTCGCTGATTTAAGACAGGCGGTGATCAGTATGGAAATGGTGGAAGCCATTCAGAAAGCGGGTGTAGTGGGAGCCGGAGGAGCCGGCTTCCCAACCCACGTAAAGCTGAATGCGAAGGCAGAGTATTTAATTATCAACGCAGCGGAGTGTGAACCGCTGATCGAGACAGACAAATATCTGTGCCGCACTTATGCAGAAAGAATTGTAGCGACCGTAGAGAAGATGGCCGCACATCTGGAAGCATCGCATGCAGTAATTGCATTAAAAGCAAAATATGTAAGAGAGACAGAGGCTCTTCAGAATGCAGTGAAGACACTGGGAGCCAATGTAGAGATCTTTACCATGCGGACTTACTATCCGGCAGGTGACGAGCAGGTGCTCGTAAACCAGGTGACCGGAAGAGTGGTTCCGGAAAGAGGACTTCCGCTGAACGTAGGCTGCGTGGTAGAAAATGTCGGCACGGTTCTTAACATTGCCGACGCACTGGAAGGAAAACCGGTGGATGAGAAATTCCTCTCCATCACAGGTGCAGTAGAGACTCCGGTCATGTGCCACGCGCCAATTGGCACACCGATTACGGAAGTCCTGAAGAAAGCACACCTTCTGGTAAAAGATTATGTGGTGATCCTTGGCGGCCCTATGATGGGCAAGATGCAGAAGACCAGGGAAGAGATTGAAAATGCGGTTGTCACCAAGACAACTGGTAATCTTCTGGTACTTCCAAAGGATCATTATCTTGTAAAACGCGCTACCATGAGTGTGGAGCGTATGGCACATCAGGCGGCAACAGCCTGTCTTCAGTGCAGGGCCTGTACAGACCTCTGCCCGAGACATTTGCTGGGCCACAATGTGCAGCCTCATATGATTATGAGGACTATCTGGAGACAGGCATCCATTACGGATCCGGCAGAATTTGAGCGGGCATTCGGCAGTGCGGCAAACTGCAGCAGCTGCGGCACCTGTGAGATGTTCTCCTGTCCCATGGGACTGTCACCGAGAAAGATGAACGATTATGCGAAGGGACGCTTAAGAGAAAGAGGAATCCAGCCGGAGAAGAACCAGCATCCGCAGGCAAGTGACATGCTGGAGCACCGGAGAATTCCGACCGGACGCCTGATCGCCCGTCTTGGACTGGATGCATATGTATTCCATGGTCTGCCGGAGCTTTTTGAGGTGGAACCGGAAGAAGTATTTATTCCATTATCACAGCATATCGGTAAACCGGCAGTTCCGGTAGTGGCTGCAGGGGATGCTGTAAAGAAGGATGACCTGGTTGCTGCCAGTGCAGAAGGTTTATCCGCAAACATCCATACAGGCTTTGACGGAGTTGTAAAAGAAGTGACTCCGAAAGGCATTCGGATCAGTAGAAGGGAGGCGTAAGAGATGGGAAAAGCGATCGGCATGGTAGAGCTGTCCAGTATTGCCAGAGGCATTGAGACCAGCGACTCTATGTTAAAAGCCGCGCAGGTGGAACTTTTACGTTCTGTCACTGTCTGTCCGGGAAAATATATGGTGATTGTAGGCGGGGACACCGGCGCTGTCAGAGCATCTCTGGAAGCAGGAAAGGCGACAGGAGGAGAGTTTATTGTTGACAGCCTGTTGATTCCCAGCGTACATGAGCAGGTATTTCCGGCAATTTCCGGCACTGTAGAAGTGACGGATCCTCAGGCTATTGGTGTGATCGAGTATTATTCCATTGCTTCTGCCATTGAAGCAGCGGATGCAGCCGCAAAAGCAGCTCAGATCACCCTGATTGAAGTACGGACCGGTTACGCCATCGGCGGCAAGGGATTTGTCGTCCTGACCGGTGATGTAGGAGCTGTCCGTGCAGCTATTGAAGCAGCAAAACAGGTAGGAGAGCTGTATGTGGAGAGCACTGTCATTCCGCGTCCCGCACCACAGCTTCTGGAATCTCTGTTATAGGCTGCGTTTCAGCATAAGTCTGAGGGAGAAAAGCATAAGCTTTAATGAAACACTTGAAAAGGAGGAACGGGTATGTTTCAGGAGTTACTTGACAACCTTACAAATGTAGGGGTATTTACAAGCAGCGTACAGGAATGGGTCTCCACTCTTTCCATCAACAAAGTCATCGTATTTGTTATGATGATCTTTATGCTGGTTGGTGCGATTGATAAGATCCGCGGCAACAAATTAGGTTATGGCGAGCAGTTTGATGAGGGATTTAATGCAATGGGACCTCTGGCCGCAGCCATGGCAAGTGTTGTAGCAGCAGCTCCGGTACTTGCAATCATTTTGAAACCGATTATTGTTCCAATCTACACATTGCTGGGTGCTGACCCGTCCATGTTTGCTACTACGCTTCTGGCGTGCGATATGGGTGGATATCCGCTGGCAATCCAGATGGCAGGAAGCGAAGCCGTTGGTAACTTCTCAGGTCTGATCCTGGGAACCA
>CAVCTH010000001.1:0-46150 GCA_963604695.1 Clostridiales bacterium | reverse complement strand
GGTGTATTTGTAATGATAATAATAGATACATCCATATTTTTCAAGAGAAACCTGCGATCTGTGAGCAGGTTATTTGAAGAAAAACCAGTATCCAAGGGCCAGCTGGATCACCAGAATCAGAGGCATGCCCACAACGAAATACCAGTGCTTTGTCTTGTGACGGAAGGTGTACATGCCGATAATGGCGCCCACGGACCCGCCGATGATGGCAGAGAGAAAGAGGGTTTTCTCCGGAATCCGCCAGCGGTGGTGCCTTGCCTTGTATTTGTCAATGCCCATGAGGGAAAATGCCAGCACATTGACAGCGATCAGATAATAATAAAAAATCATGAAAATATCCTCCAGATGTTTTATGCTTTTTATGATACTCCATTTTCGGAAGAAAAAGCAATATGGCAAAATATCCGCTTTGCATGTAAAACTGAATGCGGTATAATAAAAGTTCAGGGAGGCTTGTATGGGAGAGATCAGAGAAGAATTTATAAACGGCTTCTGCCGGACTACCAATGAGTCAAGAACCGTCTGCTGTGAGTATGAGAAGCAGCCGGATGGAACATGGGAGCTGACAGACTATGAGTGCAACGTGGACAGCTGTCCCAACAGCGCGGCCTGTCAGATTTATAAGGAAGCGAGAGAAAAAGGGGGAACTTTTTAAATGGGAAAAAGACTTCTGGACTGCACCGCGTCGGACGTGAAAGCATTTACAAAGGAAGACTGGCTGTACAGCATCGGAGCCAATGAAGGAAGAACGCTGGCCTGCGAGACTATCGGCACAGTACTGCCGCTGTTTGGAGATGTAACCAATGCGGAAGTGGCGTCTTCCCTGGGAGCAGATATTCTGCTCTTAAATATTTTTGATGTGGACAATCCTGTCATTCAGGGGCTGCCGGACGTGAAGCCGGAAGAACGGGTGCGGGAGTTAAAACGTCTCACCGGACGGATGATCGGTATCAACCTGGAGCCGGTAGAAAGTGGATATGAAGGCGAAGATCCGGACAGTATGTGGAAAATGTCCCCGGGACGGATGGCAACTCTGAAAAATGCCAGAAAAGCCTGCGAAATGGGTGTGGACATGGTACTTCTTACCGGAAATCCCGGTAACGGCGTTTCCAATCAGGCCATCACCGATACTCTGAAAGTGCTGAAGCGGGAGCTGGGAGACCAGCTGATTCTGGCAGCAGGCAAGATGCATGCGTCCGGCATTTTAAGCGAGGCCGGAGAGCATATCATTACAGAAAAAGATGTGGAAGAATTTATCGGGGCAGGTGCAGATATTGTGCTGTTTCCGGCGCCGGGAACCGTTCCGGGCATTACCCAGGAATATGTAAGAAGCCTGGTGGCCGTGGTCCACAGCCATAACGTGCTGACCATGACCAGCATCGGAACCTCCCAGGAGGGAGCAGATGTGGAGACCATCCGGCAGATTGCCCTTATGTGCAAGATGGCGGGAACGGATATCCACCATCTGGGAGATTCCGGTTATACGGGCATTGCCATTCCGGAAAATATTACCGCTTATTCCAAAGTCATCCGCGGAGCGAGACATACCTATCGTCGTATGGCTCTTTCCGTAAACAGATAAATAAGAAGAAAAGGAGAATACCCATGAAAAACTTTTTTAACGAATTTAAGAAATTTATTTCCAGAGGAAATGTCATCGACCTGGCAGTCGGCGTTATCATCGGCAGTGCGTTCACGGCCATCGTGAACTCTCTGGTAACCGATATTTTTACACCGATTATTTCCCTGGTGGCAGGCGGCACCCAGATGGAGTCCTTAAGCATCACCTTCGGTGTGGGTGAGCATGCGGCAAAACTGGCCTATGGATCCTTCCTTTCCGCAGTCATCAATTTCCTGATTACCGCATTTGCAATATTCTGCATGGTAAAGGCTATCAATACCGTACAGGACAAGCTGGCTAAGAAACCGGAAGAGGAAGCACCGGCAGAGCCCACTAAGAAGACCTGCCCGTTCTGTCAGTCTGAAATTGACATCCGTGCGATCCGCTGTCCGTTCTGTACATCCGAGCTGGACAAATAAAAGATTCCGCCTGCTTGCGGGGTGGGAACAGATAACATAAAAATCAACAGAATTGAGGATATTTCATGAGCTACGCAGATCAGTTATTTATTCATATGTGCCAGGATATTCTGGAGAACGGCACCAGTACGGAAGGAGAAAAGGTACGTCCCCACTGGGAGGACGGAAGTTCCGCCTACACCATCAAGCGTTTCGGTGTGGTGAACCGCTATGATTTACGAAAAGAGTTTCCGGCGCTGACCCTCAGAAAGACAGCCCTCAAAAGCTGCATGGATGAGATTTTATGGATTTACCAGCGGAAATCCGCCAACATTCATGATCTGAACAGCCATGTGTGGGACGAGTGGGCCGACGAAACCGGATCCATCGGAAAAGCCTACGGCTATCAGATCGGTGTGAAAAGTAAATATAAGGAAGGCATGATGGATCAGATGGACCGCGTGCTCTACGATCTGAAGAACAATCCCTTCAGCCGCAGAATCATGACCAACACCTATGTCCATGAGGATTTAAGCGAGATGCATCTCTATCCCTGCGCCTACAGCACCACCTGGAATGTGACCGAAGAAAAGGGTTCTGACAAGCTGGTGCTCAATATGGTGCTCAATCAGCGTTCCCAGGATGTGCTGGCAGCCAATAACTGGAATGTGTGCCAGTATGCCATTTTACTGATGATGGTAGCCCAGGTCTGTGATATGATACCGGGAGAACTGCTGCATGTGATTGCGGACGCGCATATTTACGACCGCCATGTGGATGTGATTAAGGAGCTGATCAGCAGGGAGACTTATCCGGCTCCGAAGGTACGCCTGAATCCGGAGGTGAAGGATTTCTATCAGTTTACCACCGCGGATCTTCTGGTGGAGGATTACCAGGCGGGACCCCAGGTGAAAAATATTCCCATTGCCGTATAAAAAGGAGGACGAACAACATGAATCTGATTGTAAATGTGGACCAGAACTGGGCCATTGGATATAAAGGAAAGCTTCTGGTGAGCATTCCGGAGGATATGAAATTTTTCCGCTCCGAGACCAGCGGGAAAGTCGTGGTTCTTGGAAGAAAGACTCTGGCTACGTTTCCGGGCGGACTGCCATTAAAGAACCGCACCAATATCATTCTGACCAGAAATCCGGACTATCAGGTGAAGGACGCCATTGTCTGCCACAGTGTGGAGGAAGTGCTGGAAGAACTGAAAAAATATAACAGTGAGGACGTCTATATCATCGGAGGAGATACCATTTATAAGGAATTTCTGCCCTACTGTGATGTGGCGCATGTGACCCGGACCGACCATGCCTATGAGGCAGACGCCTGGTTCCCGAATCTGGAGAAGGATCCCGAGTGGGAGCTGACCGGGGAGAGTGATGAGAAGACCTACTTTGACCTGGAGTTCCGTTTCTGCCGTTACGAGAGACGGAGGGCGTAAACGATGGCAAAGAGGGAAAGGATGTTCCAGCCGGGACTTCGCGGGCTGGATACGAACCTTCTGGTGGTGCTGTCTTTCATTATGATCTTCGGATTTGTCATGATCTACAGTGCCAGCTATTACACGGCGGGATTGAGCAAGGCTTATAACTACGATCCTATGTATCTTCTGAAAAATCAGATCATATATTCGGTTCTGGGTGTGATTGCCATGCTGGTGGTGGCGTCCGTGAACTACCATATCTGGAGCGCGTTCGTCATTCCCGGATATGTATTGTGTATCGGATTGATTCTGCTTCTGAAGACGCCCCTTGGAGTTACGGTAAAAGGTGCAACCCGGTGGATTCGTCTGGGCGGCGTCCAGTTCCAGGTGGCAGAGCCGGTAAAGCTCATTATGATTGTGGTGATGGCCACGTTGATTGTGGTGAAAGGCCGGCATCTGAAGAGCTGGCTGTCCATGATTAAGATTATGATTCCCAGCGGCATCATTGCAGTGCTGATCTGGAAAATCAGTGATAATATGAGTACGGCCACCATTCTTCTGGGAACGGCGGTCTTCATGATGTATGTGGTACACCCGGAGCAGTGGAAATTCATGCTCTGTGCGGCGGGTGTGGCGGTATTTGTTGCCATCATGATTTATTATGTAAAGAGTCTGGATCCGTCGGCGCTGGCGGAAAACTTCCGTTTTGCCCGTATCCGCGCCTGGCTGGAGCCTTATGAATACGAAAAAGACACGGCGTTCCAGTCTCTGCAGGGACTTTACGCCATTGGTTCCGGCGGCCTGTTTGGAAAGGGTCTGGGCAACAGCATCCAGAAGCTGGGTAAAATCCCGGAGCCGTATAACGATTATATTTTTGCAATTATCTGTGAGGAGCTGGGCATCTTCGGTGCAGGCTTGATTATTCTGTTATTTATTTACCTGCTGTACCGGATTTTCATTATTTCCCAGACCGCAGAGGATCTGCTGGGCAGAATGATTTCCATCGGAGTGTTCTCCCATATCGCCCTGCAGGTAATTTTAAATCTGCTGGTAGTGACCAACCTGTTCCCGACCACGGGAGTTACCCTGCCGTTCTTCAGCTACGGAGGTACGGCGACGGTGTTCCTTCTGATGGAGATCGGACTGGTTCTGAATGTCAATAAATACAGTATACAAAAACGCCTGGATGCCATCCGGGAAGAGAGATTATAACAGGAGGACTTTATGTATCGAGATCATACCAAAGTGGTAAAAATCGGTGACCGGGTCATCGGTGGGGGCAATCCCATTCTGATCCAGTCCATGACCAATACAAGAACCGAGGATGTGGAGGCAACGGTTTCCCAGATCCGCAGACTTACCGCAGCCGGATGTGAGATCATCCGCTGTACCGTTCCGACGATGGAAGCGGCGAAGGCTTTGAAAGAGATTAAAAAGCAGATCTCCATTCCGCTGGTAGCGGACATCCATTTTGACTATAAGATGGCCATTGTAGCCATGGAAAATGGCGCGGACAAGATCCGTATCAATCCGGGAAATATCGGAAGCTATGAGCGTATCAAAGCAGTTGTGGATACGGCAAAAGAGAGAAATATTCCTATCCGTGTGGGTGTCAACAGCGGTTCCCTGGAGAAAGACCTGGTGGAGAAATACCATGGCGTTACCGCAGAGGGTATCGTGGAGAGCGCCCTTGACAAAGTGAAAATCATCGAGGATATGGGATACGACAATCTGGTCATCAGCATCAAATCTTCCAACGTGCTCATGTGTGCCAAAGCCCATGAACTGATTGCCCAGAAGACGGATCACCCGCTTCATGTGGGAATTACAGAGGCAGGTACCCTGTATTCCGGAAATATCAAATCCGCAGTCGGTCTTGGCGTGATTCTCTATCAGGGCATCGGTGATACCATCCGTGTCTCCCTGACCGGCGATCCGGCAGAGGAAGTAAAATCTGCCCGCCTGATTTTAAGAACCCTGGGACTCAGAAAAGGCGGCGTGGAAGTGGTTTCCTGCCCGACCTGTGGCAGAACGAAGATTGACCTTATCGGTCTGGCAAATAAAGTAGAAGCCATGGTAGCCAACTATCCGCTGGATATCCGGGTAGCCGTTATGGGCTGCGTGGTCAACGGACCGGGCGAGGCAAAGGAAGCAGATATCGGAATCGCAGGCGGCGACGGTATCGGTCTTCTGATTAAACATGGTGAGATCGTTCAGAAGCTCCCGGAGGATCAGCTCCTGGATGCCCTTCGTACAGAACTGGAGAACTGGAATGAATGAAAAACCGTTTTTTGAAGTGTTTCGGACACTGCAGGTAGACGGACAATTACATAGTCTCTTTGAGCAGGTCATGGTAACCCGGGTGTCGACGAACCCGAAGCGTGATGTGCTCAGAGTGTACATTGTGAGCAAAAAGCTGATTGCAAAAGATCAGCTTTTTCACATTGCAAAACAGATTCAGCGGCAGATTTTCGGTACCAGAAAGACCCAGGTCTATTTCTTTGAGAAATTCCAGCTGTCCGGGCAGTACACGCCGGAAAAGCTGTGGGATCTCTATGAGGAAAGTGTGTTGACGGAGCTGGAAGCCTACAGTCCCTACAAAAGAAGCATTATGAAAAATGCGAAAGTAGAGTTTCCGGATGAGCACAACATGATGGTCTCCGTTTCCGATCAGGTCTATGACAAGGAAGCCGTGGACGACATTTTGCGGATTCTGGACAGGGTGTTCAATGAGCGCTGTGGATTCCAGGTGAAGGTGGACGTGAACTATGTGGATTTCAAGGATCACAAGAGTCTGGAGAAGAGCGAGGCCCAGATGCGCCAGAAGATCACCTTCCTGACCGAGAGTCTCATGAAGGAAAAAGAGGCCAAAGCCGAGGCGAAGGCGGAGCGGAAAGCAGCCAGGGAAGAGGCAAAGGCAGCAGGCGCTTCTGCTGGAAAATCCTCTGGAAATGGTGCCGGGGCAGCAGCCGGTGGAAATGCCGGAGCAGCAGCCGGAAAAGATGCAGGCGGTTCAGGCGGAAAATCTGGCTTTGGCGGCAGAAAATCCTTCGGCGGCGGACGCTTTGGCGGAGAAGGCCGGAGCGGCAGCATCCGCAGAAGCGACAACCCGGATGTGCTCTACGGGCGTGATTTCGAGGACGAACCCATGCCGCTGGAACAGGTCATCGAGGAGATGGGCGAGGTTACCATCCGCGGCAAGATTCTCAACATGGAGGAGCGGGAGATCCGCGGGGAGCGTACCATTGTCACCCTGACCGTGTCAGACTTTACCGATACCATCCATGTAAAAATGTTTACCAGAAATGAGCAGCTGGAAGAACTGCGGAGCAAGATTTCCGCAGGCGGCTTTGTGAAGCTCAAAGGTATGACGACCCTGGACCGTTTTGATCACGAACTGACCATCAGCTCCGTGGTGGGAATCAAGAAGATCGCAGACTTTACTACTTCCCGTATGGATTATTCCTACAAGAAGCGTGTGGAGCTGCACTGCCATACGAAGATGAGCGATATGGACGGTGTCACCGATGCGTCCGTTCTTCTGAAACGTGCCAAGGCATGGGGCATGCCTGCCCTTGCCATTACCGACCACGGCTGCGTCCAGGCATTTACGGAGGCCAGCCACACCATTTCCAAGGATGAAGAATTCAAAGTCATTTACGGAGTGGAAGGCTATCTGGTAGACGACCTGAAGGAACTGGTGGAAAATTCCAAAGGCCAGAGCCTGGATGATCCCTACGTCGTATTCGACCTGGAGACCACCGGACTTTCTGCGGTCAACAATAAGATCATTGAGATCGGCGCGGTGAAGGTGGAGAACGGAAAGATCACCGACCGGTTCAGTACCTTTGTCAACCCGAAGGAGCCCATTCCTTTTGAGATCGAGGAGCTGACCAGCATCAGTGATGAGATGGTCATGGATGCGCCCACCATCGAGGAGATTCTGCCCGATTTTCTGAAGTTCTGTGAGGGCTGTGTGCTGATCGCCCACAATGCTTCCTTCGATGCGGGATTTATCGAGGAAAACTGCCGCCGGATGAACATTCCCACGGACTTTACGGTGGGTGATACGGTGGCTATGGCGCGCCTTCTGCTTCCGGCTCTTAATAAATTCAAGCTGGATACGGTAGCCAAGGCATTGAACGTTTCCCTTGATCATCACCACCGGGCGGTGGACGATGCAGCCTGCACGGCAGAGATTTTTGTAAAATTTATTGAGATGTTCAAGGCGAGAGACGCCTACAATCTCGACCAGGTCAACGAGATGGGACGGACCAATGAGGATGCCATCCGGAAGCTCCCTACCTACCATGTCATTATCCTGGCGAAAAATGACATCGGAAGAGTGAATCTGTACCGGCTGGTATCCTGGTCGCATCTTAAATATTTTGCCAGAAGACCGCGGATTCCCAAGAGTCTTCTGAATGAATACCGGGAAGGTCTGATTGTGGGTTCTGCCTGCGAGGCGGGAGAGCTTTATCAGGCGATCCTGAGAGGTGCGCCCAGCCAGGAAGTGGCGCGAATCGTGAATTTCTATGATTATCTGGAAATTCAGCCCCTTGGCAATAATGGATTCATGCTCCGGGATTCCAAGAACCCGGTGAACTCCGAGGAAGATCTCCGGGAAAATGTCCGGAAGATTGTGCGGCTCGGCGAAGAATTTAAGAAGCCGGTAGTTGCCACCTGTGACGTGCATTTTATTGATCCGGAGGATGAAGTGTACCGGAGAATCATTATGGCGGGTAAAGGCTTC
The DNA here is from genome assembly GCA_963604695.1 of Clostridiales bacterium. Taxonomy (GTDB): domain Bacteria; phylum Bacillota; class Clostridia; order Lachnospirales; family Lachnospiraceae; genus Hominiventricola. Next base: position 37,949 of record CAVCTH010000001.1, on the reverse strand, counting down.
AGCGACGCCGATGAGCAGGCGCCTCTGTATCTTCGTACCACAGAGGAAATGCTGGCGGAATTTGAATTCCTCGGCGCGGAAAAGGCAGAAGAGGTGGTCATCACCAACACCAACATGATTTCCGATATGTGCGAGCATCTGTCCCCGGTACGTCCGGACAAGTGTCCGCCGGTCATTCCCAATTCCGACAAGACCCTGCGTGAGATCTGCTACAACAAGGCTCATGAGATTTACGGGGAAAATCTGCCGGAAGTGGTAACGGAGCGTCTGGAGAGGGAGCTGAAGTCCATCATCGGAAATGGATTCGCCGTTATGTACATCATCGCCCAGAAGCTGGTGTGGAAATCCAATGACGACGGGTATCTGGTAGGTTCCCGTGGTTCCGTCGGTTCTTCCTTTGTGGCAACCATGGCGGGAATCACGGAGGTGAATCCCCTGCGGCCCCATTACATCTGTCCCCAGTGTCATTACAGCGATTTTGACTCGGACGATGTAAAACCCTTTGCGGGCATGGCGGGCTGCGATATGCCGGACAAGGACTGCCCGGTGTGCGGCCATAAATTATTAAAAGAAGGATTTGATATCCCATTCGAGACCTTCCTTGGATTCAAGGGAAATAAGGAGCCGGATATCGACCTGAACTTCTCCGGAGACTATCAGTCCAAGGCGCATAAATACACCGAGGTTATTTTCGGAGCAGGCCAGACCTTCCGTGCGGGAACCATCGGTACGCTGGCGGACAAGACAGCATTCGGATATGTAAAAAAATACTATGAAGAGCGTGGCACCAGCAAACGGAACTGTGAGATCGACCGGATCGTGCAGGGCTGTACCGGCGTCCGCCGGACCACGGGCCAGCACCCGGGCGGCATCATCGTACTGCCGCTGGGCGAGACCATCTATTCCTTTACGCCGGTGCAGCATCCGGCCAACGATATGACCACGGATACGGTAACCACCCATTTCGATTACCATTCCATCGACCATAACCTGCTGAAGCTGGATATTCTGGGCCATGATGATCCGACCATGATCCGTATGCTGGAGGATTTGACCGGCGTGGATGCCAAGACCATTCCGCTGGACGATCCGCAGGTTATGTCATTATTCCAGAGCACGGAAGCCCTTGGCGTGAAGCCGGAAGACATCGGCGGCACAAGGCTTGGCTCTCTGGGAATCCCGGAGTTCGGTACCGAGTTCGCTATGCAGATGTTGATTGATACCCATCCGACCCATTTCTCAGATCTGGTCCGTATCGCCGGACTGGCACATGGAACGGATGTATGGCTGGGGAATGCACAGACCCTGATCCAGGAAGGAAAGGCAACCATTTCCACGGCCATCTGTACCCGAGACGATATTATGACCTATCTTATCGGTATGGGTCTGGACAGTGAGATGTCCTTCAAAATCATGGAGGCCGTCAGGAAAGGAACCGTTGCCAAAGGAAAATGTGACAACTGGCCGAAATGGAAGGAAGAGATGATCGCCCACAACGTGCCGGACTGGTACATCTGGTCCTGTGAGAAGATCAAATACATGTTCCCGAAAGCCCATGCGGCGGCTTACGTTATGATGGCGTGGCGAATTGCCTGGTGTAAGATCAACTATCCGCTGGCTTACTATGCGGCCTACTTCAGTATCCGTGCGGATGCATTCAACTATGAGATCATGTGTCAGGGTCGGGACCGCCTGGAATACTATATGGCGGATTATAAGAGAAGAAGCGACAGCCTCTCCCAGAAGGAGCAGGAGACGTTGAAGGATATGAAGAGTGTACAGGAAATGTACGCCCGCGGCTTTGAGTTTATGAAGATCGACATTTACCGGGCCAACGCCCACGAGTTCCAGATCATCGACGGAAAACTCATGCCGTCCCTGTCCACCATCGACGGACTGGGTGATAAGGCGGCCGACGCCTTCGTGGAAGCGGCAGCCCAGGGACCGTTCCTGTCCAAGGACGATCTCCGCCAGCGCAGCAAGCTCAGCAAGACCGTCATTGACCTGATGGCAGATCTGGGTCTTCTGGAAGGCCTGCCCGAATCCAATCAGTTATCCCTGTTCGATTTCGGATGATATCGTAATGTGCAGGTGCCCAATGGCCGAAAGTGACAATCTGTGAGCGGAACCGCTCGCGCTAAGTCCTCGATCCAGCGGTACTAACACTCGAACATCGCCAAAGGCTCGTTCTTGTGAAGTACCGGGACTGCGGACGTTCCTTTCACAGAAAGTCACTTCCGCGCTCGTTGGGCACTTGTGAATGATGATCGTAAAAAGCACTTTACTTATTAACATTTATAAGATATACTAAGCTGTGTATGCGGTCAATTTTAACCTGGGACCGCAGTTGTTTATACAGGACAGGAAAAGAGAAACCTGTGAAATGGAGGAAAGTTATCTATGGTAAGAGCAGTTGTAGGAGCAAACTGGGGTGACGAAGGAAAAGGCAAGATCACCGATATGCTCGGCCAGGAGTCCGATATTATTGTAAGATTCCAGGGAGGAGCCAATGCGGGACACACAATCGTCAATGATTATGGAAAGTTTGCATTACACACCCTGCCGTCCGGAATCTTTTATGGTCATACGACCAGCATTATCGGAAACGGCGTGGCACTGAATATCCCGGTATTTTTCAAGGAGCTTCAGGGAGTTGTGGATCAGGGCGTTCCGATGCCGAAGATCCTGGTGTCTGACCGTGCGCAGATGGTAATGTCTTATCATATTCTTTTTGATAAACTGGAAGAAGAGCGTCTGGCTGGAAAATCCTTCGGATCCACCAAGTCCGGTATCGCACCGTTCTATTCAGACAAATATGCAAAGATCGGTTTCCAGGTCAGCGACCTGTTTGCCGATGAAAAAGAATTAAGAGAAAGAATTGCAAACGTAATTCTGAAGAAAAACGTACTTCTTGAGAACCTGTATCATGCAGAGCCGCTCAAAGAGGACGATATTTACGAAGAGCTCATGGGCTACAAGAAGATGGTAGAGCCGTATGTATGCGACGTATCCACCTATCTGTGGAATGCCATCAAAGAAGGCAAGAACATTCTGCTGGAAGGCCAGCTGGGAACCCTCAAAGATCCGGATCACGGAATCTATCCGATGGTTACCTCCTCTTCCACACTGGCAGCTTACGGTGCCATTGGAGCAGGTATCCCGCCTTATGAGATCAAACAGGTCATCACCGTATGCAAGGCATACTCCAGTGCAGTAGGAGCAGGTGCATTCGTCAGCGAGATCTTCGGTGACGAGGCAGACGAGCTCAGAAGACGCGGCGGAGACGGCGGAGAGTACGGCGCAACCACCGGACGTCCGAGAAGAATGGGATGGTTCGACTGTGTCGCTTCCAAATACGGATGCCGTCTGCAGGGCGCTACCGACGTAGCATTTACCGTACTTGACGTACTTGGCTATCTGGATGAGATCCCGGTATGCGTAGGCTACGATATCGATGGTAAAGTAACCACCGATTTCCCGACTACCCATCTGCTGGAGAAAGCAAAACCGGTATACGAGGTACTTCCGGGCTGGAAATGCGATATCCGCGGAATCAAGAACTACGAGGATCTGCCGGAGAACTGCCGCAAATACATCGAGTTCATTGAGAAACAGATCGGATTCCCGATTACCATGATTTCCAACGGACCGGGAAGAAACGATATCATCCACAGAAACGTAAAATAAGAGACTTATGATCAGAAATATTGTATTTGACATTGGAAATGTACTGGTAGATTACTGCTGGCAGGATCATATTGCACATTATGGATTTACGGGTGAGAAGGCAGACCGGATTGCCCGTGCCATGATGCTGGGGCCGGACTGGAAGGAACTGGACCGGGGCGTGTTAAGCGGCGAAGAATTCCGTCAGCTGCTCATCGGAAAAGCACCGGAGCTTGAGCAGGAGATTGGTCTTCTTCTGTCTGATTTCCGTACCCTGGTGCGGAGACGGGAAGGCAGTATTCCGTGGCTGCAGGATTTGAAAGCAAGAGGATATGGCACCTATTATCTTTCCAACTATGGGGAGCAGGTGCGCCGTGATACGGCAGATTCTCTGGATTTTATGAAAGAGATGGACGGCGGTATTATGTCCTATGAAGTGCACCAGATCAAACCGGATGCAGCAATTTTCCATACACTGCTTGACCGGTATGGCCTGAAAGCAGAGGAAAGTATTTTCCTGGATGATACAAAAATCAATGTGGACGCAGCGCTTGGCGTTGGGATGCAGGGACTGCTGGTGGAGAGCCAGGAGCAGGCCATCCGCGACCTGAATGTGCTTCTGACACAGAAAAACTGATAAATGAAGGAGCAGGAGGGGAAACTTTTCTGCTCCTTGTCGTATTCCATGAACATGACAGAAAGGACGACCGAAGATGAGAGATATACTGGATGTGCATACCCATACCATTGCCAGCGGGCATGCTTATAACACCATGATGGAAATGATCCATGCAGCCCAGGATAAGGGACTGGAAGTATACGGAATTACGGAACATGCACCGAAAATGCCGGGTACCTGCGGAGAATTTTATTTTCATAATCTGAAAGTAGTGCCTCGTCAGCACGGAGATCTGGAAGTGCTGCTGGGCGTGGAGCTGAACATTCTGGATGAGAATGGAACCGTGGATCTGGGGGAACCCTATCTGGGAAAGATGGACGTGGCCATTGCAAGCCTTCACACGCCCTGCATCAAGCCGGGCAGCCGGGACTGGAACACGGCCTGCATCATTAACGCCATGAAAAATCCGCACATCAATATCATCGGCCATCCGGATGACGGACGCTATCCGCTGGATTATGAAGCGGTTGTACAGGCGGCCAAGGAATATCATACCCTGCTGGAGATCAACAACAATTCCCTGAACCCCAGAGGTTTCCGCCAGAATGCGCGGGAAAATGACCTGACTCTGCTCCGCCTCTGCAAAAAATACGGCGTGTCTGTCATCATGGGAAGCGACGCCCATTATTATGAGGATATCCTCAACCACAGCCGTTCCCTGGAACTGATTGAGGAAGTGGAGTTCCCGGAAGAGCTGGTAGCCAATTCTAAAAAGGAACGGCTCTATTCATTTATCAATAAATATCTTCAGAATGGCTGGACTTTATGATTTTAGTGTGTTAAAATGTTGAAATCAGGAGTACAAGATCAGGGGGTAAGACATGAGCAAAAGAATTCGCAATGAGGCCACCGACGGACTCTTCCGCGCGATCCTCAGTCTGCAGAGTATGGAAGAATGCTATACTTTCTTTGAAGACGTCTGCACCATCAACGAGATCCAGTCTCTGTCCCAGCGTTTTGAAGTTGCAAAGCTGCTGCGGGAGAAACAGACCTATCTGGAGATAGCAGAGAAAACAGGAGCATCCACCGCGACCATCAGCCGCGTGAACCGCTCTTTGAATTACGGAAATGACGGATACGACATGGTATTCCGCCGTCTGGAAAAAGAAGATGAAGAAAAAGGAAAAGAGTAAGCCGCACAACACGGTTTACTCTTTTTCTTTGCGTTTCTTTCCGGTTTCTTTCTTAGGAAGGCCGTCGATGAGTTTCTCGATGACCTGCTTTTTCACATACACATCAAAACTTAAGAGGCAGATAAAGGAGAAGGTCTGCAGAAACTGCCGGTCTTCCTCCTCTGCATCCGGGAAAATCTCGGAGGCAATGTGATATTTATCGATCACATCCTGCTTCATTTTCTCCACCTGGCTTTTCTCCAGGCTGAATACTTCCTCGTAGATGGACTGCATGTTAAAATCGCCCTCGTTGTGGAAATACCGCTCGGTCAGCGGCTCCAGAAGATTCTGGATATCTCCGATGGAGAGGATGGATTTATAATAGTAAATATAGATCAGAAGCAGCATATGCTCCTTGGAATACTTTTTCTTGTCCGGAGAGGGCAGAAGCCGGTTCTTCGCATAGTTGTTGATCATGGTCTTGGTGAGGATCTTATCCTCCGGATACCGCTTGGAGGAGCTTAAATGTTCTTCCATAAATGTCGTCACCTGATCCATATAGAGATCGATGTTCGGAATCTCCCTTGGTTTGATATAATCAATCCGGTCAAGGCTTTCCAGAATGCTGTTGAGAATGTCCTGCTGGTTAATTGTCATACGTAATCACCTCGTTTATCTATTATATAGTATTTAAAACTACATAACAAGTCTTTTTGCACAAAAAATTTCTGCGGGATTTACGTATAAGAACGATTGGGAAGGGTATACTGTAAATGTACGGAAGAGAAATTGAATACTTATCCTCCCCTTTGAAGGTCCGTCTGCTGTGGAGCGCCATGGCAGGCGGATTTTTGTGTACGGGGGCCAGTTCGCATTCTTATTCATTGACATTGCCCGGGCACAATGTTAGAGTGATAAGCGGAGGATCAGGACATGAACAAAGAGAAAATAAAGATTGCCATAGCCGGAACCGGTTATGTGGGTCTGTCCAACGCGGTGCTGTTATCCCAGCATCATGAGGTGTGGGCCGTAGATATTATAGAGGAAAAAACCGATCTTATTAACAGCGGGAAGTCTCCCATTGTGGATAAAGAGATTGAAGAATATTTAGCTGGTGGAAAACTTCACCTGACAGCCACTACCGATGGAGAGATGGCATACCGCCAGGCGGATTTTGTCATTATTTCCACTCCCACCAACTACGATCCGGTAAAAAATTATTTTGACACCAGTTCCGTGGAAGCGGTGATTCAGCTGGTGCAGAAATGCCATCCGGAGGCAGTAATGGTAGTAAAATCCACGGTTCCCGTAGGATTTACCCAGCATATGTATGAAAAATATCATTGCAAAAACCTTCTGTTCTCCCCGGAATTTTTAAGGGAGGGAAGAGCCCTCTATGATAACCTTTACCCGTCCCGGATTATTGTGGGCGTGCCGGAAGGAAGAGAGGATCTTCAGGAAGCGGCGGAGACCTTTGCCGGACTCTTAAAAGAAGGCGCTATTAAAGAAGAAGTTCCCACCCTCTTTATGGGAACAACCGAAGCGGAAGCAGTAAAACTGTTTGCCAACACCTATCTGGCACTCCGGGTTTCTTATTTTAATGAACTGGATACCTACGCAGAGGTGCGGGGCCTGAATACGAAGCACATCATTGACGGCGTCTGCCTGGACCCGCGGATTGGAAGCCACTACAACAATCCGTCCTTCGGTTACGGCGGTTATTGCCTTCCGAAAGACACGAAGCAGCTGCTGGCCAACTACCAGGATGTGCCGGAAAATCTCATTGAAGCCATTGTGGAAGCCAACCGGACGAGAAAAGATTTCATCGCAGAGCGGGTACTGGAACGCGCCGGATACTATGAAGGCGAGAACGGCAGAAACGGCCTTCCCGGACGGCAGGTGACCGTGGGCGTCTACCGCCTGACCATGAAAGCCAACAGCGATAATTTCCGCCAGAGCTCCATTCAGGGCATTATGAAGCGGATCAAGGCCAAAGGCGCTGAAGTCATTATCTACGAACCCACCCTGGAAGCCGGAAGCCGCTTCTTCGGAAGCCTGGTGGTCAATGACCTTGCCCGGTTCAAACAGGAGAGCCAGGCCATCATCGCAAACCGCTACAGTTCCGAACTGGACGACGTACAGGAAAAAGTCTATACGAGGGACATTTTCCGGAGAGATTGATGATTAATAAAAAGTGATGCTCTCTGAAAGGAACGTCCGCAGTCCCGGTACTTCCTGAGAATGAGACGCAGACGATATTCGAAGGTTAGTACCGCTGGATCGAGGACTTAGCGCGAGCGGTTCCTTTTCAGAGAATATCACTTTTGTTAGGTACGTATGGCTCTGAATAATTTCAAATATAATATTGACATTTTTCTCAATATCGAATACTATTCTACTTAGTGATATTGGCACAGGAACGAAAGGCAGTGACGTCAAGAAACGAAAGGCATCTTGACGTTATTGCCTTATTTTTATGCGTTCCTGTGTACAAATCTGTAATTCATGTAACGAAAGAAAGGAGCTGGGAGCCGTACCATGTCAGTTGAACACATTATTGAACTGAAAGGAATTAAAAAGCGCTTCGAGGATAATTTTGAAGCGGTGAAGGATTTTAATCTCCAGGTAAAAAAAGGAGAGTTTGTGACGTTCCTGGGGCCGTCAGGCTGTGGCAAGACCACGACTTTACGTATGATAGCCGGATTTGACATCCCAACAGAAGGACAGATTTTGTTAAATGGGGAGGACATCAGCCAGCTGCCCCCCAATAAGAGACCGATTAATACTGTATTTCAGAGATATGCGTTATTTCCGCATCTGAATATTTTTGATAATATCGCTTTCGGCCTGAAGCTGAAAACGAAAAACGTAACTTACAAAAATGCGGCAGGAGAGACCGTTACCCGTCAGGAAAAGCTGACGAAGGAGGAGATCCGTGCCAAAGTAAGCCGCGCGCTGGAAATCGTAGACCTGGAAGGCTTCGAGAAGAGAAGCATTTCCACCCTGTCCGGCGGACAGCAGCAGCGTATTGCCATTGCGAGAGCCATCGTCAACGAGCCGGAGATCCTGCTGCTCGACGAGCCCCTGGGTGCGCTGGACTTAAAGATGAGAAAAGAGATGCAGCTGGAGCTTATGGCCATGCACAAAGAGCTGGGCATCACCTTCATCTATGTCACCCATGACCAGGAAGAAGCCCTGACCATGTCCGACAAAGTCGTTGTCATGTCCGACGGTAAGATCCAGCAGATCGGTACACCGGAGGAAATTTACAACGAGCCGCATACTGTATTCGTAGCAGATTTTATCGGCGAGAGTAACATTTATACCGGCCATATGTGCGGTATCCGCAAAGTGGATTTTTGTGGCGCTACCTTCGAATGTCTCGACGATCTCCCGGTGGGAGCCAAAGTCGACGTTATCGTGCGTCCGGAGGATGTGATCATGACAGCGCCGGAAGACGGAACCATCACCGGTGTGGTACAGTCCGTGATTTTCAAGGGCATGCACTATGAGATTATCGTGGAGTCCGGGGATAATGAGGTCGTCATCCAGAGCACCCGAAGCGCGAAGAAAGGGGACACCATCGGCATGTGCCTGGAGCCGGACGGCATCCATGTCATTCTGGCCGATACTAACCAGAATATTTTCGAGGGTGAGCTTACGAAAAATCATACCGTGGAATTTGCAGGCGGTGAATATGCCTGTGATGTGACACAGCTCTATGCAGGTTCCTCCATCAATGCAGACGGCATCCTGGTGGATGCAAAGGGACAGGAGATCGAGACGGCCGGCGTGAAGGTCAGGGTCAGGGTTCCGGTGGAAGCCATCGACATGAGCGACGATACGGAAAATGGAGACGGACTTTGCGGTCATATTATTTCCCTGATCTACAAGGGAGACCACTACCATTATGTGGTCAGGACGAAGGATGACCACGACTTCCATCTGCATGATGAATATCTGTGGAATGAGAACGACTATGTACGCCTGCTCATTCCGAAGGAGAGCATTGAGCTGTCCCTGCCGGGAGAGAACTGAAAGGAGAGCGAAGAATGAACCTGCGTTTTTCAAGAAAACAGCTGGGTATCCCCTATGCGGTATTTCTGATCTGCTTTGTCGTTGCTCCGCTTCTGGTGATACTCTACTATGCATTTACCAATGGCTCCGGACAGTTTACCGCCGGGAATTTCATCAATTTCTTTACGGATGAAAATACCATCGGAACCCTCTGCTACAGTCTGGTGGTGGCGGCAACGGTAACGGCATGCTGTACTCTGGTAGCCTATCCGGTGGCGTATATCCTGGCGCGGAGCGACATGAAGAAGAAAAATGTCCTGCTGGTGCTGTTTATCGCGCCCATGTGGATTAACTTTACGCTCCGGGTGGTGGCGTTGAAGGAAGTGCTGACCATGATCGAGGGAAATCTGGCCTATCACCCGTTCCTCAATACGGTGATCGGCATGACCTATGATTTTCTGCCCTTCATGATCCTGCCCCTTTACACCACCCTTGGCAAGCTGGACAAATCCTTCCTGGAGGCGGCAGCTGACCTGGGGGCGGGACCGGTGAGGACCTTCTTAAAGGTGACGCTGCCCTTAAGCGTGCCGGGACTCATCAGCGGCGTGACCATGGTGTTCCTGCCTTCCATGACCAACTATGTTATTCTGGATATGCTCTATAACAGTACCTACATCATGGGAAGCCTGATCGGAAGCTATTTCAATGCCTATGACTGGCACAGCGGTTCCATGATTTCCATTGTGCTGCTGGCAATTATCTTCCTGGTGACCTGGGCGACCAATGGATTTGGCGAAGAAGAGACAGGACGGGGGACAATCTTATGATGAAAAAGACGGTGAGATCTGCCTGGCTTGGCATTGTATTATTATTTATGTACCTTCCGGTACTGATTCTGGCGGTGTACAGCTTTATGGACACGGCTACCATCGGCACCGGCGGAAATTTTTCCCTGCAGAATTATAAGACCCTGTTTACCACAGGGGAGCTGCTGGGGATGATCGGCGGCACCTTCGCCCTGGCCCTTGGTTCGGCCTGCATTGCGACGATTCTGGGAACCCTCGGTGCGATCGGCACCTTTTACAGCAAAAAAGGATCCAGGAGGGCTATTGACTTTGTCAATCAGGTTCCGGTGGTCAACGCGGACGTGGTGACCGGATTTTCCATCTGCGTCCTTCTCATAGTTGTGCTTGGATTCAGTAAGGATTCCTATTTTCCGATGATTCTGGGACATGTGGTGATGGAGGCTCCCTTTGTCTACCTGTCTGTCCTGCCGAAATTAAAGCAGATGGACAACAGTATCTATGAAGCAGCGCTGGATCTGGGAGCCAGTGCCGGCGTGGCACTGCGGAAGGTTGTGATTCCGCAGCTGATTCCGGGCATTGTTTCCGGCTTTATGCTTTCCGTGACCCTGTCGCTGGATGATTATTTTATTACCACCTATACGAAACCGGCCACCTTTGACACCATCAGTACCTATGTGGTCAATGCCACCAAGGGTTCCCACACGGAGATCAAGACCGCGCTCTGGGCGCTGTCCACGGTGATTTTCGTGGTGATCGTGGCAGGCGTGCTGGTGTGGAACCTTCTTAGTGAGAAAAAAGGAGGTGCGGACAATGAATAAGAGAATTTCTGCGGCAGCCCTGGCAGCCGTGACGGGGGCATCCCTTGTGTCTGTCATTCCGGTGCAGGCATCAGGCAGTCAGGCCGGAAGTGACACCATTGTCTTAAGGGTCTGCAACTGGGAGGAATACATCGACGAAGGCGGCTGGGACGAGGAGGAAGTCATCGACCTGGACAGCGGCGATATTTTCGGGGAACATTCCCTGGTCGAGGATTTTGAACAGTGGTATCAGGATACCTATGGGAAAAAGGTGAAGGTTGAGTACTCCACCTTCGGCACCAACGAGGAGCTGTACAGCCAGCTGAACCTGGGAAATGTCTATGATCTGGTGTGTCCTTCCGACTATATGATCATGAAGCTTCTGAAGGAGGATAAGCTGGAACCGCTTTCACAGGAATTTTTTGACCGGGACAATGAAAATAACTATTATGTGAATGGAGTCTCTCCTTATATAAATGGCGTATTTGAGGAAAACCAGATTGACGGTAAATACTGGGCTGATTATGCAGCCGGATATATGTGGGGCATCACCGGCATGGTGTATAATCCGGAGGAGGTGACGGAGGAGGAAGCCTCCACCTGGACCATCCTGGAAAATCCGAAATTTTACCGCCAGGTCACCATTAAGGACAACGTGCGCGACGCCTATTTTCCGACCCTGGCGATTCTGAACCGGGAGCAGCTTCTGGATGCTTCTTTTCGGAACAGCGCGGATTACAAAGACCGGCTGTCAGCCATTATGAATGATACGGAGAAAGAGACCATTGATAAGGCAGAAGAAAAGTTAAAAGACATCCGTGCCAATGTCTACTCCTTTGAAACGGACAGCGGAAAAGCGGATATGATCAGCGGAAAGGTCGTGGCCAATCTGCAGTGGTCCGGGGATGCAGTCTATGCCATGGAGCAGGCAGAGGAAGACGATTTCTATCTGGACTGGGCCGTTCCGGAAGAGTGTACGAACCTGTGGTTTGACGGATGGGTCATGTTAAAGAGCGGCATCGGTCAGGATGCAGCAAAAAAACAGGCAGCAGAGGCATTTATCAATTATCTGTCCAAGCCGGAAAGCGCTGTCCGCAACATGTATTATATCGGCTATACCTCTGCCATTGCAGGCGGGGACAGTGATGTGGTATTTCATTATCTGGACTGGACCTACGGCGCCGAAGAAGGGGAAGAAGATACCATCGAATATCCGGTGGGTTATTTCTTTACCGGGGATAATGCAGATGAGGACTATGTGATCACCGCACCGGCAGAGCAGGCACACCGCCAGCTTTCCGCACAGTATCCCAGTGAGGAAGAGATCAGCCGGAGCGCCGTCATGATGTATTTTGACGACGAGGGCAATAAAAATATCAATCAGATGTGGATCAATGTGAGATGCTTTAACTTAAGCATGCTCAGCACCACCCAGTGGGCAGTGATTGCTCTGATCGTGCTTGCAGCTGTGCTGCTGGTACTGGGCGTGAAATACGGGGACGATGTGTTCCGGAAAAAGGCGCCGAAGGGATACGAGAGAGAATAATCGGAAAATGAAAAGTGTGTCCATTTTGTGAAAACAGTCTTTCGTTCATAACCAGATAATGGTAATATTGGAGAGAAAATACATCATATGCAAATGGGAGGTATACATGAAAAGGCACATGGGAAAGCGCATATTTGCAATTGCGCTGGCGGCTGTGATGATGAGTTCAGCCATCGATTATTCCTGTATGATGGAAGTGCGTGCGGAAGAAAGCAGTACGGAATCCGTTGTTACGGAGAAAGCGGCCGGGGTGACGGACGAGGTTTCTGATCCTGCTGATACAGATACGAAAACAGAATCCGCAGAAGAATCAACGGACGAAATAACGGTAGTGGAAGAGCAGGAAGCAGTTCCTGCCATGTCTTCGGAGGCAAGTCTGGCAGAAGAACCTGAGACGGGAGTGTCTGCTGAAGAGGCAGAAGAGGAAAATCCAGGGCAGGAGGATGCAGAAGAGGAAGTTCCGGAGCAGGAGGATGCAGAAGAGCAGCTTCTGACAGTAGAGGAAACAGCGGAAATTGACCCGGAAATTCTGGAAGATCTGCCGGATAATGAGGAACTCTTTGCCGGACATGCAGAGCAGGTTCTGTATGGAAATGATGCCATATCCACTTACGCGAATTATGGAGAACGCAAATTTGAAGGAGTAAATCTCCGTATCTACCGGCAGTTAAAAGAATTTGCCCAAACGATAGCCAATGAAGGCGGAACTGCGGTCGTTACGATTCCGGATGATCCTGGCATTACGTGGCAGACAACAGCAACAGGAGAGGCTTTACGAAAAGAAGCACAAGAACATTTTACAGATACAGTGCAGAAGAACCAGTTTATATCTGCGCTTTTAGTAGACTGCCCGTATGATATGTACTGGTATGATAAGACAGTCGGTGCTATATGGGAATATAGTATTTATCGAACTGGGTCGACCGCTTATGTAAGAGATTTGAAAGTCCGTTTCACACCGGCAGCAGCATATAAGGGAACAGATCCGTCGGATAAAGATAACAGTTATTACATTGACCCTTCGAAAGCTACAGCACCATCAGCGGCAGCAAAAAATGCACAATCTATCGTTGATGTATGTGATTCTATGTCAGATTATGAAAAGCTGTACGCATATCGCGGGAAAATCTGTGATCTGGTATCCTATAATAGTGAAGCGGCAAGCGCGTCTTATGCGGATGGATATGGAGATCCGTGGCAGTTGATTTATGTGTTTGATAATGATCCAACTACCAATGTTGTATGCGAAGGATATTCCAAAGCATTCCAGTATCTGTGTGATCTGTCAGAGTTTGAAAGTGAAGAGATTACCTGCTATACGGTGACAGGTACCATGAGGAGCGGAAGTAAAGGCGGAGGCCATATGTGGAATATCGTGCATATGGATGATGGAAATAACTATCTGGTAGATGTGACAAATTGTGATAATGGTTCGATTGGTTCTCCTGACAAGTTATTCCTGGTGGGTGCGACAGGAACTGTTGAAAGCAGCTATACTGTATCAGTTGACAATACGTCCATTTCTTATGTATATAATGCCAATATGAAATCATTGTATGGCGATGAAGAATTAAAGTTGACAGCTGGACGTTATACGGTACCGACAGATAAGACACAGATCACGGATGCAATGGTAGAGCTCAAAGCTTTTTCAAAAGTGTACGATGGAAACACCACAGAACCGGGCGGCCTGATCAGCGTAAAAAATGGAAATGCGACTTTAACTGAGAATACAGATTATAAAATTACGGTAGAGCCGGAGATTAAAAATGCCGGAAGTTATGAGATCAAAATTACCGGTCAAGGCAGCTACAATGGATCTGTGAAAAAGACGTATGTCGTGAAGAAGAGAACAGTGACACCATCGGTTGATGCCGGAATCAGCAAGGAATATGATGGGACCGTAGCCGCCGGGGCGGGGAACCTGGCGATTCACCTGTATAATGTCGTAGCCGGGGAACAGATTAGCGCAACAGCAGGCAGTGCGGTTTACCAATCAGCAAATGCCGCCTCCGGTATTGGGGTTCATATTGCAGACATTTCTCTGTCAGGTGATACGGCAGACAATTATGAATTAAGTACAAACAGTCTGGAAACAACCGGGACCATTACACCTAAGAACATGGCCGGTGTTACGGTAGGATCTGTTCCGAATCAGTACTATACAGGAAGTGAATTAAAACCGGCACTGGAAGTGAAGGATAACGGAAAAAGTCTGAAGGAAAATGTAGATTATACGGTTTCTTATCGTAATAACATAGAAGTAGGAACTGGCCAGGCTATTGTTGCGGGCATGGGAAATTATGGAAATACGAAGACAGTTTCTTTTGAAATTGTTGAAAATGGATCATCCACCCCAACCGAGGAACCGACGACACCGACAGAACCATCTACTCCGTCCAATCCGGTGTCCCCATCCGCCCCGGAACAGCCCTCTGCCCCGGCAGCACCGTCCTGGCAGGAACCGTCCGCGGAGGAGCAGGCTGCAGAGGAGCAGGAACCGGATACACTGGATGTGACGGTTGGAAATATTAAGGTACAGAGCTATACCGGCAAAGGAATTACCCCGAAGATTACGGTAAAGGATCCGGCCACAAGAAAGAAGCTGAAACAGGGCAGGCAATACACTGTGTCCTATGAGAATAATGTAGAAGTCGGAACCGCAGCGATTGTGATTCGTGGTATCGAAGCGGGTGGGTACAGCGGTGTAAAGCATGTATATTTCACGATTCAGCCGCAGAATATTGCGAAAAAGGTAAAGGCATCTGTAGCAGGAAAGAAGTTCCTGTATACCGGTCAGGAGCTGACACCGGGAGTCAACCTCACCTATAACAAGATGAAACTGACCGAAGGAGTGGATTACGTTGTAAGCTACAGCAGCAATGTGGAAAAAGGTTCGGCAAAGATTCTGATTACCGGAATCGGCAACTATACCGGAAGCAGGACAGTGAAATTCAAGATTACCGGACCGAAGCTGAAGGATGCACAGGTCTCCCTGGTGCAGAATGGAACCCTGTATCCGGATATCACGGTAACCTACGCAGGCAAGACCCGTATCAATGGACAGGATTATACGGTCATATATCCAAAGACTGTAAAATCCGGTAAGAACACCATCAAGGTCAGAGGAAGCGGAAGCTTTTCAGGATCTGTGAAGCTGACCTATTATGTGGAGGGAAACCTGCCGTAAATTTTAGGCCGGAATTCCGGAAAAAATAAAAATATTACGGAAGTGTCCGGATTCCGTTGACATCGGGAAAAAACACGCTATAATACAAAACATCAGAAGCGAATGTACTTCTGATTAGAAAAGCGGAAACCAGTTATCAAAGGAGATAGCACTGTAAACCAGTCCTGTCTCCTTCTTTTTTGCTTTTCTCTATCCCCTTAGTAGTTATATACATTTCAACGCGAAAGAACCCAGGTAGTCCGGCCTGGGTTCTTTTGCGTTGACACAAGACAAGGATACCCATTATACTGTTATCTGAAGATTTTACCAAAGAGAGGAAGGAAAAACAGCCAGATGGATATCATACAGAAACTGACAGAGGAACTTCAGGTAAGACGGGGACAGGTAGAGGCAGCGGTGAAGCTGATTGATGAGGGAAATACCATTCCGTTTATTTCCCGTTACCGGAAGGAAGCCACCGGTGCGCTGAACGATGAGCAGCTCCGTAATCTGGACGAACGGCTGACATATTTGCGTAACCTGGAGGAGAAGAAGGCACAGGTTATTTCCAGTATCGAAGAGCAGGGAAAGCTGACCGATGAGCTGAAAAAAGCAATTGAGGAGGCACAGACCCAGGTGGCGGTGGATGACCTTTACCGTCCCTACCGTCCGAAACGCCGTACCCGTGCCACCATTGCAAAGGAAAAAGGTCTGGAGGGGCTGGCAGACATGATCCTTTTACAGATGACTACCCGGCCGCTGGAGGAAGAGGCAGAGAGTTATCTTTCCGAAGAAAAGGAGGTCTCTACGGCGGAGGAAGCCATTGCAGGAGCCATGGATATTATTGCGGAGAGCATTTCCGATGAGGCGGATTACCGTACCTGGATCCGCAACAAGACCATGAAGGAAGGTATGATTACCTCCGAGGCAAAGGACGACCAGGTTCAGTCGGTTTATGAGACTTACTATCATTTCTGCCAGCCGCTGCATAAAATGGCAGGACACCGGACACTGGCGCTGAACCGCGGAGAATCCGAAAAAATCCTGACCGTGAAGATTGAAGCGCCGGAGGCAGAGATTTTAAGCTATCTGGAGAGCCGGGTCATCAGCCGGGACAATCCGTATACGACCCCGGTACTGGAAGCAACCGTGAAGGACAGCTATCAGCGTCTGATTGCACCGGCCATTGAGCGTGAGATCCGGAATGCCCTGACGGATCAGGCGGAGGAAGGCGCCATCCGGGTATTTGGAAAGAACTTAGAGCAGCTGCTCATGCAGCCCCCTATCGCAGGACAGACTGTCCTTGGATGGGACCCGGCGTTCCGTACCGGATGTAAGCTGGCCGTGGTAGATCCCACGGGAAAGGTGCTGGATACGGTGGTGATTTACCCGACCGCACCCCAGAATAAAGTCAAAGAAGCCAAAGAAGTGCTGAAAAAGCTCATCAGAAAATACCATATCACGCTGATTTCCCTTGGAAACGGAACCGCTTCCAGAGAGTCTGAACAGGTGATTGTGGAGCTTTTGAAGGAGATTCCGGAGAAAGTCCAGTATGTGATCGTCAGCGAGTCCGGTGCTTCCGTCTATTCCGCCAGCAAGCTGGCAACCGAGGAGTTCCCGAACTTTGATGTGGGACAGAGAAGTGCTGCATCCATCGCAAGACGTCTGCAGGATCCCCTGGCAGAATTGGTGAAGATTGATCCGAAAGCCATCGGTGTCGGCCAGTATCAGCATGACATGAACCAGAAGCGTTTGAGCGAAGCTCTGGGCGGTGTGGTAGAGGATTCCGTAAATAAGGTAGGCGTGGACCTGAATACTGCGTCTGCACCGCTCCTGGAGTATATTTCCGGTATTACCAAGACGCTGGCGAAAAATATCGTGGCTTACCGGGAGGCAAACGGCCGCTTCGCAGACCGCCGTGAGCTTCTGAAAGTGCCAAAGCTGGGACCGAAAGCATTCGAGCAGTGCGCGGGCTTCCTTCGCATTATGAATGGCGACAATCCGCTGGATACCACCAGTGTGCATCCGGAGAGCTATGAGGCAGCCATGAAGCTTCTGACTTCCCTGGGCTATTCCCCGGAGGATATCACCGGAGGCGGCCTGAAGGGCATTTCCAAAAAGGTGCTGCATCTGAAAGAGACGGCAGAGGATCTGGGCGTTGGCGAACTGACCCTCAAAGACATCGTACAGGAACTGGAAAAACCGGCCCGCGACCCGCGTGATGAGATGCCGAAACCGGTGCTTCGAAGCGACGTGCTGGATATGAAAGACCTGACACCGGGCATGGTGCTCAAAGGAACCGTCCGCAATATTATGGACTTCGGAGCCTTCGTGGACATCGGGGTCCATCAGGACGGCCTGGTACACATTTCCCAGATGTCCGAGAAGTACATCAAGCATCCGCTGGATCTGGTGAAAGTCGGAGATATCGTGGAAGTGAAAGTGTTATCCGTGGATGTGCAGAAGAAACGGATTTCCCTGACTATGAAGCTGTAAGATAGAAGAACAAAAAGAAGGAGCATTTCCCATTTGGGAGATGCTCCTCTTTAGATACGTTTTCAGGATTTATTTCTGATTCTCTTTTGCTTCCATCAGCTTCATAGCACGAACTTTCAGCGGCAGTCCGAACAGGGTGATGAATCCGCTTGCGTCGTGGTGGTCATACATATCACCGGTGGTGAAGGATGCCAGGGACTCATTGTAGAGGCTGTACGGAGAAGTGGTTCCGGCTTTGATGATGTTGCCTTTGTAAAGTTTGAATTTTACTTCGCCGGTTACGTACTCCTGGGTGCTGGTTACGAATGCACGGATGGCATCGCACAGCGGAGTGAACCATTTTCCTTCGTATACAACCTGGGACATTTTGTTGCCCATATCTTTTTTAGCTTCCATGGTAGCACGGTCAAGTACCAGCTCTTCCAGCTGTTTGTGAGCTTCCATCAGGATGGTTCCGCCGGGAGTCTCATATACACCACGGGATTTCATACCAACCACACGGTTCTCTACGATATCCACGATACCGATCCCATGTTTTCCGCCCAGTTTGTTCAGCTCTCTGATGATGTCAGCGACTTTCATCTTCTTGCCGTTTACGGAAGTCGGAACACCTTTTTCAAAGGTCATGGTTACATATTCCGGCTGATCCGGTGCTTTCTCCGGAGTTACGCCAAGAACCAGCATGTGCTCGTAGTTCGGCTCGTTGGCCGGATCTTCCAGCTCCAGTCCCTCATGGCTGATGTGCCACAGGTTGCGGTCACGGCTGTAGCTGTGGCTGTGATCGAAGGGCAGGTCAATGCCGTGTTTTTTACAATATTCGATCTCGTCGTCACGGGACTGCATGGTCCAGACGTCGGTCATTCTCCAGGGAGCGATGATCTTCAGGTCCGGAGCAAGCGCTTTGATGGACAGCTCAAAACGGATCTGGTCATTTCCCTTACCGGTAGCACCGTGGCAGATAGCGGAAGCGCCTTCTTTTCTTGCGATCTCAACCAGCTTCTTTGCGATAACCGGACGAGCCATGGAAGTTCCGAGAAGATATTTGTTCTCGTATACAGCCCCTGCCTGTACGCACGGCATGATGTAGTCCTCTGCGAACTCATCAACGATGTCTTCAATATATAATTTAGCAGCTCCGGATGCTTTCGCTCTCTCCTCCAGGCCATCCAGCTCGTTTCCCTGACCGCAGTCTACACAACAGCAGATAACGTCATAACCGAAATTCTCTTTCAGCCACGGAATAATAGCGGTAGTATCCAGACCACCGGAATATGCAAGAACAACTTTTTCTTTCATATTATAAATCCTCCTCGTATTGTAAATTCATGCGTTTATTCAGAGCCGCATTCGCAAAACCGCTGCTTCGCAGCCTGACTTTTGCTCCGAATAGTTACAATATACAACATCCTATTAAAAACTGCAAGCGAAATTTTATACATTAAAATCCGGAATTATACGCATAAACTTTATGTATATGCATAGAAAATTCAAAAATATGCAAATAGAATGAATAAAAATGCAAAAATTAAAGAAAAGGGCTTGCAAAGAGGATAAAAGGGGTTTACAATACATCTATTGTCTAATCGCAACACAACATTATTATATTTTACAACGGGGAGAACGAGAATATGGTCAGAGTAGGAATCATCGGAGCAACCGGATATGCAGGCGGCGAACTGGTACGCCTTTTACTTGGACATAAGGATGTAGAGATTAAATGGTACGGTTCCAGAAGTTATGTGGATCAGGCCTATGCATCCGTATATCAGAATATGTTTCAGCTGGTAGACGCCAAATGCCTGGATGATAATATGGAAGCAATGGCAGACCAGGTGGACGTGATTTTCACGGCAACACCCCAGGGACTGTGTGCGTCTCTGGTAAATGAAGAGATTTTAAAGAAAGTAAAGATCATCGATCTGAGCGCGGACTTCCGTATTAAAGATGTATCTGTCTATGAGAAATGGTACGGCATCGAGCACAAGGCACCTCAGTATATTGAAGAGGCGGTTTACGGACTGTGCGAGGTGAACCGGGAGAAAGTAAAGAAAGCAAGACTGGTAGCCAATCCGGGATGCTATCCTACCTGCAGCTTCCTGTCCATCTATCCCTGTGTGAAAGAAGGGCTCATTGATCCGAACACCATCATCATTGATGCCAAGTCCGGAACTTCCGGCGCAGGAAGAGGTGCCAAAGTGGACAACCTGTTCTGCGAGGTCAATGAAAATATCAAGGCTTACGGCGTGGCAGGACACCGCCACACACCGGAGATTGAGGAGCAGTTAGGCTATGCGGCAGGCGAGCCGGTACTCATCAACTTTACCCCGCATCTGGTACCTATGCAGAGAGGTATTCTGGTAACGGCTTACGCATCCCTGAAAAAGGACGTTACCTATGAAGAGGTAAAGGCAGCATATGACAAATATTACAAAGACGAGTTCTTCGTCCGCGTGTTAAATAAGGATGTCTGCCCGCAGACCCGCTGGGTGGAAGGCAGCAATTTTGTGGATGTGAACTTCAAGATTGATCCGAGAACCAGGCGTATCATTATGATGGGCGCTATGGATAATCTGGTAAAGGGTGCAGCCGGACAGGCAGTACAGAACATGAACCTCATGTTCGGATTTGAGGAAGCGGAAGGCCTTCGCATGGCTCCGGTCTTCCCGTAAGTAAAGAAAAGGCAGGAAAATACAATGGAAATCCGGGTAATGAAAGCGGAAGATTACGATAAATTATATGAACTGTGGATGACGATCAAGGGCTTCGGAATCCGAAGCATTGACGATTCCAGAGAAGGAGTTGCCCGCTTTCTGAAGCGAAATCCCACCACCAGTGTGACGGCCTGGGATGGAGATACCCTGATCGGCGCCATTCTCTGCGGACATGATGGAAGACGGGGATGTCTCTATCATGTATGCGTGAGAAAAGGCTACCGCCGCCACGGCGTGGGAAAAGCCATGGTAGTTGCCTGCATGGAAGCACTCCGGAAGGAAGAGATCAACAAAGTCACCCTCATTGCATTTACGAAAAATGACATTGGAAATGCATTCTGGAACAAGATCGGCTGGACGGAGCGTGAGGATCTGAACTATTATGATTTTACATTGAATGAAGCAAATATTACCGCATTTATTGAGGAGGATTAAGGAACCATGAAGATCATTACAGGCGGAGTCACCGCAGCAAAAGGATATGAAGCGGCATCTGTGGAAGCACAGATCAAATACAAAAACCGGAAGGATATGGCGCTGGTTTACAGCGAAGCTCCCTGTGTGGCAGCCGGAACCTTCACGACCAATGTGGTAAAGGCAGCCCCGGTAAAATGGGACCAAACGATAGTTTATCATTCACCGGCCGCACAGGCAGTGATCATCAACTCCGGTATTGCCAATGCCTGCACCGGAGCAGAAGGATATGGATACTGTAAGGAGACCGCAGAGGCAGCAGCCAAGGCGCTGCACGTGCCGGAGGATTCCGTGCTGGTAGCCTCCACCGGAGTCATCGGTATGCAGCTTCCTATGGACCGCATTGCAGCAGGCGTGGAAAAACTGGCAGCAGCCAAAAGCGGCAGCGAGGAGGAAGGCCTGGAGGCAGCCAAAGCCATCATGACCACCGACACGAAGCCGAAATATGCGGGCGCACAGATCGAGATTGGCGGCAGGACCGTCACCATCGGCGGTATGTGTAAAGGTTCCGGTATGATTCACCCGAATATGTGTACCATGCTTGGATTCATCACCACCGACGCAGCCATCACCAAAGAACTGCTGCAGAAAGCACTTTCTGATGATATCAAAGATACTTTCAATATGATTTCCGTGGACGGCGATACCTCCACCAATGATACGGTGCTTCTGCTGGCCAACGGCATGGCAGAGAATCCGGTTATCGATGATGAGAACAGCCCGGAATATGCAGAGTTTAAGAAGGCGCTCAACTATGTAAATACCGAACTGTCCAAGAAGATCGCCGGAGACGGCGAGGGCGCCACCTGTCTCTTCGAGGTGAAGGTCATCGGCGCCGAGAGTAAGGAGCAGGCTGTGACCTTAAGTAAATCCGTTGTCATGTCTACCCTGACCAAAGCAGCCATCTACGGACATGACGCCAACTGGGGCAGAATCCTGTGTGCCATGGGATATTCCGGAGCACAGTTCGACCCGGAGAAAGTAGATCTCTATTTTGAGAGTGCGGCCGGAAAGCTGAAGATTATCGAGAACGGCGTGTCTACCGGATACAGCGAGGAAGCGGCAACGAAGATTCTCTCTGAGAATTATGTGACAGCCATCGCCGATGTGAAAATGGGGGACTGTACAGCAACCGCATGGGGCTGTGACCTGACCCATAAGTATGTGGATATCAATGCAGATTACAGAAGCTAAGTCCTGGACACGAGAGGAGTAAAGAGATGAGAAAAGATGATGAAAAATATCTGGAGAAAGCGGCCGTCCTGGTAGAGGCGCTTCCTTATATTCAGAAATTTAACCGGAAAGTAATCGTTGTCAAATACGGCGGAAGCGCCATGGTGGACGAGAACCTGAAAAAGAGCGTCATCAGCGACGTTACCCTGTTAAAGCTGGTCGGCTTCAAACCGATCATCGTACATGGCGGCGGTAAGGAAATCAGTAAATGGGTCGGAAAAGTCGGAAAAGAGCCGGAGTTCATCAACGGACTTCGTGTCACCGATGAAGAGACCATGGAAATCGCCGAGATGGTACTGGGCCGGGTCAACAAGAGCCTGGTGACCATGGTAGAATCCCTGGGTGTCAAAGCCATCGGCCTCAGCGGAAAAGACGGCGGTCTTCTGAAAGTAAAGAAGAAATATTCCGACGGCAAGGATATCGGTTATGTGGGCGAGATCACCGAGGTCGATCCGAAGATTCTGTTTGACCTGATGGAGAAGGATTTTCTTCCGATTATCTGCCCGGTAGGACTGGATGATGAGTTCAACACCTACAATATCAACGCGGATGATGCAGCCTGCGCGGTTGCCCGTGCGGTAGGAGCCAACAAGCTGGCATTCCTGACCGATATTGAGGGACTTTACAGAGATTTCAACGATAAGAGCTCCCTGATCTCCGAGATCAAGGTAAGCGAAGCAAAAGAACTGATTGCAGGCGGAACCATCGGCGGCGGCATGCTTCCGAAGCTGTCCAACTGCATTGATGCCATCGAGGCAGGTGTATCCAGAGTCCACATCATCGACGGAAGAATCCCCCACAGTATTCTGATGGAGATCTTCTCTGACCGTGGTGTCGGCACCGCTATTTTAGGAGATACGGAGGAAAAATTCTATCATGAGTAATCCATATATTGAAGAAGCAGAGGAGGTCATTCTCCATACCTATAACCGGTATCAGATCGTACTGGACCGGGGAGAAGGCGTGCATCTCTATGATGTAAACGGAAAAGAGTACCTGGATTTCGCAGCAGGGATTGCAGTCCAGTCCCTGGGATATAACAATAAGGAATACACCCAGGCACTGAAAGACCAGATCGACAAGCTGACCCATATTTCCAATCTCTATTATTCTGTTCCCATGGCAGAAGCAGCAGAGAAGGTAAAAAAAGCCAGTGGACTGGAGAAGGTGTTTTTCACCAACAGCGGTACTGAGGCCATTGAGGGTGCGCTTAAAGCAGCAAGAAAATATTCTTATGCAAAATACGGCGAGGATCGTTATGAGATCGTTGCCATGAATCATTCCTTCCACGGAAGAAGCCTTGGCGCTCTGTCCGTGACCGGCAATGAGAAATACAGAAAGCCTTTCGAGCCGCTGATCGGCGGTGTGCGCTTTGCAGATTACAATGATCTGGAGAGCGTGAAGAACCAGGTTAATGAGAAGACCTGTGCCATCATTCTGGAGACCGTTCAGGGTGAGGGCGGCATCTATCCGGCAACGGAAGCGTTCTTAAAAGGTGTGAAAGCGCTCTGCGAGGAGAAAGATCTGATCCTGATTCTCGATGAGATTCAGTGTGGTATGGGAAGAACCGGATACATGTTTGCATGGCAGGAGTACGGCGTGGAGCCGGATGTCATGACCTGTGCAAAGGCACTGGGCTGCGGTGTTCCGGTAGGCGCATTTGTCCTTGGCAAAAAAGTGGCAGACGCTTCTCTGGCACCGGGCGATCACGGCACCACCTATGGCGGCAACCCGTTCGTCTGCGCGGCAGTCAGCAAAGTATTTGATCTTTATGAAAAGGAACAGATTGTGGACCATGTAAAGAAAGTCGGTGGATATCTGGAGCAGAAATTAAATGCTCTGGTGGATAAGTATGATTTCCTGAAAGAACGCCGCGGAAAAGGACTGATCCAGGGCCTGGAAGTAGAAGGAAGACCCATCGGTGAGATCGTAAACCGCGCGCTGGAGGAAGGCCTTATCATCATCACGGCAGGAAGCGACGTGCTTCGTTTTGTTCCGCCGCTGGTCATCACCGAGGCAGACGTGGATGAAATGATTACCAAACTGGAGAAATGTTTTTAGAAAGGGGACGGCATGTCAAAGAAGTTTCTTGGAATCCTGGTGACCCTGGTGGTGCTGGTACTGGGAGCGGAGATCGTTCATACCAGTCAAAAGAATCAGAAGCCGCAGGTGGAACTTGAAGAGACAAGACCGATCCTTGTCTGGTACACAGATCCGGATATTCAGACCTATATGGAAGAGACGGCAGCCCAGGCGGCGGCCGCCTATGGTGTGGAGATTCAGACAGAGCTGGTGTCCGAGGTGGATTATATTGAAAATATCAGTGAGAAATCCATTGCGGAGACCATGTCCGGACCGGATCTTTACATTACTTCCAGCTCTCTGCTGGAAAAGGCAGCCCTGGCAGGACTGACTACGACACTGGATGGAAGCCGCTTTGCAGATTCCTACGGGGAAAAAGCGCTGCATGCGGTGACCTATGACGGAAAAGTCATTGCAAGGCCCTTTTACATTGAGACCAGCTTCCTGGTGTACAATAAGGGCGTGACAGATCAGGTTCCGGCCACCATTGACGATATTTTATCCTATGCGGAAAATTTTGAGATGGACGACACCAATGCGGATGTGGAGACCATTTTCGAGTGGAATGTGGCGGACGTACTGGAAAACTTCATGTTCATGGGTGCTTACACGGATCTGGGCGGAGAGAACGGGGACGATAAGAGTCAGGTATCCCTGGATCTGGATAAGATCGGGGAGTGCATGGCCTACTATCAGAACCTGAACAGTTTCTTCGCCATTGATGCGGATACCATCAGTTCCCAGGATATTATGCAGAAATTTGTGGACGGAAAGACCGTCTATGCCATCGTCAACGTGCCCATGCTGGCGCAGATTGACAAGGCGGTGGACAGTGATTTCTATGGAGCAGCAGCGTTGCCGGATCTGACGCCGGATCTGCAGGCGAGAGGATTGTCCGTGACCAATTCCATTGTGGTCAATCCTTACTCGGTCAATGTGAGCGCGGCAGAGGCCATTGCATCCTATATGACGGAAACTGCAGCAGGTTCCCTCTATGAGAGTGCCGGAAAGCTGCCGGCTTACCGGAAACTTTCCGAAGAACCCACACCGGCATGGCAGACGGTATGCGAGGCTTATGACAAGGCCCAGGAGGTTCCGAAGATTATGGAACTTTCGGATATGTGGCTGAATCTGGAAGTGACCCTTGCCGATATCTGGAGAGGGGAAGACGCTTCCGAAAAGATGCAGGCATTTTCCGAGCTTCTGTCAACCAGACTGGATTAGTATAAGATTCCAATCATGAGGACATACTTCCAAAGAAAAGGAGGTAGTTCTTGTGATTGGATTTTTTATTGCCCTTTTATCGGGTGCGCTTATGAGTATTCAGGGGGTATTTAACACGGAGGTGACCAGACAGAGCAGCGTCTGGGTGTCGGCTTCCTGGGTGCAGTTTTCAGCTCTGCTCACCTGCCTTGCCATCTGGGCCTGTTTTGACCGGCAGAATCTCCTGACCGCGGTACAGGTGACGCCTAAATACATGCTGCTGGGCGGCGTCATTGGTGCTTTTATCACGTATACGGTTATTCAGGGCATGTCGGCTCTTGGCCCGGCCAAGGCAACCATGCTCATTGTCATTGCACAGCTGACCGTTTCCTGGGGCATCGAGCTTCTGGGCATGTTTGGCGTGGAGAAGGCGGATTTTTCCCTGCGGAAGCTCATCGGGCTTCTCATTGCCGTGGCGGGCGTGGTGATTTTTGAGTGGGAAACGTAGAAGATTCTGCTTGTTTTTCCGGGGTAAGTCCGCTACAATAAAGAAAGGACATAAAAGGCTTTCTCCGGACAGGAGAAGCGTATGAGATGCATAAAGAAATTGCGCCCTGCCATGGCGGGGCTGCTTGTTCTGCTCTGTGGCTGTCTGACCGGCTGCAGTGTTTCTTTCTGCGGTTTTCGCGGAAAAGGGGAGGAGTTTGCCTTCATCTGCCAGGAGGAGACGGCCGGAGTCGAACCGGCTGTGATACAGGAATCTGCCGGGCAGCAGAATGATATGCCGGAAGTTTCATCGCAGGCAGCAGATGTGCAGACGGAACCTGCGGTTCAGGAGGCAGAGGCAGCGCCGGAAGCAGTCCCGGAGGATGGTCGGATCAATATCAATACCGCCGGAGTGGAAGAACTGACCACGCTAAAAGGTGTGGGTGAGAGCCGGGCCAATGCGATTATCGCATTCCGTGAGGAGCATGGTTCCTTTGAAAATCCCGAGGATATCATGCAGATTGCGGGCATCAAGGAAGGCATTTATGCAAAGATCAAAGACCAGATAAAAGTTCGTTGAGGAGACAGAGATGGCACAGAGAGTATTAGTGGTGGATGATGAAAAGCTGATTGTGAAAGGAATCCGTTTCAGTCTGGAGCAGGACGGCATGGAAGTGGACTGCGCCTATGACGGAGAAGAGGCAGTAGAGAAAATAAAGGCGAATGAATACGATATTATTTTACTGGATGTGATGCTGCCCAAACTGGACGGCTTTGAAGTGTGCCAGCAAATCCGGGAATTTTCCACGGTTCCGGTCATTATGCTCACAGCCAAAGGCGACGATATGGATAAGATTCTGGGCCTGGAATATGGTGCGGACGATTATATTACGAAACCCTTTAATATTCTGGAAGTGAAGGCAAGAATCAAGGCCATCATCCGCAGAACAAAGAAAAAGACCCCGGAAAAAGAAAATCCGAAGGTAGTGGATAAGGGCGATCTTCATATGGACTGCGACAGCCGCAGACTTTCCATTGAGGGACGGGAGATCAACCTGACAGCCAAGGAATTCGACCTTCTGGAGCTGATGGCTCTGAATCCCAACAAAGTATACAGCCGTGACCATCTGCTGAATGCGGTATGGGGATACGATTATCCCGGTGACGTAAGAACGGTGGATGTGCATATCCGGAGACTGCGTGAGAAGATTGAGAAGAATCCAAGCGAACCGAAATATGTACATACCAAATGGGGAGTAGGATATTATTTCAATGTTTAAAACAAAAGGTAAATTTTTCAGAAGTCTGAATTTCAGAATCATGGTTTTCCTGTTTGTGTTCAGTATGCTGTCGGCTGTTTTTGTGGCGGAAATCTTTCTGGTTTCCTACGAAAAACAGTCCATGACGCAGTTGGCCAACGACGTGAAGAACCAGTGTCAGATTCTGGCCAATCAGGTCATCAGTGCGGATTATTTACATAACAACAGTAATGAAGCGCTGGAAAATGACTTATCACAGGTGGCAACCCTGTATGATGGCCGGATTATTCTCATCGATGATAATTTTAATATTGTAAGAGATACCTACGGCCTGGAAGAAGACCGTACCATTGTGGCGGAAGAAGTGG
This sequence comes from Clostridiales bacterium, assembly GCA_963604695.1. Classification (GTDB taxonomy): domain Bacteria; phylum Bacillota; class Clostridia; order Lachnospirales; family Lachnospiraceae; genus Hominiventricola. The sequence goes on along the minus strand of CAVCTH010000001.1, from coordinate 9,845 downwards.
TGAAGTGCTTTAAGGGAGAACCTACCAGCCACTATGTGAGCGGCCGTTTTATTGAACTGACGGTGCCCATTATGGCGGGAACGGACGTGGATAAGAAGATTACCGGCGTCATTCTTGCAAGTGCTTCCACGGACAGTATCCATGCAAGGCTGGATGGGTTCCGGCGGTCTGCGGAGATCTGGGTATCGGTGGTCTGCATTATTGCCCTGGCCCTGGCCATTCTTCTGGCAAACTGGCTGGTACGGCCGCTGAAGCATATGAACCAGTACATCGGCGATCTGGCGGAGGGAGCCCTGGACGGGGACCTGGATATTCACGACTGTACGGAGACGGAGAATATTTCCAACACCTTTAATATTATGCTGGCAAAGCTTCGTCTCATCGAAGAGTCCCGGCAGGAGTTTGTTGCCAACGTGTCTCACGAGCTGAAGACGCCGCTTACTTCTATGAAGGTGCTGGCGGATTCCCTGCTCATGCAGGAGGGCGCTCCGGTGGAACTCTATCAGGAGTTTATGCAGGATATTGCCAATGAGATTGACCGTGAAAATTCCGTTATTTCCGACCTGCTGACGCTGGTTAAGATGGACCGGAAGACCACGGAACTGAATGTGGCGTCCACGGATATCAATGAATTTATGGAACAGATCCTGAAGCGTGTCACCCCCATTGCGGAGAAAGCCAACATTGAGGTGGTATTTGAGAGCAACCGGAGCGTGACGGCGGAGATTGATGCCACCAAGCTGTCCCTGGCGTTCACCAATCTGGTGGAAAATGCCATCAAGTACAATAAGGAAAACGGCTGGGTGCGGGTAACGCTGGATGCGGACCATAAATTCTTCTATGTGAAAGTCAGCGATTCCGGCATCGGTATTCCGCAGGAATCCCTGGATTACATTTTTGAACGGTTTTACCGGGTAGACAAATCCCATTCCAGAGAGATCGGAGGAACCGGCCTGGGCCTGGCGATTACCAAGAGCGCCATCGTTGCCCACCGCGGAGCCATCAAGGTACAGAGTACGCTGGATGAGGGAACCACATTTACCGTGCGGATTCCGCTCCGGTATATTGTGTAGGAAAGGAAGAGCATGAAAAAATGGACAGGCATTCTCCTTCTCCTGCTGTGCATTCTGGGACTGACCGGATGCGGACAGCATACACAGGAAGAGGAGAGCGGATATAAAATATGGTACATCAACCAGGATGAGAGCAAACTGGATTATGAGTACCGGGAACTGCAGGCCACCAATACGGACGGCCAGATCAAGGAACTTCTGGAAATGGTCCGGGAAACGCCTGAGAGTGAGAAATTAAAGCCGGTTCTGCCGGAAGACGTCCGGGTGGAAGGATGTAATCTTATAAATCAACAGCTGTATCTGAATTTTTCCTCGGAATATCAGAATATGCAGAAGGTCTATGAAGTCCTCTGCCGGGCAGCGCTGGTGCGTACTTTCTGCCAGCTTCCCGATGTGGAATATGTGGAATTTCAGATTGAGGGCGAACCGCTTGCGGACAGCTATGGCCGGATCATAGGTATGATGAACGAAGATCAGTTTATTGAAAATCCCGGCGAGGAGATCAATTCCTATAAGACAGCGGATCTGACCCTTTACTATACCAATGAGACCGGTGACAAGCTGGTGGCCCAGCGGGTTGCCATGGAGTATAACAGTAATATTTCCCTGGAAAAACTCATTGTGGAGCGGCTCATTGCAGGACCGCCATTTGAGGGAGCTTACCCGGCTATTCCGGCGGAGACCAAGCTGGTGAGTATTTCCATTAAGGACAAGATCTGTTATGTCAACCTGGATGAAGGTTTCCTGGAGACCGGATACAATGTGACCGAGAGCGTTCCGGTTTACTCCATTGTCAATTCCATTATTGATAACACGGAGGCCCGGAGAGTGCAGATCAGCATTAACGGCGAGACCAACCGGGTCTATCGGGAAAGCATTAATTTTAATACAATTTTTGAAAAAAATGAGGAGCTGATAGAAGAATGAGAAAACGCCCAATCGCCTGGGCAGCTCTTCTGATGTTCCTGCTTTTGCAGTTACTTCCTGCGGTTTCCCTTTACCGGGAACCGCAGATCACGGAAAAATGCAAAGGGCAGGTAACCGGACGGGTCATCCGGCGAACGCGAAAAAAAGAACAGTTACAGCTGGATCTGGCGGACTGCCTGATCCAAAATGAGACTAATACCATAGAAGCACCACACATTCTGGTGTATCTGACCGACGAAGCCGATTATCCGGTGGGCGCGGATCTTTCCCTTTCGGGAACTATTTATCCAATCGAAACACCAACCAATCCGGGGCAGTTTGACAGCCGCTTATATTATGAAGGACAGGGAGTGGCCTGTACCGTTTATGCGGAGAAAGCGCAGATTTTAGCGGTACATTCCGCACTGGTCCGGGAGAACCTGACCCGTCTTAAGGAACACATGGAACAGGTCTATGAGGAGACCTTTGACGAGCAGGAGAGCGGCATCATGAAAGCCATGATACTGGGACAGAAGGGAAGCCTTGATAAGGAAATGAAGGAGCTGTATCAGAGAAATGGCATCGCTCATCTGCTGGCGATCTCAGGGCTTCATATTTCGCTCATTGGTATGGGATGTTATCGGATTCTACGGAAACTGACGGGAACGATCTGGGCGTCAGGAATTCCGGTCATGGGATTGCTGGCCGCCTACGGGTGGATGAGCGGGGCGTCCGTGTCGGCGCTCCGGGCAGTATTTATGTGTGTGCTGATGATGACGGCAGAACTTATAGGAAGAACCTACGATATGATGACGGCCCTGGGAGCGGCGGGGATTCTTCTGCTGGTAACGACGCCGCTTAACAGTCACCAGAGTTCCTTCCTGCTATCCTTCGGGGCAGTGCTGGCCATCGGAATGTTGATACCGCTCTGGCAGCTTTATTTTCCCAGACAGGGGAAACTGTTGTCTTCGATCAGCGTCAGTCTGTCGGTGACAGCAGTGACTTTTCCGGTGCTGCTCATGTCTTTTGGAGAATATCCCCTGTATTCTACTTTTTTGAATCTGCTGGTTATTCCGTTGATGAGCATTCTTATGATATGCGGCCTGCTTTGCGGGGTGACGGGCCTGTTCTGGCTGACCGGTGCGGGAATCTTTGCCATTCCCTGCCATTGGATTCTGAACCTGTATGAATGGGCGGGGAGGAAATGCCTGACACTGCCGGGAGCCATCCTGCGGACAGGAAGCCCGTCTGTCTGGAAAATTCCGGTGTATTATCTCGCACTGGCAGCAGGTGTTTTTCTGCTCTACCGGGAGAAACAAAAGAAAAAGTACAGCAAAAAGCCGGATCAGTATGTGCCGGATAGAAAGAAAGCCGTGCTGTGCGGCATGGGACTTTTTCTGGCTGCCATGCTGCTCTGTGTCCGGGTACATACGGGGATGGAGATTACCATGTTGGATGTTGGACAGGGGGACAGTGTCTTTTTCCGAAGTCCGGACGGAACGACATTTTTATCGGACGGAGGAAGCACCAATGTATCGGCGGTGGGAGATTACCGGCTTCTGCCTTTTTTGAAAGCAGAGGGAGAGGAAACTATTGACTATCTCCTCATTTCCCATATGGATCAGGATCACATCAGCGGCGTGGAGGAACTGTTAGAAGATAGCCAGAAGCCCGGTGGCATTTCCATTGGGACAGCGATACTTCCGGAAGTGGGAAAAAAGGATGAGGCCTACGAAGAGATGGAGGCGAAGCTTCAGGAGGCAGGTGTGGAAATCCTCTATATGGGAAAGGGGGATGTGCTGAAGTCAGACACCTTATCCTTAACTTGCCTATGGCCGCAAAAGGGATCCCTGTCCGATGACCGGAATGAGCAGTCGCTGGTGCTTATGGCGGAATACGGGGAGTTCCAGATGCTGCTCACCGGAGATATCGGGGAGCAGGCGGAAAAAGCGCTGGCTTCCTCGGGGACACTCCGGCCGGTGGAGCTTTTAAAAGTCGCCCACCACGGTTCCCGGCATTCCTCCTCGGAGACATTTCTCTCCCAGGTGCGCCCGGAATTAAGCCTGATTTCCTGCAGCAGTACCAACCGATACGGTCATCCGGGGCAGGAGACACTGGAGCGGCTGATGGGTGTTGGAAGCCGGATTCTCATCACCAAAGACCGGGGAGCCATCCGGGTGCACACAGACGGAAAGAAGGTATGGGTAAAGACCTGGAAGTAAGCTTTTGGTTTGTAATTTGGCAGGCAGTAGGGTATAATGAGGACATGAAAATGTTAATGGAAGATATCAAGAACAGACAATTTAAGAAGATTTATCTGCTGACCGGGGAAGAGGTGTATCTGCGAAATCAGTACCGGAAACGCCTGCGGGAAGCATTGATTGACCCGGAAGATACCATGAACTGCAGTGTGTTTGAAGGGAAAAATGTAAATCCGCGGGAGATTATCGATCTGGCGGAGACCATGCCCTTCTTTGCGGAGCGCAGGGTCATTCTCATTGATGACAGCGGGTTTGCCAAGAATGCCTGCCCGGATCTGGCGGATTACGTGCCGGAGATTCCGGAGAGCACCTGCATTATCCTCACCGAGTCCGAAGTGGACAAGAGGGGAAGACTTTATAAGGCCATCAAGACCCATGGAAGGATCGTGGAGTTCAAGCGGCAGGACGAAAAGACGCTGGCCCGCTGGGTACTGGGCATGTTAAAAAGGGAAGGAAAGCAGATTACAGAGGAGACTCTCCGGATCTTCCTCGGAAGAACCGGATCCGATATGCAGAATATTGAACGGGAACTGGAGAAGCTGTTGTGCTACACCATGGACCGCCCGGCCATCCGCACGGAGGATGTGGAAGCTGTCTGCACGGAACAGACCGAGAACCGGATCTTTGACATGGTACAGGCCATCACGGAACAGAACCAGAGAAAAGCACTGGATCTTTACGGCGACCTGCTGGCCATGAAGGAGCCGCCCATGCGGATTTTATTTCTCATTACCAGGCAGTTCCACCAGCTGCTGTTGTTGAAGGGACTGGCAGCAGAAGGACTGGACCGGGGAGAGATGGCGAAGAAGGCAGGCATCCCGCCCTTTGCCCTTGGAAAATATCAGGCACAGGCAAAACGATTTACCAAAGCGCAGCTTCGGCAGGCAGTGGAGGACTGTGTGAGTACAGAAGAACAGGTGAAGACCGGACAGATCGGAGATCAGATCAGTGTGGAGCTTCTGATTGTAAAATACAGTGCGAAGTAGATTCTCGCGAAACATTATAAGCATAAAAAAACGACTGGCATGACGGTACCAGTCGTTTTTCTTATGCTTTTATAAAAATATCCGAATCCCGGATTAAGCCATTGCGTTAACGGCTTTCTGCATACGGGAGATCTTTCTGGAAGTAGTGTTTTTGTGATATACACCCTTGGTAGTAGCTTTGTCCAGAGTAGAGATAGCAGCTTTCAGAGCAGCTTTAGCAGCTTCCTGATCTTTGGAATCGATAGCAGCGTATACTTTCTTTACCATGGTCTTAACTTCGGATTTGATTGCTTTGTTTCTTGCGGTTCTGGTCTCGGTTACCAGGATTCTTTTCTTAGCGGATTTAATATTAGCCATTTTGTGCACCTCCAAATAACTTGTACAGCCCGGCCTCAAAGGGGCATGGGCGATTATCATTAAACTTTTGATACGTGTTTCATGAAAGCGAGACACGGTGGCTTTACATGGAAACACACATGAATATATTCTAGTCGAAAGGGGCATAACTGTCAATACATAAAATCGAATTTTTTCGGAAAAATCAGATGATTTTGTGGCGAAATGTTTGAAAGTGACAGGTTGTGAGCGGAACCAAAAATTTCTGTAATGAAAAGGAGGAGAACAGATGGACCGGATGCGGGTGCGTACAGATCTGGCGCTGGAAGCACGGGAGAGCTTTGAAGGAAGTGATACGGAGGTTCATGGCGTCGTCGTGGAAGAGGAATATGAAGAGGACCTGGACCTGAAAGTGACCAGAGTAAAGATCCTTTCGGAGCGGGGCGCCCGGGAGATGGGAAAACCTGTGGGTACGTATCTCACACTGGAAGCGCCGGGACTGGCGGTGCCCGACGAAGACTACCACCGGGAGATCTCGGAAGCACTGGCAGACTGTCTCAAAGAACTGGCAGGGGATCAGAAAAGCCGTTCCGTTCTGGTGGCGGGCCTGGGCAACCGGGATGTGACGCCGGACGCCCTGGGACCCAAAGCCGTGTCCAATCTTATGATCACCCGGCATCTGTTTCAGGAATATGGGCGGGAAGCCATGGGAATGGAAAGCGCCAGTGCGGTCAGCGGGATTGCACCGGGCGTCATGGCGCAGACCGGAATGGAGACCTCGGAGATTCTGCAGGGGGTCATCGACCAGACCTCGCCGGATCTTCTGGTAGTCATAGACGCTCTGGCGGCCCGGAGTACCAGACGGCTTGGAAGAACCATCCAGCTGACAGATACGGGAATCCAGCCGGGCTCCGGTGTGGGCAACCACAGAGGAAGCCTGACCAGAGAAAGCCTGGGAATTCCAGTCATTGCCATTGGCGTGCCCACAGTGGTGGAGGCCGCGGCAATCATTTACGACGCCCAGGGAAGCTGCGAGCGGATGCCGCCTCACCTGAACGGCATGTTCGTCACGCCGAAAAATATTGATGAAATGATCAAACAGTTGAGTTTTACCCTGTCGGAGGCCCTCAATATAGTCTTTCAGCTTCCCGGCCACGCATAGGAGCGGGGAAGTGCCCATATAAATGTAGATGGGTGAGGACGCAATGAGGCGATTGATGGAGAAAATTTCAGGAAAGCTGCTCTGGTTTTTCTTTTTCACGGGCAGCTTTTATATTATATTTACGGGAGGCCGGAGATTCTGGCCGGAGCATCCCTATGCCCTTCTGGCGGATGCGGTTTCCATGGGGCAGCAGGCCCTCCAGAAAGAGGCGGCGCGGATGCTCTATCCAGGTCTTGTCATGGAAACCCGAGAGGAGGAGACCGCTTCCTTTACAGAATGGTACGTGAACTGGGCCATGGCCATGCATCCGCTGAAAAAGCTGGAGGCATGTGCGGTACATAGAGAACAGGTGGAAAATGCAGCTACCTATGAAATGCTGGTGACCGGCGGTGTCCATGATGAAAATGAGACGGATGAAGAAGGAAAGGCCTATGATCTGGCATCTCTGGCCCAACAGGAAAATGAAGCGGCTATGGAACAGAGTCAGGAACCGGAGACGGCAGAAGAACCGGAAATACAGGAAGCAGATTCAGAACCTGTTGAAGAACCGGAAGAATCCCAGCCGGAGGAAGAGACGCAGACCGCCTCCATAGGAACTCTTTACAATCTGGAGGAACTGTCGGATTTTGACTATCTGACCAGCCATTTTTATACCATTGAACCCAATACGTATATCACGCCGGAGGAGCTGGATGCGGAGACCCTGCTGGCAGAAGATATGGGAATCGACAAAAGCGTGGACGGCCCGCAGATCCTCATTTACCATACCCATTCCCAGGAAGGATTTGTGGATTCCGTGCCGGGGGACAATTCCACCACCATTGTGGGAGCGGGGGAACTGCTCACCCAGTATCTCACAGAGCGGGGCTATCAGGTGCTTCATGTAACCAGCGTCTATGACCTTATCGATGGGAAACTGGACCGGAACGAGGCATACAGCCGGGCTCAGGAGGAGATCAGCGGAATCCTGGAGACTTATCCTTCCATCCAGTCGGTCATCGACCTGCACCGGGACGGCGTGTCGGAGGGAACCCGTCTGGTGACGGAACTCAATGGTAAAACCATGGCGAAATTCATGTTTTTCAACGGATTGAGCAGAACCAGGAGAAACGGAGCCATCGATTATCTTTACAATCCCTATAAGGAAGACAATCTGGCGCTGACCCTGCAGCTGAAACTTCTCTGTGAGCAGTACTATCCGGGCCTGTCCCGGAACATTTACCTGAAAAGTCTCAGATACAACCTGCATCTGTCCCCCAAAGCGCTGCTCATTGAGGTGGGAGCCCAGACCAACACGGTGGAAGAGATCATGAATACCATGGAACCGCTGGCAGATTTGCTTGATAAGGTTTTTGGAACATGATATGATGTAAAATACGGAGGAAAAGAAGTATGTCAGAAATCGATCAGAGCAAAATTCGTAATTTTTGCATTGTAGCCCATATAGACCATGGAAAATCAACCCTTGCAGACCGGATTATTGAGAAGACCGGACTGCTCACCAGCCGGGAGATGCAGGCCCAGGTGCTGGATAATATGGACCTGGAAAGAGAACGTGGAATTACCATCAAAGCTCAGACCGTCCGTACTGTTTATAAAGCAAAGAACGGGGAGGAGTATATTTTCAACCTGATAGACACTCCCGGACACGTAGACTTTAACTATGAGGTATCCAGAAGCCTTGCTGCCTGCGACGGTGCCATTCTGGTAGTGGATGCAGCCCAGGGCATTGAGGCCCAGACACTGGCCAATGTGTATCTGGCACTGGATCATGATCTGGACGTCATGCCGGTTATCAATAAGATTGACCTGCCAAGTGCCGATCCGGACCGCGTGGTAGAGGAGATTGAGGACGTCATCGGTATTGAGGCCCATGATGCGCCCCGCATTTCCGCCAAGACCGGACTCAACGTGGACGAAGTGCTGGAGCAGATTGTGACCAAGATCCCTGCTCCCCAGGGAGATCCGCATGCACCGCTGCAGGCGCTGATCTTCGACTCTCTTTACGATTCTTACAAGGGAGTTATCATTTTCTGCCGGATCAAAGAGGGAAGCGTCCGCAAAGGAACCCCGATTAAAATGATGGCCACCGGAGCGGAAGCAGATGTAGTGGAAGTCGGCTATTTCGGTGCAGGCCAGTTCATTCCCTGTGACGAGCTGAGCGCCGGCATGGTAGGTTACATTACCGGAAGTATTAAAAATGTAAAAGATACCCGCGTAGGTGATACGGTCACCGACCGGGACAACCCCTGTGCAGAGCCGCTGCCAGGATATAAGAAGGTACAGTCCATGGTATACTGCGGACTCTACCCGGCAGACGGAGCTAAATATCCGGATCTGCGGGATGCGCTGGAGAAGCTTCAGTTGAACGATGCGTCCCTGCAGTTTGAGCCGGAGACGTCCATCGCCCTTGGCTTTGGATTCCGCTGTGGATTCTTAGGACTTCTGCATCTGGAAATTATTCAGGAACGTTTGGAGAGAGAATATAACCTTGATCTGGTAACCACAGCGCCGGGCGTTATTTACCGGGTACACAAGACCAACGGTGAAATGATTGAATTGACCAACCCGTCCAATCTGCCGGATCCGTCCGAGATTGAGTACATGGAAGAGCCCATGGTCAGCGCGGAGATTATGGTAACGACGGAATTTATTGGTTCCATCATGGATCTCTGTCAGGAGCGCCGCGGCGTTTACCTTGGTATGGAATACATTGAGGAGACCCGTGCCCTTCTGAAATATGAACTGCCGCTCAATGAGATCATTTATGATTTCTTCGATGCGCTGAAATCCCGTTCCAGAGGTTATGCGTCCTTTGACTATGAATTCAAGGGATACGTACAGTCGGAGCTGGTAAAACTGGATATCCTTATTAATAAGGAGGAAGTGGACGCCCTTTCCTTTATCGTACACAGCGCTTCTGCTTACGAGAGAGGCCGGAGAATGTGTGAAAAATTGAAGGACGAAATTCCACGTCACCTCTTCGAGATTCCGATTCAGGCAGCTGTCGGCGGAAAGATCATTGCCCGTGAGACCGTCAGAGCCATGAGAAAAGACGTTCTGGCAAAATGTTACGGCGGTGATATTTCCCGTAAGAAGAAACTTCTGGAGAAACAGAAGG